>JBGATE010000047.1:0-4156 GCA_044229375.1 Chitinophagaceae bacterium
GTATGCCATGTTTTATATAATTGGTTGATTAGTTAATCTGTTAATGGGGTCCTCAAATCAAAGTGAACTACTGCTTTCCGGTTAACATTATTGTTTCGGGAGTTATTCACTAAAGTATTGAGTTTCTGACCTTATGGACTTTTTTGGGTTGAAGGGTAAGGAGCTGCGAAGCTACTGGAAAACAGGCATTCAGCAAAAGTAGCGGTTAGCCATCTGCAGCAGAAAAGAGCTGTACTATAAACCCCCAGGAAAGGAATATAAGGGCAATTTGAGTCTATTTTAGAGGTTGAAAACCAGCTCCTCCGGACTTTCCACAATTGGTGGGGAAAATAAAGGATTTAGACTAAAAATCTTCCATGTTCCTGCTTAAATATTCCTTTTTTCCCCTACCTTTGCCGTCCCAAAAATTGTATCAATCATGGCCAGAGTTTGTCAGGTTACAGGTAAAACGCCGGTAGGTGGGAACAAGGTTTCTCACTCCAATATCAAGACCAAGCGCCGGTTTCTGCCCAATTTGCAGAAAAAGCGTTTCTACCTTGCGGAAGAAGATAAGTGGATCACTTTGAAATTGACCACGGATGCAATCCGTACGATCAATAAAAAAGGTCTGTATACTATCGTAAAAGAACTGAGAGCCAAAGGTCAGCATATCTGATCCGGGTTCAGCAGTATAAAATCAATTAAAAAGAGAAGTCATGGCAAAAAAAGGCAACCGAGTACAGGTGATCCTGGAATGCACTGAGCACAAAAACAGTGGTCAGCCCGGTACCAGCCGTTATATCACGGTTAAGAACAAAAAGAACAACCCGGAACGTCTGGAACTGAAAAAGTTCAACCCGATCCTGAAAAAAGTGACAACGCACAAAGAGATCAAGTAAATAAATGTGTAAATGTGAGAATGTGGGAATGAACCACGGGCATCCATAGCAATTTTCACATTTCCACGTTTCCAAACTTTCATATTTTCAAATAATAAATCATGGCAAAAGCAGCAAAAACGGCGATTAAGAAGGACCCCAAGCAGGCCGCTGAAGCAAAGAATTATACCAAAGTGATCAAGGCTGTACGCAGTCCCAAGACCGGCGCTTATACTTTTAAAGAGCAAATGGTGCATAAGGATAAAGTGAAGGATTTCCTGGCTCAGAAATAAGGATGCGGCATTCAACTTTTTAAAAGCTGTTCGTGGAAGCGAATGGCTTTTTTCGTGAATGGTGAATGGTGAATGGTGAATAGTGAATAGTGAATAGTGAATAGGCAATTGATCCACTCAACAAATCAGAAGGAATACAGGCAATAAGGGTTCCCATTCACCATTTACCATTGACCATTCACAATAACAACTATGGGATTCTTCAATAAACTGTTCGGCAAGAAAGAAAAAGAAAGCCTCGATGAAGGTCTTAAAAAGACCAAGCAGGGCTTCTTTGAAAAGATCAGCAAGGCCATCGCGGGTAAGAGCAGCGTGGATGAAGAGGTATTGGATAACCTGGAAGAGGCGCTGGTTGGCGCCGATGTGGGTATAGAAACAACGGTACAGATCATTGAGAGGATCGAGAAAAGGGTGGCAAAGGACAAGTACCTTAGTTCCGGGGAATTGAATCAAATGCTCCAGGAGGAGATCGAAGCCTTACTGGTGGATGCACCCACATCCAATAGTTACGCATTTGACTCGGAACTGCCCGCAAAACCCTATATCATTCTCGTGGTGGGAGTGAATGGTGTTGGCAAAACGACCACGATTGGCAAGCTTGCCTATAATTTCAGGAAAGCAGGAAAAGAAGTCCTCCTGGGAGCCGCTGATACTTTCCGGGCGGCAGCCGTTGATCAGCTGACCATCTGGAGCGAGCGGGCGGGTGTGCCGATCGTAAAACAGGCGATGGGGAGTGACCCTGCCGCAGTTGCATTTGATACGGTACAAAGCGCCCTGGCGAAAGGCAGTGAAGTAGTGCTGATCGACACGGCAGGTCGTTTACATAATAAGGCGCACCTGATGGAAGAACTCAGCAAGATCAAAAGAGTGATTCAAAAAACCATACCGGAGGCGCCACATGAAGTATTACTGGTGCTCGATGGCAGCACAGGTCAGAATGCGCTGGAACAGGCCAAACATTTTACCGCCGCCACGGATGTAACGGCCCTTGCCATCACCAAACTGGATGGTACGGCCAAGGGAGGCGTGGTACTGGCGATCGCGAACCAGTTTAAAATCCCGGTGAAGTTCATCGGTGTGGGAGAGAAGATGGAGGATTTGCTGGTATTTGACAAGCATGAATTTGTGGATAGTTTGTTTAGCCTGGAGAAGTAATTTTTAGCAACGGGAATTTCACGCTGCAGTCACAACGGACCAGCGGGAAACACAAGAAGGAATCTTGAATGAAAACGGGAACATTAAAAAAGGACAAGGTCAATATCATCACCCTCGGGTGCAGCAAGAACATGGTCGACAGTGAAGTGCTGAGCGGCCAACTGGCTGCCAATGAGATCGATGTAGTGCATGAGAATAAAAAACTGGATCACAATATCGTGGTGGTGAACACCTGCGGGTTTATCGATAAGGCGAAGGAAGAAAGTATCAACACCATCCTGCAACAGGTGGAGCTGAAAAAGAAAGGCAAACTGGATAAGGTCTATGTGACCGGTTGCCTCAGCGAGCGCTACAAAAATAACCTGGAAGCCGAGATACCCGAAGTGGATGCCTATTTTGGTACGATGGAACTCCCGCTGATCCTGAAACAATTGGAAGCGGATTACAAGACGGAACTATTAGGCGAACGATTGCTGGCCACCCCGCAGCACTATGCCTACCTGAAGATCTCGGAGGGCTGCAACCGCACCTGTTCCTTTTGCGCGATTCCGCTGATGCGGGGACAGCATCTCAGCAAACCCATCGAAGAACTGGTGAAAGAAGCGGAAGGGCTTGTGAAAAAAGGCGTGAAGGAAGTGATGCTGATCGCGCAGGAGCTTACCTATTACGGTCTCGATATTTATAAGAAAAGGATGCTGGGCGACCTGCTCCATCGCCTCGCCGATGTAAAAGGACTCGAATGGATCCGTTTACATTATGCGTATCCTTCCAAATTCCCGCTGGAGATATTGGATGTGATGCGGGAACGGGATAATATTTGCAACTACCTCGATATGCCACTTCAGCATGCGGCCAATAATATGCTGAAAGCGATGAAACGCCAGATCACCCGCGAAGAAATGGAGGACCTGGTGGCGGCGATCCGTGAGAAAGTGCCGGGTATTTGTTTACGCACAACGCTGATCGCCGGATTTCCCGGTGAAACGGAAGAGGATGTGGAAGAACTGAAAGGGTTCTTACAAACGCAACGGTTTGACCGCGTGGGCATCTTTACCTACTCGCATGAAGAAGGTACTTCGGCCCATGACCTGGAAGATGACGTGCTGGTGGAAGTAAAAGAACATAGGGCGCAGGAGATCATGGAAGTGCAGCAGGAAATATCCTTTGAACTCAACCAGGAAAAACTGGGCAGGACCTTTAAGACCATCATCGATAAGAAAGAAGCGGGCCGTTACCTGGGACGCACCGAGTTTGATTCAGTGGAAGTGGATAATGAAGTGGTGATCCATTCCGCTAAAAAACTCCCTATTGGCGAATTTGTGCAAGTGAAGATCACAAAGGCCTACGATTATGACCTGGAGGGGGAAGTGGTGACCTAATTTTCGCTGATGACTTTTTCGATATTCCTGTCCGGGATCAGCCACAACACAGCCGCAGTAATAATCAGCGCACCGGCCAGTGCAGTATGCAGGAAGGCTGCCGGGATCGCCAGTGAAAACAAAATACAGGAAAGTATTCCCTTCCTGGATTGCATATGCAGAACATCCAGTAACAGATTATTCCCCGGGTTGCTTTTTTTTATCACCAGCAGCAGTATAAAATAGGAAATACCACAGCAATCGGCCAGCAACGCATAGGCCGCCACCGTGTTCGCTTCAAAGTGATTCTCACCCATCCATGCGGTGGCAAATGGCACCAGTGATAACCAGAAAAGCAGGTGCATATTGGCCCAGAGCATACCTCCTCTTACCTCCCGGAGCGTATGGATAAGATGGTGGTGGTTACCCCAGTAAATTCCAAGATTGAGAAAGCTGACCGTATAACTGAGGAACACCGGCCATAATTTGGCCA
>JBGATE010000047.1:4166-16434 GCA_044229375.1 Chitinophagaceae bacterium
CTTCCAGCCTGGTTTTTGTCATGGTCTAATTTAAAATTAAATTTACAATTAATTCCAAACGGATATGGTTACTGTTGATGAAGTCCGCAAGCTGGCCCTGTCCTTTGAGGAAACGGATGAACATCCCCATTTCGAGAGAACAGCTTTCCGGGTAAAAAAGAAAATCTTTGCCACACTTTCGGCTAAAGATATGACGGTAAGCCTTAAACTAAGTTTGACGGATCAATCGGTTTTCTGCGCTTTTGACCCATCCGTCATTTACCCCGTACCGGGAGGATGGGGAAAAATGGGCTTTACCCTGGTCAATCTGAAAAAAGTAAGGAAGACCATGTTCCGGGATGCGCTTACCGTCGCTTATTGCAATGTGGCCCCGCAAAAACTTGCAGCAAAATACCTCCCCGGTTAATCGAAAAAAGGAGTACACTACTTCCGCAAAACCATTATCTTAGTCCATAAACCTTACGACTCCATGGCAGATGAAAGTAAATATGTGTTCCTGAACCGCGACCTGAGCTGGCTGAGTTTTAACCACCGGGTACTCATGGAAGCGGCTGATAACACGGTCCCACTGTACAGCAGGATATCTTTTCTTTCCATATTTTCCTCCAACCTGGACGAATTCTTCCGCGTAAGGATGCCCTCCATTTTCGCGTTTACCAGTATCGAAGCCAAGAAAACCACCCTGCGGGAGGAATATCCCAAAGAACTGGTGGGACAGGTGCAACTGATGGTGAACCAGCACCAGGAGGAATTCGGACAGATACTCCGCCAGCAGATCCTGCCGGAATTGCAGCAGAACAATATCTGCCTGTATTACGGCGAACCCGTGCGAAAAGAGCATACGGAAACCATCCGGGAATATTTTTTATCCAAAGTGCTTTCCTTTCTCCAGCCGCTGCTGCTGCATAAGGATAACCAACTGAATGTTTTTCTCGAGAACAATGCCCTGTATTTTATTCTTGACCTGGAAGCGCCGGATGCTCCGGGGAAGCACACCTATGCATTGCTGAATATCCCTTCCGCCAATCTCTCCCGCTTTACGGAACTGCCGATGCTGGGCGATGATCATTATATCGTATTTATAGATGATGTCATCCGCGAAAACCTGGAGGAAGTTTTCCCCGGCTATACGATTCACGGCTCCTACAGCGTAAAACTCACACGCGACGCGGAAATGAGCCTGGAGGATGAATTCGCCGGTGATTTGGCCGAAAAAATAGAAAAGCAACTGGAGAAAAGGGAGACCGGTCATGCTACCCGCTTGCTCTTTGATAAGGATATGCCGGCGGAAATGCGGGATTTTGTTAAAAACTATTTCTTTCTGCGCAGCGAAGAAATGGTGGAAGGAGGCAGATATCATAACCTGAAGGACCTGGGTAGTCTTCCCAATCCGCAAAAGGGCAAACTGACCTATGCATCATGGCCCTCTGTCAGCCATCCCGGTTTCAATAACCGAAGATCGATCTTCCAGTGCATTACGGAGAAAGAAAAGATGCTCCACCTGCCGTATCACTCCTACAATTATATCCTGCGGTTTTTTAATGAAGCGGCCATCGATCCCAATGTAAAAGAGATCTATGTTACGTTGTACCGGGTGGCGGCCGATTCGCATATCGTCAACGCCCTGATCAGCGCGGCGAAGAATGGCAAAAAAGTGACCGTGTTCGTGGAACTGAAAGCGCGTTTCGACGAAGCCAATAATATCAAGTGGAGCAAGAAAATGAAGGCGGCAGGGGTAAAGATCATCAACAGCATTCCCCGCCTGAAAGTGCACGCCAAGGTGGCGCTGGTCAGGCGGGTGGAAAAGCAGCAAACAAAGGATTACTCTTTTATGGCCACGGGTAATTTCAATGAAGCGACCGGAAGGTTTTATACCGATCATGTGCTGTTTACGGCCAATCCTGATTTCGGCTATGAGCTGGATATGCTTTTTGCCTATCTCCAATCAAGGGTGCAGCCCGGGGAATACGGGAAGATACCTTTCAAACACCTGCTGGTCTCACAGTTCAATATGATCAAGCGCTTTAACCAGCTGATTGAACGGGAGATCGACAATGCCAAAGCGGGCAAACCGGCTTCCATTATTATCAAGGTAAACAATCTCCAGGAGAGGGCGATGATCGCCAAATTATACAAGGCAAGCCGTGCCGGGGTAAAAGTACAGATGATCGTAAGGAGTATCTGCGCCCTGGCACCGGGAGTACCTAAACAAAGCGGGAATATCACCGTACACCGTATCGTCGACCGCTATCTCGAGCATGCAAGGGTATTCGTTTTTCATAACAACGGCGAACCGGAATATTTCATGGGCAGCGCCGACTGGATGAACCGGAACCTGCACAGCCGGATCGAAGTCTGTTTTCCAATCTATGATAAAGAAATGTGTAAGGAAGTAGATGACATACTCCGCTTCCAGCTTGCCGATAACAAGAAGGCGGTATTACTGGTCAGCGATGTGACAACGGGTAGCGCCAACAATCTCAGGGTGCTGTCCTCCGGCCTGGAACCACAGGCGGCGCAGCAAAGTATTTATGATTATGTGAAAGGATTGCGGGGATGATCAGGTTGAAATATATTTTTAAATAAATTCACCCATATAAAAAAAGCCAGTTGTTCATCACAACTGGCTTTTTTTATAACAGGGAGATTGATTACTGGATCACCACCTTTCCCGTGGCCAGGCGTTTCCCCGCACTGTTTGTCAGCACCACATGGAAAAGTCCCTTACCCAGGTGGCGCATATCCACCTCCATACGCTGGTAGGGCGAACTGATGCTGTAAGCTTTCTGGTACACATACGCACCCTTTGAATCATAGATCCTCAGGTTATAGGAGTTGGCTCCGCTGCTATGGTAAACAACTTCAAATCTTCCCCTGTTCGGATTCGGAAGGATGAACAGTTTGGCGATGGCAGAATCTTTAATGACAACTGCCGCGGAAGTATTCGAGCAGGGAAGCCCGCTTGTATTGGTAACGGTTACCGTATAACTGCCCAGCTTGTACGGGTCAATTCCGTTCAGGGTTTGTGCAACAGCTCCGGGTACGGCCACATTATCCCTGAACCAGGCATAGTTGTACGTACCTGTGGGTGTAACGTTCGCGGTTAAATTAGTAACGAGACCCGGGAACAAACTGGTATAGGGAGCGGCCGATATCGTAACAACAGGATTCGGGCTCACATTTACACCCGTTGCCGCGGATGTTGCCGAGCATCCCTGGGCATTGGTAACCGTTACGGAATAATTTCCGGTATTGGCAACCGTGATCGACTGTGTGCTCGCTCCGGTGCTCCAGGCCCAGGTACTGCCTGCGGATGCGGTCAATACTACATTTCCCCCCTGGCAGAATGCAAGCGGACCACCCGCTGTGATCGTGGCTGTGGGTAGAGCGTTCACGGTTACATTCACTGGAGGTGAAGTACTGGTACAACCACTGGTCGTTACGGTTACCGTATAGGAACCTGTTGTGCTAACGGTAATGGATTGTGTACTGGCGCCGGTGCTCCAGCTATAGGAACTGCCGCTGTTGGCAGTAAGCAGTACCGATCCGCCCTGGCAGAATGTAGTGGCTCCACCCGCTGTTACCGATGCCTGTGCTACGGTTGTGATGGTCAGTGTTACGGCTGTTCTTGTGTCGCTTTCACAGGTTGTTGTGTTATTTAAACTTGCTGCGTAGTAGGTGACCGTGCCGGCAGTATTCAATGTCGGGCTGGGCACAACGGATCCTCCCGAAGCTGCACTGTACCAAACTACCGTATGTCCGCCGGGTACCGAAGCAGTCGCGGTTAATGTCGGGATCGGGTTGGGTAGGCAAACTGTCTGGGTTTGGTTACCTCCGCTTGTCGGTGCAGCCGGGGCTGGATTGATCGATATGGCAAGATTGGAAGGCGCTGTCTGGCAGGTGCCGTTACTGGCAGCTACGCTCAGGTTACCGTTGGTACTTCCACCGGGATAATTCACCGTCACGGAAGGGGTGCCCTGCCCGGATGCGATATTGGCTCCCGGGGGAGCGGTCCAGATATAATTGGTGGCGCCCGGTACCGCGGCAACAGAATAAGCAATTCCTGTCGGGGTCCCGCAGATGGATGTTGGTCCGGAGATCGGTCCTACGGTACCCAGTCCGCCACCGCCATTGGAAACGGTCACGTTGATCGCATTCGCCCTTTCGCTAACGGCATTGGTACTGTTGTTTTTTGCCCGGATGGTAAACCACATACTGGCATTGGGTGTCAGCCCTGTGACCGTATGCGAAGTGGCCGCGATATTACTTGCAAGAACTGCAAAATTGCCCGTGGCATCAAGATTGTAAATGTCGTAATGCGTCGCGTTGGTGACGGCGTTCCAGCTAAAGTTCACTTCGCCGGCATTGCAACTGGTACCGTTTCCTGTAAAGCCGGAAGTGGTGCCCAGTATTTTAAAAGGTGCATCACTCATATCTGTAAGCGATCCGCTGCTTATTCGAATAAGGGCCGTTGAAGTATTGGCTCCTGCAGGTACGGTCCAGGAAAGCCTGGTTGTTGCCGGGGCCACACTGCTGCTGATCGTGGTCCAGTTGGAGCCGTTATCCAGTGAATATTCTACGGTTTGGTTGCCAGTAACACCGGAATTATCCCAGGTAATGACCTCTGTTGAACCGGGGTTGAATGATTCAGGTCCGTTAGGATAAATGACTTCAATAGAGGGCTGGTCAACGATCCATGTCAGGGCAAATGATTGCGGCCCTACCGGAATGGTGGTGCCGGTGACCCTCAGCGTGTAGGTTCCGGGGGCAGGGTTATCAATGGTTACCTGTTCGATATTGCTGACATTATCCACGGCCTGGGTTGCGTTGGCAGAAGGAATATTTTTATCCAGTATCCAGGGTAATGTTGTATTCGCACCCTCAATCACCGTCAGGTCGAGGTTATTGATGAGTGCCGGATTGGCATTGGCGGTAGCGGCGGGATCATTCCAGGTAAGCATCACACGCAGTTTGGACGTTCCTGCGGGAACAGTAATGTTGGTGTTACTGATATCTCCCGTGGAAAGACCGGCTCCCAGCAAATAGCGGTTGTTCTCAAAAATCCTTACCGCATTCAGCGCATTGATCCGGCCAAATCCAAAACGGTAATCCGGACCTGGATTGCCAAGATCCTGCGCGGCATTACAGGCGGCATTTTTCACTAATGTGGAAGGGGGAACCGTATTCCCGTTAAGTTGTTTGTAACGCTGAACCAGCAATGCCAGCGAACCTGCAATACCGGGTGTTGACATGGAGGTTCCAGATAGAGTGGCATAGGCATTCAAGGGGGTGGAGGTTGAAAATACACTGGTGCCCATGGCCACGAGTTCGGGTTTTACCCTTCCGTCCTGCACCGGGCCGCAACTGCTGGACCCGGAAAGACCCTCGGTGGAAGTGATATTTCCGACAACAACATTATTCTTGGCCGATTTTCCGGTACCGGTGATCGTCATGTACTGCCCGGAACAGGATGCCCCTGAATTGCCGGAAGAATGAACATGCAGGTGGGTCGGGAAATTATTGAGGTTAAGATCCGTATTCCTGCTGACCGTGGTGTATTGTATTTGCGTACCGTTGATATTGCAGGTTACGCCGGCGCCGTCATTATAGGAGTGACTGCTGATAATTAAATTATTCGCAGGTATCGCGTTGGCCATTTCGTTCTGGATATTTCCGCTGAAATTCCAGGAATAGAGCGTGGCATTGGGCGCCATTCCGCGGGCAGTTGGATTGATGAGACCGCGCCCAAGTATGGTGCCGGAACAATGGGTGGAGTGCTGGGAAGGGGAACTGAATTCGACCTGGTTTAAACGGCCGGCAGGTGAAAAATCAAGGTGCGGGCTGATCTCTCCTTCATCCCATATTCCCACATTCACACCATCGCCTTTCAGGTTCCTGGGACCGTCGGAGACCACGCTCACCCGGTGCAGGGTCCTGCCGGGAAGATTCTCAATTTGTTTGGGACCCTGTATGAATTCCGTCCATTGTACAAAGGGCAGCGCTACAAGTTCATCCAGGTTGGCCTGCGGCACCCGAATGGTGAAAGACCTGAACAAGGGCATATCTTCCAGGATAACGGCCTGTAATGCATTTAAAGCGGCCGAAATATCCGCGGCATTTAGTTTTTCGTATGTAACAACTGTAACATCGGCAAAACCCGCAACCGGTATTGCATAGGAGGGAACCTGGTTAGCCAGCAGTTCCGGTATCGTTTTTTGGGAAGCTGTGAATTGAAATACACTCCGTACCGGGTAGGACCTGAGCAGGTCAATAGTTACATTTGCTCCTACAACTGCGGTAAAAGCATAATTGGGAATATAATCCATCAGCGCTATACCGGACGCCTTCAGCTTTGCTTTCATGGCATTGTCCGGCAGGGAATTGAACTGGATCGTGATATAATTTTTTCCCTGGAACAGGCTTTTCTGAAATACATCAGCCTGCCTGGTAACCGAGCCGATATTGGCGGAAGGAATAAACGATCCCGATTTGATCAAAATACGGTAATCCTGGTTTCCCTGTGCCGTAAGCATAAAAGGAAAAGCAAGTACAGCGAACAGTGTGATAACGAGTGTAAAAATCCGCTTCATGATATTATTTTAAAGTTGACAAAGACAAATTATTTCACAGGGAAATTAATTATATTTTCTCAATTTGGGCCCCGGGTTCTAATAAACCTGTTGCAAATGACCGGCCCCCGATTGACCCGCAGAAAACTTATCTTTAACCATTAAAAATCAAGTATATGGCAATTGAATGGAAAGGCGTATTTCCCGCATTGCTTACTCCTTTTACGGCGGATGACAAAATTGACCTTGCCCTGTTTGAAAAAAACCTGGCCGCGCAGGTGGAAGCAGGTGTGCAGGGTATCATTATCGCCGGTTCACTGGGAGAAGCCAGTACGGTCACTGAAAAGGAGAAAGAGGAACTGGTGGAATTTTCCGTTGAATACCTTAACGGAAAAATTCCCGTTGTAGTAAACATAGCGGAAAGTTCCACGAAGAACGCCATCCAGCAAGCGGTGAATGCGCGGAAATGGGGGGCTGATGGGATCATGCTACTGCCGCCGATGCGGTATAAATCAGATGACAGGGAAACCATTGGGTATTTCAAAGCTGTGGCAAAGGCCACCGAATTGCCGGTAATGATCTATAATAACCCGGTGGATTATAAAATTGATACAAGGCCCGATATGTTTGATGAATTGGTGGAATGCAAAAATATTACCGCGTTAAAAGAAAGTTCCAGGGATGTGACCAATCTTACCCGTATGAAGAACAGGTTTGGCGACCGGTTCAAAATTCTCTGCGGGGTAGATACGCTGGCGATGGAAGAACTTTGTCTCGGGGCTGACGGATGGGTGGCCGGCCTGGTATGTGCCTTCCCCCGGGAGACCGTGGCGATCTACAACCTGGTAAGAGAGGGTAAGATCGGGGAAGCCACAAAGATCTACCGCTGGTTCATGCCGTTGCTTGAACTGGACATTCATCCTAAACTGGTCCAGTATATCAAACTCGCCGCGGTAAAAACCGGTATTGGCAGCGAATATGTGCGGGCGCCGCGACTGACCCTTGCAGGTGAGGAAAGAGAAAGGGTGCTGAAGATCATCAATGATGCAATTTCTTCAAGACCCGTTATCCGCTGATTCGGCAATAATTTTCATCATCAATTATCACTATTCAATGTTCAGAGATGCAACCCCCGGTGAGATCGGATCTGTAATGGAAAAAGCCTGGAAAGCCTTTCCCGTCTATCGCCAAAGTTCCCTAAAGCAACGGGCTGATTTCATGCGGACCATCGCGACAGAGATGGAAGCACTGGGTGATGCATTACTGCAGGTGACGGGTGAGGAAACGAATCTTCCGGAAGCGAGGTTGCGCAATGAAAGATCCCGGACCCTGTTCCAGTTAACTTCGTATGCGGATGCCTGTGAGAGAGGCGACTGGCTGGAACTGCGGATCGATACGGCGGTGCCGGATAAGAATCCGCCGAAACCGGATATCCGGAAAATGCAGGTGCCGTTGGGACCGGTTGTGGTATTTGGCGCCGCGAATTTTCCTTTTGCGTATTCAACCGCCGGCGGTGATACGGCCACGGCACTGGCCGCTGGCTGTCCCGTGATCGTAAAGTCCCATCCCGCACATCCGCGAACCAGTGAATGGGTTGCAAAAGCCATTTTGAAGGCGGCGGCTGCCTGTAAAATGCCGGATGGGGTTTTTGCACATGTGCAGGGTGCTTCCTTTGAAGTGGGGAAAGCGTTGGTGGAGCATCCCTTTACAAAAGCGGTCGGATTTACCGGTTCCTATGCAGGCGGTAAACAATTATTTGACTGGGCCAGCCAGCGAAAGGAACCGATACCGGTATTCGCGGAGATGAGCAGTGTCAATCCCGTTTTTTTACTACCGGGGAAAATGAAGACCGATGCCGCTGAAATGGCAAAAATGTACGCCGGGTCGGTCACCCTGGGAGTGGGGCAGTTCTGCACCAATCCAGGTCTCATTATTGGACTGGAGGGAAAGGAACTGGATACGTTTACGAATGCACTGGGAAAGGAGATAACAAAAATTGCCCCCGGCACTATGCTTCATCCCGGGATCTTTAAAAATTACAGGAATAAAAAAGATGAGGCCCTGAAGCAGCCGGGAGTGGAAACCGTTGCTGTCAGTGAAACGAAACCCGGGCAAAACCAGGGTACTCCCACCATTGCTTCTGTATCCGGGCAAACGTTCCTTAAGAACCCGTTGCTGCACCGGGAGGTTTTCGGACCTTTTTCTCTCATCATCCGTTGTAAGGATATGAAAGAGATGCTGCAGGTGGCACGACAGCTTGAAGGGCAATTGACCGCTACTTTTATGGCAACGGAGGATGATATGATCATACATACAGACCTGGGGGAAGCGGTGAAAAATATCTGCGGCCGCTTTATCCTGAACGGCGTGCCCACCGGTGTGGAAGTTTGCCTGGGTATGCAGCATGGCGGCCCCTTCCCGGCTACCACGGATTCCAGATTCGGTTCCGTAGGCGCCGATGCGATTAAAAGATTTGTAAGACCTCTTGCTTTACAGAACTGGCCCGATGCATTGCTGCCGGATGAACTGAAAGACGCGAATCCGCTGGGGATCTGGAGGACGGTAAATAATGAACTGAAGAAATAGAGATGAGAGAAATGTGAAAATGTGATGTTGTGATGATGAAGTGCACTACATAAGTAGTACCAGCCTTTCAAAGGCTAGCAGTCCTTTTGTGATCCCTGCATGTTATTGTTTCAATGTCTTCGTTTTGATATCCGACGTCTTCTGTGTATTCTTCATTTCAAATATGAAATGACTGAACGGGTCGCTGTAATGGAACCTTCCCTCACAAATGGCGGTGGAACCCGGCGGGTTGCTCTTGATCTCACCGATAATTTCATCCGCGGTCACAAAACTCTTATTCATGGCCTTGTTCCATAAAGTGCCCAGGAATTTTGCCGCGAAGGGGGAATGCTGACCGGGTTTTCCGTCTTCCACATACTGCTTGGCGCCGGAAGAAATACCTTTATAAAAATGCTGGTTGGAGGCCATTCGTTGCAGGGCTTCCAGGTTTTTGGCGTTTGCCTCCTGCGGGCTGCCCCGAACGGAGTTGTTGTCAAAGAAGGAACCGGCAAAGCAGGCATCCAGTACCAGGAAAATGCGGTTGCAACTTATATTTTTCAGGTATTTATTACCCAGATCACTATAGGACAGATAAGATTTATAATTGGGGTCCTTTACTCTGGAATCATTGGCTACCAGGTAACCCATATTTGATTTTTCATCAAATACACCGTGCCCGGCAAAGAACAGGAAGAGCTGGTCATTGGAACCATAATTCTTTGTATCCCTGAACTCGCTGAGCGTGGTTTCTATCTTATCCAGTGTCGGGTTCTTTACAATGGTCACGTCAAATCCAAATTCTTCTTTCAGCAATTTTCCCATCGTTTCCACATCGTGGATGGGATTCGACAACTTTTCAAATCCCGGGTCGCTGTAAATATCCGTGGCAAAGAGGAGGGCATAATTTTTCTGGGGCCCGCTTGCCACTTCCGTGCTTTTCTCTTTTTTATTGATGATATCGGTTCCCCGGGTGGCAAGGGGAGCCGCATCGGTGTTGCCCGGGTTTACCGTCTTATTCTCATATAAAAGAAAATCCTTGCCAAAGCTGAAGGAGAGTACCGGGAAATAATACTGACCCCGGCCGAGTGTGAAAGATGCTTTGTCCACAAAATCCTTGGCGGAGAATTTATCATTTTTCTGCAATTCGTCGAGGGTATTGACCAGTTGTGTCGTGAAAAGTGAGACCCCGTTATCCTGGATCGGTGTTTCCGTGCCCGGGGAAAGATAGATCACTTCCGGGGCATTCCGCCCGACATTGATGTAGCGGGTGGTGATCAGGGAAAGCAGGGGCGCGGAGGGCTTATCGGTAATGATCATTTTCTTATGCGCGTACACAAAATCAAGGCTGTTCATGAAATCGGTAATGGCGATCCTTCCCTGTACGGTATCTTTTTCATTGAAATTGATATACGATCCGTTGTCATCGCTGCTCACGGCCCCCGCATAATAAAAAATAAAGATATCTTCCGGTTTGGATTTTCTTCTCACCTCTTCCAGTAACCCGGTGAGTTTATCACGGGTGACCTGGCTCCCTTTCAGTTGCCTGGTAAGCCCCTCTGTGTTGTCTTTTTTCAGTTTGCTGAAACGGGAATAGAAAAAATCGGCGGCCTGTTCAGCTGTCTTGCCTGTCCCGTTGATCACCACCAGGTGAAGGGCGGGATTGGCAAAGAGCTCCGTTACTTTCTCCGCTTCGGCATCGTACAACATCTTATAATGCTCAGCTTCTTCTTTCTTACCGGCGGTCACCGACAGGTTGTACAGCCTTTCATAATCACTGACCAGGAAATCATTGTCCTTGTCGGTGCCGCTGTTCCGCAGTGCGGTGAGATGTTCACGGGCGATCTTCATCGCTCTTTCATAAAAATAAAAAGCGCTGTCGTACATTTTTGACCGGGAATAGGAGGAGCCGATCCAGTTATGGGCGTTGTGGAGGGAAGCCTGCGGGGGCTCTTTCACCTCCCTGAAGAGTTCGATGTATTTTTTCCAGGTACCGGCGGCCTGTCGGTAGTTCTTGTTGTCATATTCTTTATTGGCAGCATTCCAGATCTCGTTGCCGCGGGTGATGGCGAAATACTTTTCATTGAATTCCTTTTCCATCCAGTCGGCCATTTCGGCAGCGGATCTTCGTTCCCATCCCTTTTTAAAAAAGAGGTCGAAATCGGTGCGGGGGCCGACCGTATAATCGGCCGGTGTGTAAAGGTTGTCCAGTGTTTTCTGGTAATAGTATTTTGCGCTGTCGATATTGCCTTTGAGCATGAACGTGTGACCGTAGTTCACAGTAAAAGCCACACTGTACGGGTCGCCTAAGTAGGCTGCTTTGCAGTAGGGGATGGCCTCGTCCACTTTTCCTGCGGCCAGTTTATACCAGCCGTAATTACCCTTGATATTGTAATTGTCTGGGTAGGTTTTCAGCATTTCTTCGTAGAGCCGGAAACAATCATCAAATTGCTCGGTCTTTCCGTACAGGTTGGCCAGCTGATAGGTGAAATTGATATTCTTCTTATCGGCATTGTAGGCCATCAGCGCATCTTTCAAAGCATCTTTGGTTTCCCCCCTTGCATCGAGTAATTGAGAACGGGTATAATAAAATTCGTTTTCCGCTTTTTTGTCAGCCAGTACCTGCGAAACCTGCAGTAGCCGGTTACAGAGTTCTTCCGCTTCGGTGGTTTGCTGGTTGTTCTGCAGTTCCCAGACCCTGCCCGTCCACAGGGAAAGGGTGTCGGATTCGATCATGAACCTGTTTCGTTTGGCGAAATCAATTAGATTGTTCAGGGGCAGTTTCCGGATCACGGGGATCATCCATTCACGGTTCAATTCGCCCTGCGGGGCGTTGTTCAGCACCCAGGTGGCAAAGGTCTCATTGATCTTCCAGCGGCCGCCGATATACTTGCCGGGGTATTTTCGAACGAACTGGAAGAAATCGCGCAGATCATGCACCGTTACTTTTTCGAACACCTGGTGCATGTTCATGCCCTTGTAAGGACCCGTTTTATAGGGCTGGGTAAACGTGGAATCTTTATATTCCAGCAGGTCGGTATAAAAACTTTTTATTTCATCCGTGTATAGTTGCAGTACCAGGTCTTCATAGTAGGGGTTGGAAGCCTCCAGCAGCATATCCCGTTTGCTTTTCAGTT
>JBGATE010000048.1:0-9447 GCA_044229375.1 Chitinophagaceae bacterium
CAACAGCCTGATGAAAGCCGTGGATGAACTGCACCTGAACGGAATAAAAGTGTATGCCTCCGATATGAAAGCCGAGAAGAATGTTGCGGATATTGACTTCACCGAACCCTGTGCTGTCGTATTGGGACGTGAAGAAAAAGGGATCTACCCAGAGCTGATGAAAATCTGCGATGAGTCAATAAAGATCCCGATGAAAGGGGATTTCGAATCGCTGAATGTATCGGTCGCAACGGGCATCATTCTATATGAAGCCATGAAACAACGTATGCAATGACCGGTCAGCCTGCCATAAAATTCATCGAATGCCCCCGGGATGCCATGCAGGGATGGAAGACACATATTCCAAAGGAAAAGAAAATTGAATACATCAATTCCCTGCTTCGGGTTGGTTTTGATACGATCGATTTTGGCAGTTTTGTTTCTCCCAAAGCCATCCCCCAGATGGCGGATACAAGAGAGATTGTCAGGCGTCTGGATTCGGGAGCCGGGAATTCAAAATTGCTTGCTATTGTTGCCAACAACAGGGGGGCGGAAGAGGCTTCGGTATTTGATGAAATCACCTATCTTGGATTTCCCTTCTCCGTTTCAGAAACTTTTCAGCTGCGTAACACCAATTCAACGATCGAACAATCCCTTGGAAGGGTGGAGGATATCCAGAATCTCTGTATAAAAACAGGTAAAAAACTCGTGCTGTATATTTCCATGGGATTTGGCAACCCCTACGGTGATCCCTATGACGAGGATATCGTTTTCGAATGGGTGAATAAACTGGTGGCGATGGATATCGGGATCATTTCTCTGGCGGATACAGTGGGACTGGCAACACCGCAACAAGTGTACGAGAGTACGGCTTACCTTGTAGAATCATTGCCCGGTACTGAAATCGGGGTACACCTGCATTCCACGGCACAGAACTGGAAAGAAAAACTGGATGCCGCTTACCGGGCCGGGTGCCGGCGGTTCGACGGCGCGTTGAAAGGCATTGGCGGCTGCCCCATGGCCAATGATGACCTCGTAGGGAATATGAACACGGAATGGATGATCCGTTATTTCCAGGAAAAGGGAATGGAGACCGGTATCGATGATCAGGCGCTGCAGGAGAGTTTGCGGTTGGCCGGAGAAGTTTTTGTTTAAAGGCAATGGTATCCGCCTCCGTCCCGGTCAAGCGGAGACTATTGCGGACAAAAAAGATAAAAATTGGTAGCCCGTATCATTGAGGAGGAGTGGAACCAGAACCCATGTTTAAAGTTTTTCATATGGAACTGTTGTTAAATATTGACCTGAAGAAACAGGCGGAACTGATTGGTTACCGTGACAAACTACTTCTCGTGGGTTCCTGCTTTACAGAGCATATCGGGAATGCCCTGGCAGGGCTGAAGTTCGATGTATTGCAAAACCCCAATGGTATCATTTTCGGGCCCGATGCTGTTTGTAAAAGTCTTCTTTCTTATACGGCTGATAAAACGTATACAGAACAGGACCTGTTTTGCCTGAATGAGGTTTGGAACAGTTGGGATCATCATTCCAGGTTCTCTCATATTAACAGGGATGAAGCGGTCAGGATCATCAATGCATCACAACAAAAAGCACATGCTTTTTTAAAGGAGGCGAACTGGCTGATCATTACACTTGGCTCTGCCTTTACGTATGAACTGACATCCGCCGCGGATACGGCGACGGTGAACATAAACACCGGGGTGGCGAACTGCCACCGGGCGCCGGCCAATTGGTTTACAAAAAGGATGATGGATATAGATGATATCACCGGGAAACTGGAACATTGCCTGAAGCAGTTGAAAGAATTTAATCCCGGACTCCGGTTCATTTTTACTATCAGTCCCGTAAGGCATATCCGCGACGGGGTGGTGGAAAATAACCGTAGCAAGGCACGGCTGATCGAAGCCGTGCATTATATCGTTACGAAATTCGAGTCCGCCTACTATTTTCCCGCTTATGAACTGCTGATCGATGTGCTCCGGGATTACCGGTTCTATGATATCGACCTGGTGCATCCCAATTACGCGGGCACCGGATTCGTGCTGGAAAAATTCACCGAGACCTGCGTCGATGAGGAATCGCAACAATTAATGAAAGAGATCAGGTCGATCGTAACGGCCCGGAAGCACAGGGCCTTTCAACCCGAAACAACTGCGCATAAACAATTTCTGCATTCCAACCTGGACAGGGTTAAGCGATTACAGGAAAGCTATCCTTTCCTGGACCTGGCACAGGAATTATCTTTTTTTTCTTCCACTGCCCCGGATGAAATGCTGAAGCCAAACACAAATTTCAGCACATGGAACAAAAAGATCTGAGAAACGAATTTGAAATACGATTTGCCCGGCAACCGGAGCAGCTCTTCTTTTGCCCCGGAAGGGTCAATCTCATTGGAGAACATATTGACTACAACGGCGGCCAGGTCATGCCCCTTGCCATTTCTTCCGGTACCTTTCTCGCCGTGGCAAAGAACACCGGTAAGCGCCTCCGTTTTCAAAGCCTGAATTACCCGGAAACAGCCGAACTGCACCTGCAAACTTCTTACGGGAAAACAGGTTATGAGTGGTTCAATTACCCGTTGGGAGTGATTGACCGGCTGATGCAGGATGGCCACAGTTTGTCGGGGCTTGATATGTTGTTCTATGGTAACCTGCCGATCAGTTCAGGTCTTTCCTCATCAGCATCCATCGAAGTACTTACCGGCTATGCCATCAGTGAAATGTTCGGGCTTGCTATACGAAAACCCGACCTGGCCACCCTCTGTAAAGAGGCCGAGAATAATTTTATCGGCGTCAATTGCGGTATCATGGACCAGTTTGCCGTGGCAATGGGAAAAAAGAATAAGGTCATCCTGCTGAACTGCGATACACTGGGGTACGAATATCTCCCCTTTGAGACCGGCGATTATAGCCTGGTGATCATCAATACCCATAAACCGCGCATACTGGCTGAATCAAAATACAATGAACGTTTCGCCGAATGCGGGGCCGCACTCAAATTGCTGAAACAAGAATTGCCTGTGCAAACCCTTTGCGAAGTGGACCACGCCTCTTTTGAGAACTACAGCTACCTGATCAGCAATCCTACGCTGGAAAAAAGGGCACTGCATGTCATCAGTGAAAACCAGCGGGTGAAAGATGCGGTGATCGCCCTGCAAACAAAAGATATGGAAGTACTCGGTAAGCTGATGTTTGCTTCGCATGATTCCCTCCGGGATGATTATGATGTAACGGGCAGGGAACTGGACACGATCATTGACCTCTGCAGGATATATCCCGGATGTATCGGCGCCCGCATGACAGGAGCAGGTTTTGGCGGATGCGCCATTGCGCTGGTCAGGAAAACGCAGGTGGATGATTTCCAGGGAATGCTCCGGACAAATTACCAGCAACGGATCGGTTACCCGCCTTCCTTCCTGGTTACGGCCGCGGAAGACGGGGTAAGGACCCTTTGATCAGCCTGATTAATGTATATTTATTCAACGGAAATATTCCGGTTGACAAAAATGAAATTCAAGTCACATAAAAAGATCATGAATTGGACCGGCGCAAGCCTGTTCATCTTACTATTTACAGGTGTTACTGAATGCCGTGCGCAGTATAATGGCTGGAAGAAGAACCCGGATGGAACGTTTGTAGTGGGTGGATGCTATGACGGTTGGCAGCGCAACCCGGATGGAACCTATGTGCTGGGCGGCGGATTTGACGGATTCATGAAAAACCCGGACGGCACGTATGTTACCGGGGGAGAATATAACGGCTATTTCCGCAATCCTGACGGCACGTATGTACTGGGAGGCGCCTATAACGGGTACCAGCAAAATCCCGATGGTCGCTATGTGGTGGGCGGTGCATACAGTGGTTACCAGCGCAATGTGGACGGTACCTACGTGGTAGGCGGGGCGTATAACGGTGCTTTGCAGAATCCCGACGGGTCCTGGGTGCTGGGTGGCTGTTACAACGGCTACAAACAAAATCCCGACGGTACCTATGTAGCGGGAGGAACCTATGAGGGTTTCTTAAAAAACCCTGACGGAACATTTGTACTGGGCGGATCCTATAATGGCTTCCAGGTTAATCCCAATGGTAAATACGTTGTGGGGGGGAATACTCACGTGGGATGTAAAAAATGCAAATGAGCTTTCCGTTCTTAAAGCTCTTACCTGTTTTTCAACATAAAGATAAAATCGCCGCCTTCATCACCTGTTTCGGCGATCACACCGTCCTGGGGAACAACATTGGAATTATTGATAACCGCCGTACGGAAGCTGTCGAACAGTTGCTGCGAAGAAATGAACCGTACCTGGTTTTCCCTTAAACGTTTCAGAAAATATTCGAGGAAAACGGAATTATCCGGTACTACCGTCATGGTGCCGCTGGTAATGGCGCGCCGGCTGGGCATTTTATACAATACCTGTATGTCTTTTGTGGCGCTTGCAAGGTCTTCACCGCCCCTTGTTCTGAAAATGCCGCCGCTGAAACAAGCATCCGATATCAGCAGGGTATGCGCCGATTTGATGCTGCGTATCTGTTCCCGAAGGTCGCTGTTGGACAACCAGGTGGAAGGGTCGTCACGCGCCGCGTCCTTTGCCCACCAGTATCCCTGTTTGGCTTCCTTATCCCAGAAACCATGACCCGCATAAAAGATCAGCAAATTGTCGTTGGGGCCGATGATCTTTCGTAAACGGTATAATTCGGCAATGATCTTTTGCCGGGTGGGGTTGAGCAGTAAAAAAGTAGTGGAGTCGGCAAAGGTATACCGGCTAATGAAGATGCTCCTCACCTGCATCGCGTCCTTTTCGGGGTTCTCCAGGTACAGTTTGGGATCGTTGTACTTAGAAACACCGATGACGAGGGCATAGTACCTGCCGCCTGCCTGGATCCCTTTTTTAGATTGTACCTGGTTGTCGGCCTGGTTCCCCGTCCTGTCGGAAGGATCTTCCGTTTTAGCGGTCACCAACGGATCTCCTTTACGCAGGTAGCTCACGCTCAGTTCATCGATATTGATCTTCCCCGAAAAACCGATGGTGAGTTTTCCCGGTGTTTCAGACCGCATACAGGCCGTGGATCCTACATTCTTTTCGTCGATGAAATAGTAGTAAGTAGAACCGGCTTTGCGCACGGTGTATTTATTGAATTTCGCTTTCTCCGGGTTCACCCCAAAGGATTTGATATGTGATCCCGTAAGGAACACCGATGAACCGACCCCGGCCGTGATCTCCCACCAGTAATTGTTCCAGTGCACCTGGCCGGGCAAAAGAGAAGAAGCGGAAGAAGCAATGAATTCAATTTCATAATCCTGCGATTCATCAACCGGGATGACGATCGCGGTTTTGGGTGCCCGTACATTCAACCGGTCGGAAATGACCAGCATCCCGTTGTCCCAATATCCCTGAGGCAGGGGCCATTGGTTCCCTTTCACATCAAATTTTTCAACCAGGATCCCTTCCTTCTGCAATTCCGCATAAGCAGGCTGGGCCGGCATTTTGCCAGTAATGGCAAGCGCCAGCAGCAGTAACAAATGATATTTTATTCCTTTGCCCATTCTGCAGACTGATTGAAGAAACGGCATATCCTTTCTAAAAACGATCAGCCCTGATGGTTTCCCCAGGGCTGATCGTTTTTTTCATCTTCAGGAATTCGTTACGGCTATTGTCAGCGGAATTATCCAATGACATTTCCGGAGCATCAGTTGGCCATTTTAGTGGTCAGCTCGTCGATGAAACCGTCATATTTTTTCAGTATCCTTCCAAACGGCGAATATTGTTCATCCGCGCTGAACGAGGTGCCCGCCCGGCGCGATTCTTCCGATATGAATTTGATCTTAAAAGCAAGCGGATCTTCGGTATAGAGTTTAATGATGACCCTTGTGCGGATCGTGTTGTTTCCTTTCATAAAGGTCTGTCCGACCCAGGCTGTTCTCAGGTAACCTGATTTTTCATCATTGTTCTCCAGAACATCGAACTTGCTCAGGACGGTGGACACGATGAGTTTCCAGGCTTCTTCACGGCTCTTGCCTCTTTTAACACTGAGGAGGATCTCGTTATTGGCCACATCCGACTGTATAGATGAAGTATAGGATTCATCGGGCTGTAACTGTATATAATCTGAATTAGGAGGGGAGGACATCCCTTTTTTGGCGCAATAGGTCCTGGTTTCCTGGATATACCCCTCGAGTTTCACTTCCACCCTTATACAGTCGTTCTTGGGAACCGTAACAACAACGCTACCGGTGCCGGTCAGCACGCCGTTGATATAAATTCTGGCCGTTTGCGGGTCGGTGGTAACCGAAACTTTTTCAGGACCGGTAATGATATGACCGGGTGAGGCGAAAGAACTGGCTGCGCTAAAAAATAACAGGGAAATGATGGTACTGAGCCTGAGTAATGATGTTCTCATATAGTGGTGGTTTTGTTTTGGTCAATGAATTTAGGTTAACATCCCCACATAAGCAAAAGAATCGGGAAAAATCAATTTAGGATGGCCACCTCTCCGTTTCAGATGGAAAATGTGTATTTCCTGACCAGGAATTCCTCCAGTGCTTTTAACAGGGAGAACTGGTTTTCTGCCCGTTCAAGATTCTGCCTTTCGTGATCGGTCTGGTAGTACTTGTCCCCGGTATGATAATCAGTAAGGAACCGAAGGGCCTGCATATAGATCATGAGGAGACCTGCGCTGTGCAGGTATTTCTTTTCAGAGGTTGAAAATTGCTTCCCCAGGACAGCCGTATACCCGGCCAGTATCGCTTCATAAAAATCCGGGCGAATGTTTATCCCTCCCGGGGAATTACTGTTCTCCTCCCGGTCACCGGCCATCGAACGGACCATGTCACCCAGGTCGGAAAAGAAATACCCCGGCATCACCGTATCATAATCCACCGGGCAGATGACCCTCCCGGTTTGATGATGAAACAGGATATTGCCGATCTTGGCATCGTGGTGCATCACGCGCAAAGGAAACTCGCCGGACTCCGTGATGATATCATAAAAGTGCCGGTACCGTTCTCTTTTTATCAGTTCATCGGTCAGATGCGCAGATGCCGCCAGCTTTTCCGGAAGCCCGTTGCTCAATGATTCCTCAAATTGCGAAAAGCGCAGACCAAGATCATGAAAACCAGGTATCACTTCTTTCAGGAGATTCGTATTGAATTCCTCAAAAGCCGCGGTGAAACGGGCAAAAGCTTTCGCCGTTGCTTTGGCGCGGGACGCGGTTTGGGGAATAGCGATGGAAGAGCCTTCCCTGATGAATTCAAATGCCCTCCAGTAATCACCCTGCTTATCCCGGAATAATGATTCTCCCGCACTGTGATTGAGGGGCCTGGGCATCCGAATCCCGGTGAATTCGAATTCCGCGTATTCCCACAGGTGAATGTAGTTTTCCTGTACAGCACGGGGATCCCGGAAAACATTTTTATTGAAGCGTTGCAGGAAAAAACCCGGTTTCTGTCCGAAAGCAACTTTATAAGAATGATTGATCAGGCCATTGCCGGTACTTTCCACCGTAATCATTCCCGCATCCTGTATCGGGAGTCCGGAGGTAAAAGCTTCCAGTACTTCGGCGGGAACCTGTTCGATCATAAATTTATCCATATTGAAATGCTACCGGCAAACTATGAATATAGCCATAAACATCCCGGGGAAAAACTACAATCGTTTGCGGGACTTTAATGGATCCGGTCACCCCGGGGGGTGAGTTGCTGCATGACCGAAGCTTCGTATTCCAGCCATTCCGCCCATCGCCGGCGTACTTTTTCCCGGTCAACATAGGTCTCGGCCAGTTCGATGAAAAGGGTATAGTGCCCGGCCTCGCTTTCCATGAAACGGCGGTAGAACTTCTGCATGTAAGGGTCTTCCAGTCCTTCGCTCAGTCTCTTGAACCGCTCACAGCTCCGGGCCTCGATCAGGGCCATGGTAAGCAACTGGTCGAGCAACCTGCCTTCCGCATCCCCGCCTTTCTGTTGAAATTCCAGGAGCGCGTTTACATACTCATCTTTACGCTGATTACCCAGTTTAAGGCCCCTTTTCAGGAGTTCGGCCAGCACCAGCCTGAAATGACCCCATTCTTCCGTTACAATGGGCGAAAGTTCGGTCACCAGCCGCTCTTTTGAGGGATAACGCTGGATCAGGGAAATACAGGAAGCGGCTGCTTTTTGCTCGCAATAAGCATGGTCTGAAAGTATCTCTTCCAGGGATATCCCGGCCAGGTTCACCCATCGGGGATCAGTGGGAAGATGCAGACCGAGAATGTTGCGGGTATCCGGGGAAAGTTCCATACCGCAAAAGTAGGCTATGCGCTGAGAACCAGTGACTATAAACAGCCGTATCGGCTTAAAAAAGGGTGCGGAAACCTTTGCTGTTCGCATAAACTGCCTTACCTTTGCCGCCTTAAATATTGGATGAAAAAATCGGATGCCCCAAAGGAATCCCTTTGGTAAAATTTAAAAAACAAAAAAGATGCCTCTTACAAAAGAAAAAAAAGCAACAGTTTTGAACACCTACGCCGGTAATGAAAAGAACACCGGTTCCATCGAGGGCCAGATCGCCCTTCTCACAGAAAGGATCAGCCAGATCAGCAGTCACCTGCAGGAAAACAAAAAAGATTTCTCCACTCACCGCGGCCTCATGCAATTGGTTGGTAAGCGTAAACGCCTGCTGAATTACATGCAGAAACATAACCTGACCGGTTACCGCCAGCTGATCGAGAAACTCGGACTCAGAAAGTAAGACCCCGGATCCTGAAAAGGATAAGGGAAGAGTCTTTAAGCCTGAGGTTTCCCCTTCAACGAAACTCAAGTTTTTTATACTATTCCCAATCTCCTCCAGGACATTGGGAATAAATGTTTTTGGACCGAAAGCCGGCAACTATCCCCGACCTGATAAATGATCAATAAAAAGGAAGAATGCCCGGCAAACAGCAGGAGAACTGACGGGGAAAAGACGAGCTGAATTCACATTACTCATTTCTAATTTTTGACTTTATGTTACAACAACCTATTCGTAAAACATTTGATATCGGCGGGGGCCGTATGGTCACCATTGAGACCGGCCGCATCGCCCGCCAGGCCGACGGAGCCGTTACGGTTTCGATGGGCAACTGCATGATACTTGCCACTGTAGTGGCCAATAAGGAACCCAAGGAAGGACAAAGTTTCTTCCCGCTCTCGGTTGACTACCAGGAAAAATTTGCTTCCGCCGGAAGGATCCCCGGTTCCTTCTTTAAAAGAGAAGCAAGGCTGAACGATTATGAAATACTCACCAGCCGCCTGATTGACCGGGCATTGCGTCCGCTCTTCCCTGAAGATTATTTGTGTGAAGTGCAGGTATTGATCTCCCTGATTTCAAGTGACCCCGAGATCATGCCGGATGCGATGGCCTGCCTGGCTGCATCCGCGGCACTGGCCGTTTCTGATATTCCCATCAAGGAGATCATTTCGGAAGTAAGGGTTTCCAGG
>JBGATE010000048.1:9457-16095 GCA_044229375.1 Chitinophagaceae bacterium
CCTCCCGCAGCCAGATGGAAGTATCCGACCTGGATTTCATCATCGCCGCCACTGATAAGAACCTGATGATGGTGGAAGGAGAGGCCAAAGAATGCAGCGAGGCTGATCTTTGCAAAGCCCTTGAAATTGCCCACGATGCGATACGGATACAGGTAAAGGCACAGGAAGAACTCAGGGATATGGTGGGGGTAAAGGGGAAAAGAGATTATACCAAACCGGTAACCAACGAAACCCTAAAAGAAAAAGTTTACGCATTCGCGAAAGCCAAAGTATATGAGATCGCAAAGGGAAAACTAGGCAAACATGAAAGAAGCGAGCGTTTTTCCGTTTTGCATGACGAAGTAATGGAGCATATCAAATCCGGGTTAGCCCTTGCTGAGGGTGAGGAGATGCCCGGTCAGTCCAAAAAACTGGTGACAACCTATTACAGCGATCTTCAGTATGATGTGGTCAGGGATATGATCCTGGATGAAAAGATCCGTCTCGACGGCCGTGACCTCGAAACCGTACGCCCGCTGGATATGGAAGTGGATGCTTTACCTTCTCCCCATGGAGCGGCCTTGTTTACAAGGGGTGAAACACAGTCACTTACCACGGTTACTTTAGGAACTCCATTAGATGAGATATTGGTGGAAAGTGCAGCCAAATCCTATGATTCCAAGTTCTTTTTACACTATAATTTCCCGCCCTTCTCCACCGGTGAGGTGAAGATGATGAGGGGACAAAGCCGGAGGGAAGTGGGACATGGCAACCTGGCCATGCGTTCGCTGAAGCAAATGATGCCCGGCGGTGACTTCCCTTACACAGTTCGGGTGGTGAGTGATATCCTCGAATCCAACGGTTCTTCATCCATGGCTACGGTTTGTGCCGGTTCGCTGGCGCTGATGGATGCGGGTGTGGGAGTTCCCAAGCACGTTTCCGGCGTGGCGATGGGATTGATCACCAAGGGTGACAAATATGCCATCCTTACGGATATCCTGGGTGATGAGGATCACCTCGGTGATATGGACTTTAAAGTGACCGGAACCCGGGATGGCATCTGCGGTGTTCAAATGGATATCAAGGTGGATGGTTTGAAAATGGAAGTGATGCAGCAGGCGCTGGAACAGGCAAGACGCGGTCGCCTGCATATCCTGGATGCGATGTATAAGTGTATCCCCGCTGCCAGGGAAGATGTGAAACCGCATGCACCGAGAATGGTGAAACTGTTCATTGATAAAGAATTCATCGGCGCGGTTATCGGGCCCGGTGGTAAAGTGATACAGGAAATTCAGCGGGAAACCGGCACTACGATCAACCTCGAAGAAGTAAATGGCAGGGGAGAGATCAGTATCTTCAGCGTCAGCAAGGACGGGGTGGATAAAGCCGTTTCCTGGATCAACGGGATCGTTGCGGTGCCGCAGGTAGGCGATACCTACGAAGCCACCGTGAAATCCATCATGCCCTTTGGCGCGTTCGTGGAATTCCTTCCCGGCAAACAGGGCCTGGTGCATATCAGTGAAATAAGCTGGAAACGACTGGAAACACTGGAAGGCATCGTGCGCGAAGGCGATGTGATGAAGGTAAAACTGATCGGCACCGATCCCAAATCCGGTAAGTTCAAATTGTCCAGGAAAGTGCTGATACCAAAACCTGAGCAGAAGCCGAGAGAGGAACAAACTCCTCCGCCACAGCAGGGGTAACCATTGAATAAATGAAGACAATTCAAAATTGAATTTTCAAGCCCTGTCATACAGGGCTTTTTTAATTTTGCATCAACCATTAAAAAGTTTGCGGAAGGATTTACCTGATTCATTCAACTTTGACAAATCACATTCAAATAACATTTCCCGGTCTCCAGCCTGAGCAGCAGGATCTGCTGATTGCCCATCTTGCCGAAGCTGGCTATGAAGGCTTTGAGGAAAATGACCAGGAGCTAAAGGCGTTTATTCAGGAAGAAAGATTCGACAGGACGCTGTTGCAAGAACTTGCTTTCAAATACCAGCTTGACTTTTCAGAAGAGCTCATCCCGGAACAGAACTGGAACAGCAGCTGGGAATCCAATTTCCAGCCCGTGATCGTGGATGATTTCGTAGCGATCCGCGCCGGTTTCCATGAACCGGTAAAAGGGGTGGAGCAGGAGATCATCATCACTCCCAAGATGAGTTTCGGCACCGGTCATCATGCCACCACCTCCATGATGGTACAACAGATGCGCGATATTGATTTTAGAGGAAAAACCGTTTTTGATTTCGGTACCGGTACCGGGATCCTGGCCATCCTGGCTGAAAAACTCGGGGCCAAAACTATTACCGCGATTGATAATGACGACTGGAGTATGGCCAATGCCGCCGAGAATATGGAAAAAAACAACTGCCGGAAAATCCGGCTGGAGAAGCATGACCGTATTACCGGTGAGGAAAAATATGATATCCTTCTCGCCAATATCAATAAGAACGTGATCCTGGAGAACTTTTCCGCGCTTTTCGGTCACCTGGCACCGGGAGGAACGCTTTTGTTAAGCGGACTGTTAACCACTGATGAAGAAGATATTATTCAAAAAGCAGGTTCTTTCCACTTGAAATTATCCGCAGGAATGGAACAAAACAACTGGATTTGCCTAAGGTTCAGGCATTAAGGAGGCTTTAATTGTTCATTATTTTATCGTTACCAGTTTACAATTTTGTGTATTTTTGCTATTCCCTCTGGTTAGGGGTTCTATGAACGAACTACTACTGATAATTCTCGCATATCTGATTGGCAGCATTCCAACTTCTGTTTGGGTAAGCAGGCATTTTTTTGACATCGACATACGTGATTATGGCAGCGGTAATGCCGGCGCCACCAACACCTACAGGGTGCTGGGTCCTAAATGGGGAACCTTTGTGATGCTCATGGATATGCTGAAGGGTATAATGGCCGTAAAACTGGCTCTCTTATTACCGGAATATGCGGACAGCGAAATAAATCTGCAGAATCTTCAGACCGGCCTGGGACTGGCCGCCGTAATTGGACATATATTTCCCATTTGGGCGGATTTCCGCGGCGGGAAGGGGGTAGCCACCTTGTTCGGACTCGTGTTGGGAATTTCACCCTGGACCGCGCTGAGTTGTGTAGGCATATTCATACTTGTTCTCTATCTCACCCGTTTCGTGTCTTTAAGTTCCATCCTGGCAAGCATTGCCTTCCCGGTTTTCATATTGGTGATCTTCAATGTAGACAATCCGCTCTACCGGATCTTTGCCATTTCCGTGGCACTCATGGTGCTGCTGACACACCAGAAAAATATCAGCCGCCTGTTCAGGGGCAGCGAAAGCAAAGTGCCCATCTTCCGGAACCGGGATAAACGCCGCAATCGCAAGGATTCCGCGACCGGGTGATCTTGTTCATGAGCCGGAATAGTCAAAAAAATCATACCTTAATTAAGGAAAAAAATGACTTTGCACAACCTGGTATGATCGTTGAACGTCCTTCAAAAAACAAAACTTATGATACGCAAAATCACGGCCGTCTTTCTCGCCGCTTCCCTGCTCATTGCGTGTTCGGAGAATGCGCTTTCCGGTAAAAAACAACTCACCCTTTTACCCGAAAAGGAACTCATGTCAATGGCGACGACTGAATACCAGAATTTTTTATCGACCAATAAAGTGGTCAGTGGCAGCACCAACCGGGATGCCAGCATGGTCAACAGGGTGGGTGACCGGATTGTGCAGGCCGTACAAAAATATTATGCCGATAAAGGCATGAGTGATCAGCTGAACGGTTTTAAATGGGAGACCAACCTGGTGGAGGACAAAGCGGTGAATGCCTGGTGCATGCCCGGCGGAAAGATCGTGGTGTACACCGGTATCCTCCCGGTGACACAGAATGAAGCGGCCCTTGCCGCCGTTATGGGTCACGAAGTATCGCATGCCTTACTGCAGCACGGCAACCAGCGCATGAGCCAGGGGCTTTTACAGCAACTGGGCGGAGTTGCCCTGGCCGTGGCCGTGGCGAATAAACCGGCCGAGACGCAGAATCTTTTTTTGAATGCTTATGGTGTTGGGACAACCGTGGGAGTGATGCTACCCTTTTCCCGCAAACATGAACTGGAAGCGGATCGATACGGTCTGATCTGGACGGCTATGGCCGGTTATAATCCGCAGGAGGCGATCGGGCTCTGGGAAAGGATGGAAAAATTAGGCGGGGGCCAGAAACCGCCGGAATTCCTCAGTACCCACCCCTCTGAGGGCCGCAGGATCGAAAAATTAAAAGAACTGATGCCTGAAGCCCTTCAGTACTATAAACCAATGGGAACAGGCAATTAAATTTCATGATTTCGCGCAAAAAACCCGTCCAATAAGGCTTTGGTCGGGTTTTTTATTGCTTTTTATGCCATATATACAGCGCATTTTGTTTACCTTTGCACTCCCTGCTATGAGAACTACGCCGATTGCCCCCTCAAACCAGGGAGCCTGGCGGTCACTCTAAAAAAGTTACCAGGTATGTCACAAACGCTGCTCGAAAAATTACAGCTGGCCGACGAAAAGAACCTTTTAATTCAGGGCCTCCCTTCCTCCATCGAAAAACAGTTCAGCAAACTATCTTTCTGCAAAAACATGACTCCGTTGCTCAAAAACCGGAAAATTGATTTTGCACTGGTATTTGCCGTGAACGAAAATCAGCTTAACGGCATCCTGAAAGATGTTATGCCTTCGCTGAAAGGGGAGTCCAAATTCTGGGTGGCCTTTCCCAAGATCACATCGAAGATCGTTACCGACTTGAACCGTGAGTGCAGTTGGAACCGCCTGACCTGCGAAGGTTATGCAAGTACTGAGCGGATCGAACTGGACCATGTATGGACGGCCATGCGGTTTACCCGTTGCGAAATGCAGCGGGGCGAAGATGTGGTGCACAGCCGGAAAAGACAAGCAACCGCCATGGCGGAGTAAGCAACCAGTGTACTCAAACGTATTAGGTTTGCCGGTTCCGGCAAACCTTTTTTATTTATACATTTAGGGTATGTCGTTCATCAACGTTGAAATAAAAGCACGCCTGGTTCCTGACAGGAATACCGACAGCACCGAAAGGGCCGGGTTCATCCGTAACTATTTACTGGATCAGCAGGCGGAATTCAGGGGAACCGACCTGCAAACGGATACCTATTTCAATGTTCCGAACGGGCGTCTCAAACTCCGGGAAGGGAATATTGAGAACAACCTTATTTATTATGAAAGAGCAAACCAGGCCGGGCCGAAAAATTCCTTTTTCAAACTGGTGAAAGTGGACGATGCGGAGGGATTAAAGGAGGCCCTGGCGCAATCCGTAGGGATCAAAGTGGTGGTACAAAAAAAAAGGGAGATCTATTATATCGGGAATGTTAAATTCCATCTTGATGAAGTACGGGGCCTGGGGGCTTTTGTTGAAATAGAAGCCGGGAACCTGCTACGGGATCTGCCCGTGAAAGCATTGCAGGCACAATGTGATCACTACCGTTCAGTTTTCCGGATCGCGGAGGAGGATCTTATCTCCGTTTCTTACAGTGATATGCTGCTGGAAGCAATTATTTCACAATAACCGCCCCGGATTTCCTGGTCAGGCTCATCTCCATTTTTTTCAGGTGTTCATGCGTACTGTGCAACATGCTGAATTCTTCCTGGGTATGCTCCTTTTCCATATCGAGCTGGTTTTCCAGCAGCATTCGTTTGATCTTCCGGAGCTTTAAATAGGTGACCGCCGATTCCACCGTTTCGTTGGTTTTCTCTTCATCCATTTTCAGGAACCCCATCAGCCGGTCCTCATTGTCCTTTGCCACCGTTTGCATGAAATCCTCGTAGGATTGTTCAAAGAGTTGCTGCTGGTAGCCGGTGGACTGGCTGAATTCCCTCCGCCAGTGGTCACTTTCCTCATAGGGAAAATTCAGCAGGGAAACGGCAAAGCTGCTGACACGCTGATCGGGATGGTATATGAAATAGTTGGGGGTTATGGTTCCCGGTCCGGACTGGTAGGCATCCCGGAAAACAGTGAGCAGGTGCAGGACGTCTTTGTTATCGAGCAGGCTTTCATCCACCATCTCTTCAAAAATATAATCCGCCACCGATTTGTTATCGTCCCATTTTTTGATCCCGTATTCCAGCAGCATCCTGGCCACTTCCTTTTCCTGGAGTTCATCTTTGAATAAAAGGCTGAATGTGGCGTCATCATATTCTCCTGCGGCTGCCTGGCGGGCATTCTTCTCGATCTGCCGGGCCTCTTCAAAAGGCTGTTTTCTTTCCTGCGCGCTGATCCTGTCGCGGATGAACTTATTCACCAGCGTATGCATCCCCGCTTCATCGATCTTCAGCAAACCGGCGCACTGCCGGATATAATCCTGTTGCCGGGTAAAATCCTCCGCCTTATTGATCCTTGAAATGGTCTCCGCGATCCGGTTCACCACTTCCGCTTTCCTGACCGAGTCATTGCCTGCGTCTTTCAGTGCCACTTCCAGCTGGAACAGGATAAAATCCTTCTTGTTCTTCTCCACCAGTTCGCGGAATGCGGCGGCCCCGTACTTGTTCACGTAACTGTCGGGGTCCTCGTTATCCGGTACCAGTACCAGTTTCACATTCAACCCTTCCTCCAGGGCAAGGTCCAGCCCGCGCAGGGCGGCTTTTACACCGGCAGGGTCGCCGTCGTAGATG
>JBGATE010000049.1:0-16032 GCA_044229375.1 Chitinophagaceae bacterium
ACTTTGGAGGTACCAATACCACCCGGGAAGATCAGTTCAAAGTGGATGTGGGCGGTTACAACCCATTACTGGGAAAAAGCTATGGCGAGATATCCGCCGAAAGCCACAGCCAGCATAAGAGCCAGGGTTTTGGAGTGCCGGCAACCCGGGGTGAATCACTGGAGTATTTCAAATCCACCAAGGGCGACCAGCCGGTGAATGACCTGATGGATGGGATTGAACTGACATGGAAGAGAGTTCCCGGCGGCGAACCCATTGCTGCGATCATCGGCAATATCACGAAACAGTTCGACCTGTTACACCCGGAGAATTCCGTTGAGGGATTGGTGGGGCTGTATAAAAAAATAAATGAATTGCCCGACAGTTACTGGAAAACACAAAAATCAAATGAAGTTCGTCAGCTGATCGCGCAATGCAGCGGCCTTTTCCTGGATGTAACCACTTCCGAACAGTATGCCGTGCAAACCGATTCCCTCCGTTTCAATTTCTTCTTCAATAACCGGCTGGGGCCGGATGCTGTTTTACAACGGGTGATCCTGGATGATTTTGACAGCAGTTTTACACGGAAACTGGAGAAGAACAGGAATCTCAGTTTTGCAAAAACCATTTACATCCCGCCCGGCAAACCCATTACGCAACCCTACTGGCTGGCCCGCAAGATGGAAGAGGGTTATTATAATATAACCGACCAGCAGCTGATCGGCAGGCCCGATCCCGAACCGGCCTATACCGCCGATATACAGGTGAAAATATTCGGCGAATTGTTCAGTTTCAAAAGACCGGTGAAATACAAGTTCACCGATCCGGTGAAAGGTGAACTGTACCAGCCCCTGGTGGTCATTCCTCCTGTGCTGATCTCACCCGATGAGACCGTTAAGATCACAAAGGACAATAACAATTTTACGGGTGTGCTTACCCTGACCGGTAAGAAAAAAGGGTTTCAGACCTTTCTGGATGGCGTGGGCCGCGAACACCCGGATGAGGTGAAAGTGGAATATAGCCCGGGTAAGGTTGTTTTTGAAGAGAAGAATAAGAGCATTCCGGTGAGTTATTCCATCCGGGCCAACCGGGATAACGAATATTACTTCGCCGTGGATGCCAACAACGGCCGCAAGGACCTTTATCATGTGGGAATGAAAGAAGTGAAGTATGATCATATTCCCTTCATCAGTTATTTTACGATCACCGAAGTGCATAACCGGAAGCTGGAATTAAAGACCTATGGAAAGAAGATCGGTTATATCACGGGTGCCGGCGATAAAGTTCCCGAAGCGCTGGAGCAGATGGGGTTTGAAGTGGTTTTACTGGGCAATAAGGAGCTTGCAAAGAATAACCTGAACCAGTTCGATGCCATCATTACCGGGGTGAGGGCCTATAATACCCATAGCTGGATGAACAACTACTATGACAAGCTGATGAAATATGTTCAGGAAGGCGGCAACCTGATCGTTCAGTACAATACCAGCAGCAATATCGGGCCCGTAAGGGCAAAGATTGGTCCTTACCCGTTCACGATCACCCGTACAAGGATAACGGATGAGAACGCAGCCGTTACCCTGCTTAAACCCGAGCACCAGGTATTCAATTTTCCCAATAAGATCACAGGTGATGATTTCAAGGGATGGATACAGGAACGAAGTATCTATCATGGCAGCGATTCAACGGGTAAATTTGATAAACTGATCGCCATGGCCGATCCGGGTGAGAAGCCGGATGACGGCAGCCTGCTGGTCGCCAAATACGGGAAGGGATGGTTTACCTATACCGGGCTGGTTTTCTTCCGGGAGCTGCCGGCCGGGGTGACAGGCGCTTTCCGTTTACTGGCGAATATCATCGCCCTGAACCAGCGAAAAAGCTTCTGATACCTCCGGTGGGATCAACGATTGACCATAAGAGCATGACGGAAAATAAAAAAGGACTGCGAAAGGGAGAAGTGGCATATATTTTTGCCATTGTATTCGGTCTGATCATCGGTGTCCTGATAAAAAGGATCAGGATCGGACTCATGATCGGGTTAGTATTCTGTATCCTGATCGCCCTTTCCGGCTGGGTTAGAATGACCCGTAAATAGTATGCAAAAGCAGCAGCACGATAAGGCCCCTTTATTCCGGTCCTGGACGGTTTGGTATGTACTGGTGATCGCTTTCCTGGTGCTGCTGATCGTACTTTTCTCATTGTTTACCAAAAAGTTTGCATAAGGTATGAGTCAGCTCGACTGGATAGTGCTGATCGTAACGCTGCTGGCCATTATTTCCTATGGCCTGTATAAGAGCCGAACCTCCCATAACCTCGATGGTTATTTTCTCTCCAACCGGAGTATGCCCTGGGGTCTTGTTTTGCTGAGCATCATGGGCACACAGGCCAGCGCCATTACTTTCCTGTCCGCCCCCGGTCAAGCCTATACCGACGGGATGCGGTTTGTACAATATTATTTTGGTATTCCCCTTGCGATGGTGGTGATCTGTATCTTCTTCGTTCCCATTTTCAGGAAACTGAAAGTATATACCGCGTATGAGTACCTGGAATCACGGTTTGACAACAAGACCAGGACGCTCACTTCTTTTTTATTCCTGCTGCAACGGGGATTGTCAACCGGGATCAGCGTCTTTGCTCCTTCGATCATCCTGTCTTCCTTATTTGGCTGGAATATCTATTATACCAATTTACTCATGGGCGGACTGCTGATCATCTATACGATGAGCGGGGGTGCCAAAGCGGTGGCCTATACCCAGCAGTTGCAGCTCATCATCATTTTCACCGGTATGTTCCTGGCCGGCTATATGGTAGTGAATATGCTTCCCGCGAATGTGAGTTTCACCGATGCCCTTGAAGTGAGCGGGAAAATGGGTAAACTGAATGTGATCACCACGGGTTTTGAGAACGGTACTTTTAACTGGAGCGACCAGTACAACCTGCTGAGCGGCGTGATCGGCGGTTTCTTCCTGGCGCTTTCTTATTTCGGAACGGACCAGAGCCAGGTAGGCAGGTATCTTACGGCTAAATCCCTCCGGGAAAGCCGGATGGGGTTGCTGATGAACGGCCTGGTGAAAGTGCCGATGCAGTTTGCGATCCTGCTGATCGGGGCGCTGGTCTTCACTTTTTATCTTTTCAACAAGGCGCCTATCTTTTTCAATGAGGTGCAGGTGAGAAAGCTGGAGCAATCTGCATACAAAGACTCCTTCATGCTGGTAAACCGGCAATATGAATCAATCGCGCTCAAAAAGGAAAAAGCTGTACTGGCATTTTCCGCCGCGTCTGACACGAAAGCAAGTGATGAAGCGTCGGCTTCGATGAATGAGCTCAGGAGCCTGCAAAAAAGTTCTGACAGTTTGCGGAATAAAGTAAAGGGCTGGCTGAATACAAAAGAAGTGGGGGGCGACGGGAATGACACCAATTACATTTTCCTTCGCTTTGTGGTCGATAACCTGCCGATGGGATTGGTTGGCCTGCTGATCGCCATTATCTTCCTGGCATCCTGGGGTAGTATCGCGGCCGCTATTAATTCCCTTGCTTCTTCTTCGATGGTGGATTTTCATAAACGGTTCACCCGTAAGAAAGAGACCGGCGAGGATGAGTACCAGCTTTCCAAAATATACACCCTGGCCTGGGGTATCTTCTGTATCATCGTCGCCATGTTCACATATAATATCGGCAACAGCCTGATCGAAGCGGTGAATGTGCTTGGCTCCCTTTTTTACGGCGTAATACTGGGTGTTTTCCTGGTAGCTTTCTTTATTCCCGGGATCCGGAATGGCCATGTGGTGTTCTGGGCTGCCGTGCTGGCGGAACTGCTGGTGCTGACCGTCTTTATTTTAACCCGTATCGGGATTTTTAAAATGGGTTTTCTCTGGCTCAACCCGATCGGTGCCTTTGGCGTAATTTTCTTCAGCCTCCTGCTGCAATCGGGTTTCGGGAAAAAAGAAAACCCTGCTTCCCGTTAATAAGTGGGAAAGCAGGGTCTCCGAATACTTGCGGATCCTTTATTTCAATGTCTTGATGATATCTTCATTTTGTTTTGCGAATTCGGGGAACTTGGTCTCGTTCGCGATCCGGATCGCATTTTTGGCAGCGGCCAGGGCTTCCTCTTTTTTACCCAATTTCGCCAGGATCCTTGTTTTCAGGGTATGTACCCAGGGCTGCGCGTTGGGAGAGGCTTCCGTGGCCTTGTTGATCCAGGCAAGCGCCAGGTTCAGGTCCTTGTCATTGTCAAAATAATAAGAAGCGGCGCCGTAATAAGGTTTGTTATCCTTATTCATGATGTTATCGATCGACTTCATCACTTTTGAATCAACATCTGTTGTGATGGGCAGGGCCACATAGGTTTTGTCCCACATGATACCCAGGCTGCAGCTGTTGCTTTTCACATCATCAAAGCTCATGGTAAAGGTTTCTATCGGGAAAGGCAACGTAAAGGGGCTGACCTTTACTCTTACCATGTCCTGGTCCTGTTTGTAGGCATCCGGGCTGGTCACATCGGTTTGCTTGCTGATGATGATCGTCCACTCTTTTGCATCCGGGATGGTCAGCAGGCCATATTTGCCCGCAGGGATCTTGGTACCGCCGATCGTTACATCATCCCCGAAAGTGAGGATCGTGGCATTATTGGCCCCGGTACGCCAAACTTTCCCGAATGGTACCAGGTCTCCAAAGACCGTACGGCCCTTGATGCCCGGGCGGGAATAGGACAATTCGATGCTGGACAGCCCGAAATTCTGTTTCATCGTTTGCGTAGGACTGGCCTGGGGGGTAGTTAGTGGTTGTGCTTCTGTGATCAGCAGGCTGAAAAGTGCCATGGCTGATAATAATAGTTTCTTCATAAATGGTTTTTTTAGAGAAAGCAAAGGTAAGGGAAGAGTTCGGAGTTCGGAGTTCGGAGTTCGGAGTTCAGAGTTCAGAGTTCAGAGTTCAGAGTTCGGAGTTCGGAGTTCAGAGTCAACCTTCTACATTCTTCAATCCACAGCAGGTCGCTTATAATGATGAGTTTACTTTTTCTTTCCCCGGTTAAGGGATTGATTATTCACGATGGAACCCTATTGAAAAAAAGGGAAATGATTGCTTTAGGAGACCGGCTCTGAACTCTGAACTTAGAACTCAGAACTGAATAGTAACGGTCGTCCTGCCTTTTTTACTGGCATTGCGTTTCCATTTCGGGCCTTCTTTGATGAGGCGGATGGCTTCTTTGTCGCAGGAAGAACAAAGGGATTTTTCGATACGGATATTGACGGGCTCACCGGTCTTGTCCACTTCGAAGGATAGCTCCACTGAATTACCGGTATTGGTCTTTTGTTGACTGAAATCTTCAGGGGTGTTCAGGTTATTGGCGAGGTAGCTGTCATATTTCTCCCAGCCGTCTGCGGGCTCCGGCTCGATCAGTTGACGGTTGTTGTCCCTGGAACGGGCGGCCGCATTGGGTTTCTTATTGCTTACTACCACTTCGGAAAGGTTGCTGCGGTCTTCCTGCATCACCACGTTATTACCGGTTATATTATTTCTCAGCTGGATCGTACTGTTATCATATCCCAGGGAACGGATCTGTACATTGAGCACGGAGTCCGTAGAGGTGAGTATAAAATTTCCGTTGGCATCCGTATACGTCCCCACGTTATCCCGGGTATTGGTAACATTTGCAAAAGGCAGACCCACATTGGAAGCATCTGTCACACGTCCACGGAAAGTATTCATGGCCTGGTTGCGGTAATACTTGTCATCGGCCTGGCGGTTGGTGGCAAGGTCCCTGTTACCCCTTGAATCATCGGGTTGCTGGGTGGCCCTTTTCCTGGCAAGGTCATTATCCGTTTCCTGCTTTTTGGCTACTGCGGCCCTGGTCCTGGTTTCTTCCCCGGCATATTCCTTATCCGCGACTTTACCGGCAGCACCTGCAGGAACGGTTGTGGTGGTTACGGGTTTTGCCGGGGCACCCGTGGCAGGAATTTCGCCTGCCGGCAGTGATTTGATGTCACTGGTAACGGCCACGGCTTCATCGGTCTTTTCAGCTGCAATATCTTTCAGCGCTGCGTTCTCTTTTGCATCTTTACCTGTCAACCCGTTGGGTGCCGCTTCAGTTCCGGCTGGCTTGTCTTTATTGCCTTTGCCGGTGCCGGCAAGGTCAGTTTCCTGCCGGGATTCGGCAGGAATATTGCGCAGGGTATCGTTTCCGGAGGCTCTCACTTCTTCTTTTACTGTTGCGGTAGAATTTACTTCCGCCAGCCCGGTATCTTTTTGATTAAATGCAAACTGGTAAACCAGTAAACCCGCGGATGCAAGGATAATGAGGATGGCTGCAGCGCGCATAAAGGGGGAGAGGTTGTTCCGGCTGCCTTTCATTTGTACCATTTTGGCAGATCCGGCCCTGGTGCCGAGTCTCTTCTTCAGATCTGCCAGGTCGCCGCTAACATTTGACCCTGCAAAAGCATAACCTTCCAGGGCATCCGCCAGGAAGGGATCATCGAGGGCCGCTTTCTCCAGGTCATGCTTTTCTTTGGCAGAAAGCAGGCCCTTGTGATATTTTTCAATATCCGCAGCGGTGAATTGTTTTATGTTATTATTTGTTGCCATCTGGCATTTCTGCTTTTTTTCGTTCTTCCATACAGTTCTTCAAATTCCTCCTTCCGTTCTGAATCAGGCTCCTCACCTGGTTCCAGTCCTGCCCGGTTAGCTCCGTGATCTCGTTATAGCATTTTCCGTCCAGGTAAAAGAGCTTTATCGCCTCCCGCTGTTTTTCTGTCAGTGTTCCGAGACAGTGTTCCAGTTTTTTGAAATTCTCCTCTTTTTCGAACACACCATTCAGATGCACATTTTCCTCCGATTGCACAAATTCGGGCTTGAACTCAACGGTTTTCATATTCCGCGGCGTCCGGAGCTGCATCAGGCAGTGATTTTTGGCCACCTGGTGCAGCCAGCCTTTGAAATTATCCACTTCGTGCTTTTTCAGCTTGGATACCAGTTCCTCGAAGATCTGCATCACGCTGTCTTTGGCGGTTTCGGGGTCCTTATAATATTTAAGACATACGCCATAGACAAGGTCCATGTACCGCTGGTAGAGTTCGCCCAGTACGGCCATGTCGCCCGATCCCTTATAAAGAACTACCAGTTCCTTATCGGTTAGTGTGCTGTGGTTTATGTTCCGGATAAAAGCCAATGGGTAAAATTAGCAAATAATACTTGCGAGGCAAAGCCAGGAGGAAATCATGTAATTATAATCAGGCTTGCAAGGCTTTGCCGAAGCAAACTCCCGGTTTGTTAAACTAAAAAAGCACGCACGATTGCCAGCATTGCAATTCCCCGTGCATACCCAACAGTAAACATTCACTTTTTTTTAGGATTCGTCAGAATTGCAGCCAATACCCGTTGTTGTTGAGCAATTATTTCGAAATGGATAGCGCGAATGATGTTCGTGTAAAATAAAAATCCGCTGAGCTTTTTTATGCAATCTCATATATACCCGCATCCCGGTATGCAGTACTCGTTTAAACTCAAAAAACTTATTTTATGAAACGTATTCTTTTTATGATCATGCCTGTAGTGCTGATCGTGCTCGCCTTTCGCCCGGTCAAAACACACACTGTATCCGGAAACATTACGGATGAAACAGGTAACCCTGTGTCCTATGCGACAGTTCGGGTAAAAGGCACCACTACAGGTGCATCCGCCGATGTAAAAGGTTTTTACAGGGTAACAGCACCCGGCGGGTCCGCTAAACTTGTTTTTTCATCTCCCGATCATATTTCTGTAGAGATCGAAATCAATGGAAAATCCGTGATCAATGTTGTAATGAAGAAAGTAAATGTTACACGGACCGAAGTCCTTATCAGGGGGATGGCTACTAAAAAAATGGATAATGGGAGAGGGTATATAGGGGCTGCACCCCTGACTTCAACCTACCAGGCCGTTCATGATGAAAGATATTACGGGAACGGGGATGGTGAGATAGCTGACTTCAACCGCGAGGGCTATGACCGGATCACCGAAAACCGGTTTTTGAAAGTTGCGGATAACCCGCTTTCCACTTTTTCCATTGATGTGGACGCCGCCTCTTACAGCAATATCCGCCGCTTTCTGAATAATAGCCAGTTACCGCCCGCCGGTGCCGTTCGTATCGAAGAAATGGTGAATTATTTCAAGTATGAATATCCCCAGCCAACCAATGATGAACCCTTCTCCATCAATACAGAGATCTCCGATGCGCCCTGGAACAAGGATCATAAACTTGTGCTGATCGGATTGCAGGGAAAGAAAATCCCCACGGAAAATTTGCCGCCTTCAAACCTTGTCTTCCTGATCGACGTATCCGGTTCCATGCAAAGCGCGGAGAAATTGCCGCTGGTCAGGTCTTCCATGAAAATACTGGTGGACCAGTTGCGCCAGGAAGACATGATCTCGATCGTGGTGTATGCGGGTGCGGCCGGTTTAGTGCTGCCTCCCACCAGCGGGGCCGAAAAAACAAAGATCAAGGATGCCATTGATAAACTGGAAGCCGGTGGATCCACTGCCGGCGGCGCGGGTATCAAACTTGCCTACAGGGTTGCCGGGGAGAATTTTATGAAAAAAGGGAATAACCGTGTCATACTATGCACCGATGGTGATTTCAATGTGGGCGAAAGCAGCGACGATGCCATGGAAAGACTGATAGAACAGGAAAGAAAGGGGGGCGTGTTCCTGACCGTGCTGGGCTATGGGATGGGCAATTACCAGGATTCGAAGATGCAGAAACTCGCGGATAAGGGAAATGGTAACCATGCTTACATCGATGGTATCACAGAAGCTAAAAAAGTGCTGGTGAATGAATTTGGAGGAACGCTGTTCACCATTGCTAAAGATGTGAAACTGCAGGTGGAATTCAACCCCGCGAAAGTACAGGGCTACCGCCTGATCGGTTATGAGAACCGGATGCTTGCCAAAGAGGATTTCAATGATGACAAAAAAGATGCGGGCGAACTGGGCAGCGGCCATACCGTAACGGCTCTTTATGAAGTGATCCCGGTGGGAGTGAAGAGCAGCTTCCTGCAGAAAGTGGATTCGCTGAAATACCAGTCCAATATCACCCCCTTAAGTAAATCATCCCATAACGATGAGATCATGACGGTAAAATTCCGTTACAAGGCACCGGATGGCGATGTCAGCAAACTGATGGAGCATCCTGTAAAGGATAACCGTGTTGCCATAACCGGAACATCCGGGAACTTCCGTTTCGCTGCGGCAGTGGCACAGTTCGGGATGATCCTGAGAAGCTCCGAATTCAAGTCTGCAGCTTCGTATGAAAGTGTAATCAGTCTTGCCCGTAATTCCAAAGGCAGCGATGAGGAAGGCTACCGTTCTGAATTCATACGACTGGTGGAAAGCGCCCAACTGCTCGCCAAATCAAAACCCGAACCCCGGGCAGATGACGGGTCCAGGTGAATGCAGATCAGAGGAACAAGGAATATCGAACTGCAGAAATTGACTTCGACATTCATCATCCAACATCTAGCATCCAACATCCAACATCTAACATCCAACATCCAACATTTATCACTCCCGGCAGTCAAGTCTTTTTTAACCTTTAAAACAAATGCCATGAAATTTTTATTGCCGAAAAGAAATGCACTGCTGTCCGCGTCAGCCCTCGCCGTAGCCGGGTTGCTCGCTACCGTTTCAGTTGATAGAACAGAGAACGGTGATGTGATACGATGCTGTAACAATCCCGACATGAACCACGTCTGTGTAATGAAGACCATACTCGGGCTGGACACTACGCAGGAAGGGAAAGGGATCAGTACATTCAAAACGCCGGAAAAGGTTGACGCATCGGTGAAACGGGGCCTGGAGTGGATGGGCAGGGCACAGGGAAATGACGGGGGCTGGGGTGCCGGCAGCCATTACAACCAGAATGTGACGGATCCCCATGCCGTACCAAGCGATCCAGCCACTTCCGCGCTCGTCGCGATGTCGCTGTTACGCACGGATAATACCCTGGCAAAGGGTGATTATTCAAAGAATTTAAAAAAGGCGACTGATTTCCTGCTGAAGACCGTGGAAGAATGTCCCGATAACCAGCAATACCTGACATTGCTGACCAATACCCAGCCGCAGATCAAGCTCGGAAGGAACATCGATGTGATACTCACCGCACAGTTCTTCACGAACCTGCTCCGCTATGAAATCGCGGATGCGCAGTTAAAGAAGAGGGTGGAGAAAGCGCTGGATAAATGTGTGGCAAGGATACAGAGCGGGCAGGACAAGGACGGAAGCTGGAAAGACGGTGGCTGGGCGCCGGTGCTGCAATCCGCTCTTGCCAATAACGCGCTGGAAAGCGCCGATGATGTCGGTCGTAAAGTGGATAAGGAGGTGATGAAGAGAAGCCGGGACTACCAGAACGGCAATTTCAATACGAATACCAATTCGGCGGTCACGGATAAGGCAGCCGGTGTAATGCTGTACGGTTTGTCGAGCACCACCCGTGCCAGCGCCAAAGAATCCAAAAGGGCGCAGGACCTGGTTGATAAAGCAAAGAGAGAGGGGAAAATCAAGGACAATAAAATTACAGAGGAGAATCTCCGCCAGGCCGGGATTGACCTGCCCGAGGCCAAACAACTGGTAACGGCCTATTCAATCAACAAGGCATCGCAGGAACAATCCGTAAGGGAGGATGTCATGAGCGGGTTTGGCAATAATGGCGGGGAGGAATTCATGAGTTTCCTGATGACCGGGGAGAGCATGCTGATGCAGGGCGGGGACAACTGGAAAAAATGGTATGATATGATGAGCGGGAAGCTGGTGAATATCCAGAATAACGACGGGAGCTGGAACGGCCACCACTGCATTACCAGCCCGGTCTTCTGTACCGCCACCTGTTTACTGATACTTTCCATCCATAAGGATATGCAATTCTCGATGCAGCAGCATCAGAAGGGCAATAACTGATCATTTAACAGCCGGTTAGTGATTGACGGAGTTCCGTTTTTACGGAACTCCCTTCTGTTTCTTTATTTACCCTAGGCTGCCAAGATAGTACAACGAAACCGAAACGATCAGGGCTTAAAACCTGGATGGAATTGCTCCAGCGTTTTCCTTAAAAACTCCCGGTCAAGGTGTGTATAGATCTCCGTAGTGGTGATACTGGCATGTCCAAGCATTTCCTGTACGGCCCGCAGGTCGGCCCCGCCTTCCACGAGATGGGTGGCGAAGGAGTGACGGAACGTATGCGGGGAAATGGTTTTCCTGATACCCGCTTTCACCGCCAGGTCCCGGATGATATAAAAGATCATTACCCGGGATAATTTACCGCCCCGCTTGTTGAGGAAAAGGATATCCTCGTTCCCTTTCAGGGGGGTGATATGCACCCGGATCGTATTCTTGTAAATATTGATATACTTAACCGCGCTGCTGCCGATGGGCACCAGTCTTTCTTTGTCGCCCTTGCCCGTTACCCGGATAAATCCCACATCCAGGTAGAGTTGTGAAATGCGGATCCCGGTCAGCTCGCTCACCCGCAAACCGCAACTGTACAGCGTTTCCAGGATGGCCTTGTTCCTCCCGCCTTCGGGTTTGCTGAGGTCAATAACTGCGATCATTTTTTCAATTTCTTCAAAACTCAGGGTGTCAGGGAGCGACCTTTTTAATTTGGGCGCTTCCAGCAGGGTGGTGGGGTCGGTCTTCGTAATATCCTCCAGCAGGCAGTATTTATAAAAGGCACGTATACCGGAGATGATCCTGGCCTGCGAAGTATCCGACATGCTTAATTCAGCAATCCATTTGATGAACTGCTGCAGGTCTTTCAGGGTGATCTCCGAAGGGTTTTTCAGTTTGCCTTTTTCCTGCAGGAAGACGGTAAGGTGTTCAATATCCCGCAGGTAAGCCTCTACGGAATTGGCCGAAAGGGATCGTTCGAGCTGCAGGTAGGCTTTGAAGCCTTTTTTATACGCCTCCCACATATGGTATTAATTGGTTAATTAGTTGATTGGTTAATTAGGCTCTAATGCACCAATTTCCCTTCCTTTTTTTTAAGCTTTTTAGCCCGGGCGAAAAAATCTATCCTTTCAGAGTCTATACAAACAATTGTAACCTATGCACCAGGGACCCAATTAACCAATCAACTAATTATCTAATTAACCAGTTAACTATTCCAGTACAATTTTCTTTTCCAGCTCCGTCCACTTCTCATCTATTTTAACACGAACCCAGATCCGATCGCTGGTCACATTTACGGTATCGATGAATTCATGAATGGCATCGTAGTCGATATCCAGCCCTTTTCCAAAAGTCATCATGGCTTTTTTCCCGGAACTGACCTCTTCCACATAGATATTACCCCGGTCGGTATAGGCGATCATATTTCCCGCCACCGCGAATTTCGGGTCTATGCTGTTGATCCCGCTGCTTCTCCTGCTGATGGTGCCGGTCTTGTTGAAGGGAAGTTTTACCTGGTAGCCCCTTCCGGTCATGCAGTCGTTAAAAAGCAGGCAGGCATAGGCGGTGTCACTGAAGATACAGCGCACGAACCCCGGATTGATTGATACGGAGCCAAAGCCAAAATCGGTCATAAGGCTTTCGCCCATTGCTCCGTGGCTGCGGATGATGCTGGCAGGTTTACAGTCCGCTGGTGCTATATATACATAAGGACGCAGGGCATGCTCGCCAGTGAATTTGATCGTATCCTTCAGGCAGGCGGTATCGCAGAATGTTTTTGGGGAAGATGCAGACTTGCAGGCGGCCAATGAAAGCGCCAGTACGATAAAAGCGGCCGGGATCAAAAGGAGTCGCATGTTGTTCGTTTTGATGTAAAACAAAAATAAACAAAGCCCGTTACCGGTAGCGGAATTTATTTAGGGTTGCTCGGTGAAACAATTTGATCATTATCTTCGGGCGCATGAGCAAGATACTACCCGTTAACCTCCGTTCCTTCCGTCAAAAGGCCCGTACCGCGAAAAGCCGGATGCGCCGCTTCCTGAGCAAACTGGAGAAAGATCCGCCCAAAGCGCTGGATAAAAAGATCGCCGTACTTGAAAAGGAAGTTTGGCAGGAAACCGATTGCCTTACCTGTGCCAACTGCTGCAGGACCATGACACCTACCTACACACCGAAAGACCTCAAAAGGATCTCGGCGCATTTCAATATGACGGTAGATGCCTTTAAGGCAAAATGGCTGAAAAGGGAAAGGGGCGGTGACAGGGACTGGATGAACAAAACAGAACCCTGCCAGTTCCTCGACCTGAAGACCAATATGTGCTCCATTTACGAAATACGACCGGCCGATTGCGCCGGTTTCCCGCACCTTTCCAAAAGGTTCGTGGATTTCGTGCATGTCCATAAGCAGAATGTGGATCTTTGTCCGGCTACTTACAGATTGGTGGAGAAGATGGAGAGGTCGATGGTGAATGGTGAATGGTGAGTGGTGAGTGGTGAATAGTGAATAGTGAATAGTGAATGGTGAATGGGTTCTTTTAAGAATAAATATCACAACCATTGGCTGTTGCGTATATCTGATTACATTTAAAAAAAACTTCCTGGCTGTACATGCATACGATGTAAAACTGTATATCGCATCGATATTCCTATCCCTATCTTAAGCTAGTAAGCTGTAAACTACCCGAGATAATAGTGAACTTATTCACTATTCACTATTCACCATTCACCACTCACCTCACAGGAACACGTCTTCAATCAGAAAACACTCCGCTTTTCCATTCCCGTACATCGTAACAGCGACAATGTCATATTGTATCCACTGGTGCCCGGGATGCTGAAACAGGAATTCGTCAGCCGCAAGTTGCCATTTCCTGAATTTCTTTTTTGTCACGTTGTCTTCGGGATGGGTGAAAGGAGTGTAATACCGGGTTTTGACTTCGATGAAATGAAGGAATTTTCCTTTCGTTGCCACCATATCAATTTCCAGGTGGGAATAGCGCCAGTTACGGTGCAAGATCGTGTAGCCATGCGCTGAAAGCCATTTCGCTGCCAGTTCTTCCCCTTCCTTCCCCAGTTCATTATGCAGTGCCATGCATTATCTTTACTTCACCAAACGAATTTAATTCATGTCCGGCATTTATCCGTTGAAAGGAGTGGTCAAACATTACGACTGGGGCGGCACCCGTTTCATTCCTCATTTACTCGGTGTGGAAAACAAAGAGAACCGGCCTTTTGCCGAATACTGGATGGGTGTTCATCCGCTTGGCAGCGCTGTTTTGCACAGCAAGGAAGGCGATAAAGCACTGGTGGATCTTACCGGCCCGCTTACTTTTTTGATCAAAGTACTTGATGTAAAAGACATGCTCTCCATCCAGGTTCATCCTGGCCGTGAAGCTGCCGCGGAAGGTTTTGATCGGGAGAATCAGGCCGGTATCCCCCTCGATGCGCCAGGCCGGAATTACCGGGATGATAACCATAAGCCGGAACTGATGGTGGCCCTCAGTGATTTTTGGCTGTTGCACGGATTTAAACCACCGGAAGAAATGACTTACACCTTGCTGAATGTCGTGGAGTTGCGCGAGTTACTTCCTGTATTCAATGAATCCGGTTATAAAGGCCTTTACCGGCATGTCATGGAGATGCCGCAGGATGAAACGGACAGGATCCTGCGACCCCTTATCGAAAATATTTCATCTGTTTATAAAGACGGCGAACCAGACAGGTACGACGAGGATTTCTGGGCGGCAAGGGCTGCCGCAACTTTTACAAAGGATGGATCTTATGACCGCGGGATCTTTTCCATCTACCTTTTCAACCTGGTGCATCTGAAAAAAGGGGAGGGCATTTTCCAGGCTCCCGGGGTGCCGCATGCATACCTGGAAGGACAGAATGTGGAGATCATGGCGGGTTCGGATAATGTTTTACGGGGCGGGCTAACCACCAAACATATCGATGTCAGGGAATTGCTGAAACTGGTAAAATGCGAGGCCTGTTACCCGGAGATACTAAGCGGCGAGCAACTGAACAGGGAGCAGCTTTATTATAAAACACCGGCACGGGATTTCAGGCTTGAAAAAATAGAACTGGGAAAAAATAAAATGCTGCAGCTGAGGGCCGGATCCGCGGAGATACTGCTGCTGACCGAAGGGGAGATTCGCCTGGATAAAGAAGGTCTTGTTCTGAAAAACGGTCAACCGGCTGCCGCCGTAATCGCCGGAACCAATTATAGTATAACGGGCCTGGCTTCGGGCTCAACACTTTTCAGGGCCTTCACCGGTACCGGTCAGCTTTCAGGCACCGCTATGGGCAATTAACAGGCGTTAATAAATAGACCTGTCAATTGGGCCAATTCAGTTATTTTTGCTCCTTATTCAATCGCTTTTTTATGAAGATAAACGGACGGTTAATTCTTTTTACCGCAGTGCTGGTGGCGCTGGCAACGGCTTGCAAATATTTCTTTGGCCCCGACCTCGACTGGTCCGGGTTCTCCCCCGTGATCGCCATCGCGCTTTTTGCGGGAATGATCATTCGTCAAAAGGACATGTCTTTCATGCTTCCGCTCCTGGCGCTGTTCATCAGCGACGCGGTAATACAGTTCCTGTATACACAGGATCTTTTTCCCTACGCTGGTTTCTATGAAGGCCAGTGGAAAAATTATCTTTTGCTTTTATCGGCCACCTTATTAGGCTGGATCCTGAAGGGCCGCCATTACGGTAATTTGCTTGCCGGAGGCATCGCTGCACCTACTGTATATTTCCTGGTATCCAATTTTATGGTTTGGCAGGGTTCTTCCCCTATTGTGTATCCCAAAAGTTTCGGGGGACTCATGACCTGCTATGAAGCGGCTCTTCCTTTTTACCGGAATTCAATGATCGCGACGCTGCTCTTCCTGCCGGTGGCCCTCGTGCTCTTCAATTTTCTTACAAGGAAAAAGGCTGTGCTGAAACTGGCGGCTTCACCCGAATAAAAGTTCATCCCGGTCAATGTCCTCCGCCCGGAGAGACGGATGCTGTAAACTCTGCTTGGCCGTGTTCGTTCTATTCAACTCATCCATTTCTGCAGGAATTGCCGGTGTTTAACTACTAACTGATCAGCCGGTTAACCAGCCGGCTCTTCGTACCCGGTGTCCTGTAATAATTTATGATGATG
>JBGATE010000004.1:0-6819 GCA_044229375.1 Chitinophagaceae bacterium
GAAAAAGTGAGCAGGCGTACCCACCTGGATATCGCCAGCGTGAATTCGGCCTTCTCGGTAATCACGAATGGTGACATGATCGAAAAAGCCTGTTTATCGGCGGGTGGGGTGGGGCCTGTGCCGTTGTACCTGGAAAAGACTTCCCGGTACCTGCAGGGAAAGAGCGTAAACGAAGAAACAATTGCTTTTGCAATCGCCATAATGCAAACAGAGATATCACCCATCAGCGATGCAAGAGGATCAAAGGAATATAAAACTTTATTGCTGGGTCAACTGATGAAAAGTCATTTTATAAAATTATTCACGGGCCGGTAACCAACCGTTGGTTTCTGTCACAAATAAATAGTAGCTTCCGTTACACGAAGTCCGCCTTCCCTGGAAATAGTTGTTGAATTATTTCACCAGTAAACCACTTTTATGGACAGCTTTTCTTGTTTTTGCGGAATTGCAAATCAGCAGCTTGCTGCAATTACGGATGGAAATTATATTTGGATTTTACTTGCAATAATACTGATCGGAACATTTTTTTGGGTCGCCCGGATAAGAGCATTTCGTCCCAAAAAAAATGACACACTTGAATTGCCACCCGGAGAGTTGTATTTAGCCAATATGGGGGGCACAGTATCCTTGGTTTTGAACGCACCAATAACATATCCATTAATCCCATACCCGCCAGGGTCATAAAAGGTCCTGCAACCGGTTTGCATAATCCATTTGATATCGCCCTGGATGGTTCCAAACGTATGTGGGTGGCCAACCTGGGAGATCCGCCTGCAACCAATCCCAGCATAACCGTCTATGAACCCAATGTAACCGGAAATGCGGTTCCGGTTCTGACGGTTCCTTTAAATATCCCGGAAGGAATTTTGCTGCCCGGGTCTCTTGCAAGGCGATCCAGTTCGGGTGGTTTTCTTTTTGCGGTCAGTAATTTAAATACTGTACTGGAGTGCTCCCTGAATACAGGTGCCACATTGAATCAGGTTATGAGCGGGGCACAACTGATAAACCCAACCGGGATCGCATTTAACTCCAATCAGTTATTCGTAGCCACCTCATCCCTGCCTCTTATTTTCGGACTTTATCAAATTCCAAATCCTCCTGACAGCGCGATCCTTATTTTCAACACGCACTCAAGTGGTGGTTTTAACCCTGTTCCTGTCGCCATGATCGCCGGAGATAACACCGGCCTGTCCAACCCGGCTCATATTTGCTTTGATGATGCGGGAAAACTCTTTGTTGTAAACAGGGGAGTACCCGGATCCGGATTTGACACTGCCAGCATAACCGTTTATGCACAGGGACAAACAGGAAATACAGCTCCTGTTCAAATGATACATGGGTCCAGTACTCAGCTTAACCAGTTTAGCAGCCCCTATGGTATTAGTGTGGATGCGAATGGTCGTATATATGTTTCGGTACAAAACTCGGTTCTGGTTTTTGATACCGGGGCTACCGGGAACGTTTCTCCTGCACATACGCTTACTAACACAGATATCAGTAGTCCGATAGGCCTGGTTACCAGGTGAAAGACCGGCCCTGCAACCGGAACACATGTAAATAGGCAGCCTCAATGCAATGAAGAATATTGATACATACTCCCATGTCCGCGGCGAGTCGGTCTATATAGATGATATACCGCTTGTGAATGGTACGCTTTATGCGGCGGTTTTTGATTCGCCCATAGCACATGGAAAGATCCGATTACTGGATACCCGGGAAGCAGCTGCCATGAAAGGTGTTGTTCGCATCTTCACCGCAAAAGATATTCCCGGCGAGAACCAGATCGGCGGGATCATTTCCGATGAAGAACTTCTCGCCGGCACCCACGTTCATTTTTGCGGCATGCCGCTGGCATTGGTGGTGGCGGAAACGGATGAGATCGCGAGGGCCGCGGTGAAGAAGGTTAAGGTCGAGATTGAGCCGTTACCCGTCATTACAGACCCGAGAGAAGCGAAAGAAAAAGGCGAGCTGATCATTCCCCCCCGGACATTCCGGCTGGGAGATACTGACAAAGCCTGGCAGGAATGCGCTTATGTTTTTGAAGGCCGCAGCGAAACTAACGGCCAGGAACATTTGTATATTGAAACACAGGGAGCCTATTCGATACCCAAAGAGAATGGTGCGATACGGATCTATTCTTCCACGCAGGGTCCCACGGCGGTGCAACGTACGGCGGCAAGGGTACTGGGACTGTCCATGAACCAGGTGGAAGTGGATACCACCCGGCTGGGTGGTGGTTTTGGGGGCAAGGAGGACCAGGCCACTGCCTGGGCCGTAATGACGGCACTGGCGGCATATCATTTGAAAACCCCAGTGAAATATTGCCTCCACCGGATGGAGGATATGCGCATGACGGGGAAGCGGCATCCCTATTCCGCTGATTTTAAAATAGGGCTCAGCAAGGAATTAAAAATTCGGGCTTACGAAGCCACGTTCTACCAGAATGCCGGGGCAGCGGCCGATCTCTCTCCGGCTATCATGGAAAGAACATTGTTTCATTGCACGAATTCCTATTTTATTCCGAATGTAACGGCAACAGCTTATAGTTGCCGCACCAACCTGCCTCCCAATACTGCTTTTCGCGGTTTTGGCGGACCCCAAGGAATGTTTGTGGTCGAAGCCGCAATTGATAAGGCGGCGGCGGAACTGGGGATACCCGCATCGGCCATACAGGAGAAAAATCTGCTGAGGTCCGGTGATGAATTTCCCTATGGCCAGATCGCAGAAAGCGAAGCGAATGAATGCTGGAACAAGGCTGATGTACTGTATGCACCCGGGCAATTGCAAAAAGAGATCAATGATTTCAATGCGTCGAATCAATGGTATAAAAAAGGTATGGCCCTGATGCCCGTCTGTTTTGGCATTTCTTTTACCAAAACATTCATGAACCAGGCCCGGTCGCTGGTACATGTTTATACGGATGGCAGTGTGGGCATCAGCACCGCGGCGGTGGAAATGGGACAGGGCGTGAACACCAAAGTATTGCAGGTCGCGGCAAAAATCTTTTCGGTTGGTCCCGATAGGGTAAAAGTGAACAGCACCAATACGTATCGCATTGCCAATACCTCTCCCACGGCGGCCAGTGCAGCCGCTGACCTCAATGGTAAAGCTACCGCACTAGCCTGTGAAGCGATCCTCCTGCGTATGAAACAGGTAGCCGCCGAAGAACTAAAAGTCACCGCTGATGTGATTGAAATAAAAGAAGAAACGGTCTTTGCCAATGGTGGTAAAACCGGCCTGGACTGGAAAAAGCTGGCGATGCTGACACATATGAAAAGGGTAAGCCTGTCAGAACTGGCGCATTATACACCGCCGGGCATTCATTATGATGCCGGCAAAGAAAAAGGTCACCCGTTTTCCTACCATGTTTATGGTACCGCTATTATTACGGTGACCGTTGATTGCCTGCGTGGTGTCTATGAATTTGATTCCGTAAAAGTGGTGCATGATTTTGGACAAAGCATGAACACGATGGTGGACAGGGGACAATGCGAAGGCGGTATTGTACAGGGAATCGGCTGGATGACGATGGAGGAGCTGCTCTACAATAAAGAAGGAAAGCTGATGACCAATACGCTGTCTACCTATAAGGTTCCCGACATTTTTTCGGCGCCGAAGGAGATCCTCATTCATCCGCTTGAAACACAAAAAGAGAACCTGGCGGTATTTCAAAGCAAGGCCGTGGGCGAACCGCCGTTGATGTATGGCATCGGCGCCTATTTTGCCCTGCGGAATGCGGTGAAAGCATTCAACCCTTCCTCCGATATCCCCTATGATGCACCGATGACCCCGGAAAAAGTGCTGATGAATTTATACCCCCGCCCTAACGGGGAATGGTGAAGTTTATTATATGCAAAAATCATTACTGGTTTGGAAACTCATTGGCAGGTCTCTTCAGGAAAATATTCCTGTCATGCTGCTGTACGTACTGGAAAGCAAAGGCAGCAGCCCGGGAAGGCAGGGTTTTTTCATGGCGGTGAATGCAACGGGCGAAATGGAAGGTTCCATCGGCGGCGGGATCATGGAGCATAAGTTTGTGGAGATGGCCCGGGAGAAGGTCAGCGACGGAAGGTCAGCGGCTGGACCCGATAGCTATCGGGTCAGAAGACAGGTGCATAATAAGGAAGAAGCGGCTGACCGGAGCGGAATGATCTGTTCCGGTGAGCAGACGATACTGTTATACCCGGTTACACAGAGAGATGCGGAATCCATCCGGGCGCTAATCGTCTCAATGGAAGCAAATAAAAACGGGAGTCTGCATTTGTCACCGGAAGGGTTATCGTTTTCAAGTTCCGTTCCCGCAACAAACTATCAGTTTTTCATGGAATCGGAACATCGGTGGGAGTACACCGAAAAAACAGGTCATAAGAACCAGCTTTTCATTATCGGCGGGGGTCATTGTGCGCTGGCCTTCTCCCGGCTGATGAGGGAAATGGATTTCTATATTACCCTTTATGAAGAAAGGGCGGGTTTGAATACGCTGGAGAAAAATGAATTTGCACACGAACGGATCATCGTTGATGATTATACGGGTCTCGGTAATATGATCCCCCCGGGGCCCAACCAATACGTAGTCATCATGACCTTTGGATACCGCACCGATGATGTGGCCCTGCGGGCTTTACTGGGTAAACGATTCTCCTATATCGGTGTGCTGGGCAGCAGGAAAAAAATGGAAAAACTCTTTGAAGAATACCGGCGGGATGGAATAGCGGAAGATTTTTTACAACATATCCACAGTCCCGTAGGTCTTGATATTAATAGCCGGACACCCGAAGAGATCGCAGTGAGCATTGGGGCGGAGATCATACGGGTGAAGAACGGTTAGCTTTAAACAGGTGTATTCAGATTAACGGCGCAGAGAGCGAAAGAGAATTGCGTGGCAAACTGAAGAGTTGGACTCATTTTCACATTCTCTCATTTCCACATTTCAACTCCTTTTTGATAAATGGTTTGACCCCTCTCCATTAATTCTGTAACTTACTTTTCTTAAATTCCCCGTCATGATCGTCATCTATATTTTACTCGGTCTTATCGTCGCCCTGCTGATCGGGTCAGCCCTGATGTCAAAAACATATAATGTGGAGCGGTCCGTCGTTATCGGCAAACCCGTTGCCGGGGTCATGAATTATATTGGCGACCTGAATTATTACAGCCAATGGAATCCCTGGCAGCAAACCGACCCCACCACCAAAAGTACGATCACCGGCACCCCGCATACTCCCGGTCACAAATATGCCTGGGAAGGAAAAAAAGTCGGCGTGGGCAGTCTGACCCTGGAGAATAAGGATGACCGGCATATTCATTTCCTCCTGGAATTCTTCAAGCCCTGGAAAAGCAAGGCAAAGGACAACTGGCATTTTGAACCCTGGGGTAATGGCAATGAAACCAAAGTGACCTGGCAAAATAGTGGCGAACTCCCCTGGCCCATGGCCCGGTTAATGGGACCCATGATCACAAAGAACCTGAATGTTCAGTTTGCGGCGGGGCTGGAGAATTTGAAGAAGATGGTTGAGGGAGGTGTTGGTTAACAGGTTCCCGCTAAATCCAGCCCAGCTCGCTCCGCGTCCGCTCATCCACCACATTCCCCGTATTCAACGTACTCGCCGGCTCAAACAGCATGATCTCCACTTCCTCCCTGGCTACCGGTTTATGTTCCACCCCGCGGGGCAGGATGATGAACTCGCCCTGGTTGACGGTAATGACCTTTTCCCGCAGGTGCATGTCAAAGCTGCCCTTCACTACATAAAAAAGTTCATCTTCGTTCTCGTGCTGGTGCCAGATAAACTCCCCCTTGAATTTGACCAGCTTGACTTGTTGACCATTCAGCTCTCCTGCGATGCGGGGATTGAAATAATCGCTGAACTTTGATAATTTTTCGGCCAGGTTTACCTTTTCCATGTTTTAAAGGTAAAACTTCCGCAAGTTCCGGGTTGTGTGACCGCCGGAAACGGTTCATTTTTGTGTCGTAAATTTAAAACAATGAGCGACTACGAAAGGATCGAGAAGGCCATCGGTTATATCACTGAGCATTTCAGGGAGCAACCCGACCTGGATGAAGTGGCAAAACAGGTACATGTAAGCCCCTTTCATTTCCAGCGGATGTTCAAAGAATGGGCGGGAGTGAGCCCGAAAAAATTCCTGCAGTATATCAGCCTGGAGCATGCAAAGTCATTACTGAAAGAAAATCGCCCGATCAGTGAAGTTAGTTTTGAAACCGGTCTGTCCGGCACCGGACGTCTCCACGATCTCTTCATCAGCATCGAAGGCATGACACCGGGTGAGTATAAGAACGGTGGCGAACAGCTTGCAATTAGTTACAGTTTCGCCGAAAGCCCCTTTGGCAATATCATCGTTGCTTCCACGGCAAAAGGTATCTGTCACCTGGCATTTGCCGATAATGAAAAAAAGGCTTTCTCTGATCTGAAACAAATTTTCCCGAATGCCGCTTACCGGCAGGTGGTGGACACCATGCAGCAAAATGCATTATTCATTTTTACCCGGGACTGGAAGGATCTTTCGAAAATAAAACTGCACCTAAAGGGAACAGCTTTCCGGTTAAAAGTATGGGAGGCGCTGTTGAAAGTACCGATGGGAGAGTTAACAACCTACGGATCGCTGGCTGCTTCAGTTGGAAAAGATCTTGCCTCAAGGGCGGTTGGTACCGCGGTGGGCGACAACCCCGTTGCTTTTCTCATTCCCTGTCACCGGGTTATCAGATCTACCGGGGCGATCGGTAGTTACCACTGGGGCGGCCACCGCAAAACAGCGATCATCGGCTGGGAGTCCGCGAAATTTCACGCGGAACAGGAAGGTCAT
>JBGATE010000004.1:6829-45710 GCA_044229375.1 Chitinophagaceae bacterium
GGATCTGAGAATCGGGTGGATTTACCTACGGCGTTCCCATGCATTCGCACATCTTCACTTCCTCACTTTTCTTCCAACTCCGCAAGTTCCGGGTTGTTATCCCGCGGCTTTCGCGACAATTTTACACGATCAAATTTAAAACATGAAAACATTCATTCTGATCCACGGATCATGGCACAGTGCCTGGAACTGGCATAAAGTAGTACCCTTGCTGGAAAAAGCAGGCCACCGGGCAATTGCGATTGATCTTCCCGGAATGGGCAGGGATAAAACGCCCATACAGGAAGTAAAAATGAAAAACACCGTGGAAAAGATCTGCCGGCTCATTGATAGCATTGAAGGCAAAGTGATCCTGGTGGGGCACAGCAAGAACGGGATCATGATCTCGCAGGCCGCGGAATACCGGCCCGAAAAGATCGGGAAGCTGATCTACCTGGCTGCTTACCTCGTCCCCAATGGAAAAACACAACGGGAATACTCTTTGCAGGATACAGCCGGGTTGCTAAAACCTTATGTAACGATGTATGAAGACCTCCGGGCACACAGCCTGCGGCCCGATATCTATAAAGAAGGCCTGTATCATGATTGTGAAGACAACATTACCGAACTGGCAAAAATGTTGTTGAGTCACGAACCGGTTGAATCAGGAATCACTCCCCTGCAACTCAGCGAAGAAAACTACGGCCGCGTACCGAGGTATTATATTGAATGCACGGAAGACCGGGCGGTAACACCCTTCATCCAGCGGAAAATGGTTGAAGAGAGTCCCTGTGAAAAAGTGTACCGGATGGAAACCGGTCATTCGCCGTTTTTCAGCAGACCGCAGGAGCTAACGGATATTTTTTGTGAAATAGCGGAAGAATAAAGAACCTCCCGGGTTGGGTTAACCGGTGAGGTTCCTGTTCCTTTAATAAAAGAATTGCTCTTTAACGATCTTTCCGTCTTTCACCTGGTACACGGCGATCTCTTCCATGTTCATCCTGCCCATTCCCTTCATCGTCACGTCCATGCCCATGGCCAGGCTGAAATGATTGCCGGCCACGATGGGTTCACCTGCGTAACCGCCGTGCATTTCTTCGACTGCCTCATTGAACTCCTTCCCTTTCTGTAAGATGGCCGCCAGGCCCTGTACGGTTTTCAGCCCGGGTGAATGATCGGGCTCAATACTGACAGCAGAATCCGCAAAGAGTTCTGCCTGTATCTTGTCCCATTGGCCGGATTGTGCCAGTTCATTGAATCGTTTGGCAACATCTTTGGTTGTCATTACTGCTGCTGCTGTTGTTGGCATAAAATAAAGTTTATGATTAAAAAATGGACAAAGAAGCTACGGAAAATTCATTTGACAAAAAATTAGATAATTATGAATGGGGGATAATGAGGATGAAACTATTTTTACCGGGATGAAGATCCTGCCGTTTTTCGCTTTTTTTGTTTGTACCGCCTGTTCCGTCAGCAATAACCCCCTGCGCCGGGAGGTGAAACAGTTGCAAAAGGGGATCATTACCGATGATACCAGTTATGTGTACGCCCTTCCCTTTGAGCCCGGGAAAAAATACCGGGTGATCCAGGGTTATTTCAGCCATTACACACACAAAGAAAGGGCGGCGCTGGATTTCAATTTAAAAAAAGGAACAAAGGTCACGGCTGCACGGGAGGGCGTGGTGACGAGGGTAAAAGAGGACGGAACCCTCGGCGGATTGAAAAAGAAGTTCCGTTCACACGGTAACAACATTATCATCCAGCATGCGGATGGTTCGAGATCCGGCTACTGGCACCTGCAGCATAACGGGGCGATCGTAAATGTGGGTGACACGGTTCGAAAAGGCCAGGTGATCGGGCTAAGCGGGAAGACCGGATATGCCCTGGTTCCGCACCTGCATTTCCTGGTGTGGAAATTTGAAAAGGGCAAGTGGCAGCAGGTGGCCACCCGGTTTGAGACCCACAAAGGGATCAAATACCTGAGAGCCTGGAAAAAATACAAGCGGTAGCCGTTTTCTGTATGCCAGGCACCCGGCATTATATTTTTCCGGACGAATTGAAAGCCGCTGCCGGGAACCGTGAACCATCCTTCATCAGGTTCTTCCCCAGTTTTAAGGTTTCAATGACCAACATATCAAAATCTTCCAGCCTGGAGCGGTGGTTGCAGATCGCCGCCCGAAGACAATACATATCTCCCAGTTTGGTATAAGAGGGCGCCGCCGTTCCGTTCTCCTGTAATTGCATCAGTATCTCCTTGTTCAGCATATTTAATTCTGCGCCGGTAAGTCCCCCGGGGTTGTAGCGGTAACAAACAATATTGGTATCAACCGGCGCCATCAGCTCAAGATCCTTTGTATCTTTTATCTTTTTTTCCAGGTAAGATGCCTGCAGGATATTTTGCCGGATAATATTTCTGAATTTTTCGATACCCTGTTCTTTGATCCCCATCCAAACCTTTAAGGCTTTGAACCCGCGCGAAAGGTCAATTCCAAAATTAGACACCAGCTCGGGACCACCGGCAATTCCTCTTTCCTGGTTGGCGATATAATCGGGTTGCAGCGAATAGGTTCCCCGGTGAACAACGGCATCTTTCACCAGTACCACGCCTGCTTCATAGGGCACCGACATCCATTTATGAAGATCAAAGGCAACGCTGTCTGCCCGGGAGATCACGTTAACCAGTTCATCATATTCCGGAAGGAGTTTGAGCATGGCGCCGAATGCGCCGTCCACATGAAACCACAATTTATGTTTCCGGGCGATGTGAAATATCTCATTCAGCGGGTCAATAGCGCCGGTGTTCACCGTTCCCGTGTTAGCAACGACGCAGAACGGCAAATCCCCCGCGTATTTATCTTTTTCTATCAGCTCTTCCAGATGCAGGAGGTCCAGTTGGTACGCATCATTCACCCGCACTTTTTGCAGGCCCTCTGTGCCGATACCCATTATCTCGGCGGCTTTCTGAATACAACTATGTGTTTCTGTTGAAGCATACATCCGCAGGCGGCCATGCCCGGCGGGCAAGCCTTTCTGGCGGATGGACCTGTCGGCCGCATTCCGGGCCACTACCAGCGCGTTCAGGTTGGCCACCGAAGCACCGCTTACCAGTACGCCGCTGCTCTCCGCGGGAAATCCCATCATCTCCTTGCACCAGTTGATCACCTGCTGGTCAGCATACATGGGAGCCTGGTCGCCAATGCCCACATTACAGTTCATCCCGGCTGCCAGCATTTCAGCAAGCATTCCCTGGGCGGTTCCCGTCCCCATCACCCAGCCCCAGAATCGCGGGTGGATATTCCCGGTATAATAAGGAAGTATATTCTTTTTGAAACCGGCATATACCTCTTCCAGTGATTGCGGTGATTCTGGCAGGGAGGAGTTGAAATATTCCACTGTCTCCTGCGGGGGCTTTTTCCAGACCGGTTGTTGCCGGATGGATTGAAGGAACCCGATCATGTCATCCACCATGGTACGACCCAGGGTTTTCAGTTCTTCCCAGTTGGCAGGATCCAGTGTTTCTTCCGTGCTGGTTTTCTCTATGGGCAATTGGTTATTCACATTACATACGTTTGGTTGGTTAAAAATTCTGCTGGCCCGGTTTTTTTCTGTCATCATCCAGCCAGCGAAGCAATGATTCCCAGAGAACTGCATGCATGGCCGGGTGAAAAAAATCGAAATGACCGACTTTCCGGATCCCGATATTCTTTGGCTTCAGGTGATACCAGGTGATGGATGCATTGATAAAATGATTGAGCAATTCCCGCACGGCTTTGGGCGGGCACAGCCAGTCATCGGTAAATGTAAACGCCAGCGCCGGTACGTTTATTTTCCGGTAATTGTTATCAGGAAATGCGTCAAACAATCCATTGTCGCTGTCGCACCAGTTGGCCATTTGGCCGTATACGCCCCTTGGCAACCGGCCTTGCTTTTTCACCGTGCCAACAGGTACATAACCCAAAAAACGGCCCAGTGTCCTCATGATCAGTTTCCGGATCTTCAGTCTTACCCGGTTCTGCCAGGGCCATAATTTCTCACAGGTCAATGCCGCGCTTACCAGCACCATCCTGTTGATATACTGACTGGCCGGTGCCAGCCCTATTAGTTCACCGCCGATACTATGACCAATGTATATGATCTCCTTGTTTCTCCAGTTACTTCGTACATAAAGAAAAACCGCATTGATATCCTGGACGGCCCATTCATGCAGTGTTGCCCTGTATCCTCTCAACCGCTGCGGCGCCGAACGGCCAATTCCCCTGTAGTCAAAACTGATGACCGTATACCCCTTGTCCCGGAAATAGCCTGCAAACAAATGGTAAAAACCCTGTGTGGTTCCAATGGCCGGGGCAATGATGATAACCCTGCCGTTTTCTGTTTCCGGGGTATAACAATTAATCCAGATCCTTGTTCCGTCACTTGTCTGTATCGTGTTGCTTGACTGCATCCGCTTAACCGGGTTATATAACAAAACTGCCGTGAAAAAGGCCCTTGCCCATTAATACTTTAGCGGTCACCCTGCTTACTTGAGCAGGGAAAGGGATTCTTCGATTGGGGATGGTCGTTGTATCAGGCCAGCAGGTTCAACAATTCCTCCCTTTTATTTTTGGACACGGGTATCCTGATCTTGTTCTCCATCACCAGGTAACCTCCGTCACCGCGGATAAATTCCTTCACCCGGTTCAGGTTTACCAGGAACGAGATATGCGACCGGAAGAACTGGTGAACCGCGAGGAGCTCTTCAAATTCTTTCAGCGTTTTTGAAATGACTTTTTTCTTTCCATCGGCCATATACACATTGGTGTAATTACTATTGGCCTCGCAGTAAATGATCTCCGCGGCGTCCACAAATTCTATGCTTTCCTTCGAGGCCAGCGCAATTTTTCCGATGCTGCCTCTTTTCTCTGCCTGTACATTGTTCAGCAGCATTTCGATCTGGTCGGGCAGTACCATTTGCTGGTTTTTTTTAAGGTGCTTATCAATGGCGTCTTTCAGCTCCTTGTTCTGCACCGGTTTCAGCAGGTAATCCAGGGCACTGAATTTTATTGCCTGGATCCCGAAGTTATCATAGGCGGTAATAAAGATGATATCGAATGACAGTTCCCTCCCGAGCTCCTCCAGAACGTCAAATCCGTTCAGCATCGGCATTTCGATATCCAGGAACAACAGGTTGGGCGGATGCTGTTTTAAATATTTCACCCCGTCCGCCGGCTTATCGAATGCGGCAATCACTTCCACGCCCGGGCAATAGTTCTCCAGTTTCCATTTTAGCGTATCAATGCTGTGCTGTTCGTCGTCGATGATCACTGCCTTAATCATGATAAAAATTTAATATTTTCTCAAAAAGGAATGGTGAGCTCAACCCTCGTTCCCGCTGAGTTGCCTTCCCGGTCAACAAGGTCTGTAATTTCAACTGTGGTACGGGTACCGTAGAGTTTATTGATCATTTCGATCCTGTCCCGGGTGATCTGCATCCCCATTGACCGTTTGCGGTTGCCCGTTTTCATGGCCTTGATCTCCTCTGCCTTTCCGCGCCCGATACCGTTGTCCTGCACCACGCATTTCAGCTTATGGTCATCCGCAGACAGGATGATCTCTACCCTTCCCTTCGTGCCGTCGTCTTTGTGCATCAGTCCGTGCCAGATGGCATTCTCCACATAGGGCTGGATCAGCATGGGCGGTATGACCAGTGAGGAGGTATCAAGTCCTTCGCCAACTTTTATGGAGTATTCGAATTTTTTCTGAAAGCGCAGCCCCTCCATCTGCATATACAATTCCAGGGCCTCCAGTTCGTCTTTCAGTGTAATGTAATTGGACCGCGAGTTCTGAAGGATCAGCCGCATCAGCCGGGCAAAATTATTCAGGTATTCCGAAGCCTTCCCGGATTCATTGCGGATAATATAGCTGTCGATGGAATTCAGGCTGTTGAAGAGGAAATGCGGGTTCATCTGCGCCAGCAACGAACTCATTTCCACGTTGGCGATCTTCTTTTCATATTCCGACTTCAATTTTTCCTTTTTCCTGAACTGGTTGACACGATACCGGTAAACCGAATAAACCAGGAAGCCCAGCAGGAACAGCCCCGCCGCCCTGAACCAACCTCTTTGCCATACCGGTGTTTTAATCGTAACGGGCAGTTCAAGGATCTTTTCATTCCAGACAGCTTCATTATTGGCGGCCTGCAACTGGAAAACATAGTTGCCACCCGGCACATTGGTATAGTTGGCAAAATGACGATCTGAGGGTTCGGACCAATCGTCAAATCCTTTCAGCCGGTAACGGAATTTCACATCCCTGGCCAGGGTATAGGCTTTTGCCGAAAACCCAATGGAAAAAAAATTCTGCTGATGTTTCAGGCGCAGCTGTTCACCATCAGGTAGTTGACCGAACGGCTGATTCAGGACCTGGATCTCCGTAATATAAGGAACGGGAATCTCCGGATTTCGTTTCAGTTCAGCGGGATTGACGATTGTTATTTCGTTTCTCCCCCCAAAGACCATTTCCCCCGTTGGGAGAAAAGAAAAGTGATTGAAAGAAGCATCTTCCACCCCGTACTTGAAACTATAGGGCACAAAAGAAAGGTCCGATGCCGTGATCTTTACCAGCTCTTTCTGATTAACCCCCCAAATGTTCCCGCTGGTATCGGCGGCAAGCATGGAAAATCCACCCGCTATTCCATTCTCCCTGGTATTTAATTTATGAACCAGTCCGCGGCCTGGTTCCGCCGCTAACGCATAACCAAGCCAGCCATCCGAACTACTTGCCCATACCCTCCCTTTTTTGTCTTCTGTAAATGAATTCACAGTGGGAAAACTGTTGTTCTCATTCTTTGCATAGATAAACCTGAGGAAACTGTCTTTTGCCGCCCAATACACTCCGATGCCTCCATGCCGCTGAAACCAGATATTACCGCGACTGTCCTCAAACAGGTGCAGGAGCCAGTTGAATCTGCCGGTCGTATCACTCCCTATTGTTTGATCCTTATAATTAATGTATTTATCGGTTCCCGGAATCCATTTTGTCAGCCCCCAGGTGTCATCCGACAACCATACATTGCCGTCCCTGTCTTTCAGAATGTCACCCCGCCGCGAAGGAGAGAAAGGCACTCCGGGGTTAACGGCGGCCAGGCTGTTCTTTTTTTCCGAATAGCGGAATATGCCTTTATCGGATGAAATAATATATTCCCCGGGGGATATTTGAGCGAACCCTTTCACCGTTTCTCTTTCCCCCAGAAAAACTTTTCCATCCGGAAAGTTTTTTTTACTCCACTCTTTTTTGCGCTTATCGAAAAATAAGAGCCCGCCCGTCATCCGCGGACATACCGTTAATGTATTCCCCGTTTTATCGGGTATGATATAATAAGCAAAGTTCCATTCGGGGTCTTTTGAATTTTTATAAGAGTACATGGAAAATTGCTGGGTAACAGGGTCATAATAACTCAACCCGTTACCGCCGCCAAACCATACCCGGTCGGATTCATCAATAAAATGTACCGCATAATACTGGTTAGTGGAAGTATTGTTGAATTTGTACCAGGTAATGTCCTTCAGCCGGGTATCATAAACAGCTAACCCGGTAACGGAAGAGATCCATAATTCATGATCACTTTTCCGGTTAATGCTCCCGATCACAGATCTTGTGATCTTTTTGCCCTCCTCATTTTTCACCTCCAGCGGAGTGAATGTCCCGTTCGCAGGGTCAAAAACATTCATGCCGGCTCCCCAGCTTCCCACATATAAAAGGCCGTCTGTATGATGGAAAAGGCGCCGGAATGCATTTAATGCGACCTGGTAGTCCTTGCTTTTTTGCGGAAAGGTATACAGTTCCGTTTTTCCCGTAAAGTGATTGATCTTTTGCAGCCCTGCTGTTGTGCCGGCCCAGACCACAGAATCATTGTTCGCCGAGGATGTGATGCTGAGTATCGTATAGCTGGTGCCCAGCGAAGGCGTTAAGTGCGAATATTGGCCCTCCGGGAAAGTAAAAAACCGAAAGTCGTCTTTTGATTCATCATATAGCGCCGCACCCCGGTCCTGTGTTCCTATCCAGATCCTGCCAAGATGGTCCTTATAGAGATAACTCACAACCTGGTCAAATTGCCGTTTGAGTGAGTCGGCCTTTTTTCTACCGGCGAACTGGTAATGTTTAAATGTATCGTTGCGCGTATTCATCACGGAGACCCCTTGGTCGGTTGCCACCCAAACCTGGTCCCTGACCGCTATTACCGCATTCACTGAATTATCAAAAAGTGATCGCTTCAGATCTGTTCCCTCCCGGAACACTTTTACCTGGAGACCGTCAAAGCGGCAAAGTCCTTCACTGGTGCCGATCCACATGAACCCTTTCTGATCCTTGCTTATGGACCGGACATAATTTACAGGAAGACCGTTATCCTTATTGAGCAAAACCGGTTTATCAAATTTATACTGCGCGCTGATCGCCGCAACCAGCAGGAGCTGGACGCCCGGTAATAGAATAATTTGTTTGGCCGAAAGCATGTGCCCGGTAAAATAGTTGAAAAAAATTACGACAATTCAGGCATATCGTTTTGTTCCCGGTGCAAATAATGCATTTTGATACGGGTTCTTCCGGTTTCTTGAGCCGGGAATTCATTATTATGAGCCGGAGGTGCCGGAACATGAGACAGGGGCGGGTACAGCCTAGCTCTCGGGCCGGCCGCTTCCTTGCATACGCTCTCTCAAAATTATACCGGGTACAACCCCTGTACCGGACGCCCGGCTCATATGCCGCTCAGGCCGTTGATTCCCCGTCTTAATCTTGCAACAGAAACAAAACCTTACACATGAAAATTCATGGTAAAACAGCGGCGGATGCGCTGCTCAGTTTTTCACCTATCATCCTGCTGTTGTCACTGTGTGTGTATTTACTCACAACACCGGTGAATCGCAGGACCGACCCTGTGAAATACGAAAATATCATAAAAGAAAAAACGGAAAAAAGACAGGCCTCCGGTAAAGCGGCTGCCTGCCTCGCAGAAATGCACTTTCCCTGTTTTATTTTATAACAGACCTATCCAGATTCATTAACCATTAAACCTTTATTATGAGAAGAACAGTTTTCCTGCTGTATGGTGTTATCGCCTACCTGGCTTTTTTCGGCACCATCCTTTACGCGATCGGCTTCGTGGGCAATCTTTTTGTGCCCAAGTCTATTGACGGAAGCCCCGAAACCCCGCTGGGACAGGCTATCCTGGTAAATGCCTCCCTGCTGCTGCTTTTTGCCGTGCAGCACAGTGTGATGGCGAGACCGGCATTCAAAAAGTGGTGGACACGGATCATCCCCGAGCCCATTGAGCGCAGCACCTTCGTTTTGCTGGCCAGTCTTTGCCTGATGCTGCTGATGTGGCAATGGCAGCCGATCGGCGGTATCGTCTGGTCGGTGGAGAACAAGGTTGCTCAAGCGATCCTGATGGTCATCTATTTCCTGGGCTGGGCCATTGTGTTTGTCAGCACGTTTTTGATCAACCACTTTGATCTTTTCGGTCTCCGGCAGGTATGGCTTCACTTTACGAGGAAACCCTATACGCCGCTGCAGTTCAGGATCCCGTTTTTCTACCGTTTTGTTCGCCACCCCCTGTACCTGGGCTTTCTTCTCGCATTCTGGTCTGCATCGGTAATGACCGTGGCGCATCTTCTGTTCGCTTTGCTCACTACCGGCTACATCCTGACGGCCATTCGCTTTGAGGAAAAGGACCTCATTACCCATTTCGGGGAAAAATATACCCTGTATAAGAAATGGGTGCCGATGATCCTTCCTTTCAGCAAAAAGAATAACATAAAATGATCGCATGAAAACTGTACTTGCAAAACCTTTTTTTCGCAGGTTCGGAAAAAAAGCACTGATCATCTACCTGTGCTGGTGTGCGGTAAAGGGATTATTATTCCTGTTCCTGGGTACAAAATTATTTGGCTAAACCCTGGCAATCAAGCATAGCAAGGCAAACCCTGTAAGGTTTGCTTTTTTGTTTATGTTTACAGAAAATCAGGACTTGTCATTACAGGAGATCTGGCAGCAGTTTATCGGCAATGTACGGGAAACCAAATGGCCCGAGTGGGCCAGCACGGTCACCCAGATCGCCAGTGTATGGTATGCCAGGAAGAATAATGTGCTGGTGTATCCAACCGGCATCATCGGCGTACTGCTCGCCGCCTATGTATATTTTTTCATGATCAGCCCTCCCCTTTATGCAGACGCTTCTCTGAACATTTATTATTTCGGAATGAGTGTGTATGGCTGGTACAACTGGGTGCAGAAAAAAGACGGGGAACATTATACTTACCCGATCAGCTGGTGTACAAAGCCGCAACTGGGTTTCGGGATCGGATTCTTTTTGTTCTTCTGGGCTGTTATTTATTTTATGCTGGTAAAACTCACCGACAGCAATACACCCGTGCTGGATTCACTCGTGTCCGCCTCGGCCATTACCGCGATGTGGTGGATGGCGAAACGCAAGATCGAAAACTGGCTGGCCTGGATCTTTTCCAATATCGTGGCCATCCCTCTGAATTTTTATAAAGGGCTGATGCTATTTTCACTGATGTATATTTTATTCCTGGCCATGGCCTGGTGGGGTTATGCCGAATGGAAAAAGAAAGCTGCTGCTGCATAAACCATGACAACGGATCAAAACCATAAACCACTTTATATCCTGATCGGCCTTGCCGTGCTGGTCAATTGCAGCGGGCTCTTTGTACCGCTGATGGATCCCGATGCCGGGGTCTATGCTTCCATCAGCAAGACGATGGCGATGCAAAATGATTTTGTGAACCTGTATTTCCAGGAGACCGACTGGCTCGATAAACCCCATTTCCCTTTCTGGGTTACGGCTGTTTTCTTTAAGGTACTGGGTTACCACGACTGGGTCTACAAACTCCCGGGAATACTCTTTGTGCTGATGGGCGCGGGGTATACCTATCTTTTTGCCCGCAAATACTATAACAAGACGATCGCATTGTGGTCCGCCTTTATCCTGCTCACCGCCATGCATATTATCATCTCCAATAATGACGTGCGGGCCGAACCCTATCTTACGGGGCTCATCATCGCGGCGATCTATCATTTTTCCCGTGCGCTGTCCGCAGGCTTCAGTCGCCACCTGCTGATCGCCTGTTTCCTTGCCGCCTGCGCGGTCATGACAAAAGGCATTTTCACGCTCATTCCCATTGGCGGTGCCCTTGCAGGAGAGCTGATCTTTAAACAACAATGGAAACAGGTATTTCACTGGAGATGGGTCCTGGCGTTGCTGTTGGTCGCGGTCTTTATTACTCCCGAATTGTATTGCCTCTGGAAACAATTCGATACACACCCCGAAAAGACCGTACTGGGAAATACGAATGTATCCGGTATCCGGTTCTTTTTGTGGGACAGCCAGTTTGGCCGCTTCTTTAATACGGGGCCCATCAAGGGAAAAGGTGATAAACTCTTCTTTCTTCATACTTTACTCTGGGCCTTTCTTCCCTGGTCGCTGATCATGTACACTGCACTGTTTACAGGCATCCGGCGCGGGATAAAAAAAATGAATGACGGGCTCAGCGAATGGTACACCTTAACCGGCAGCCTGCTGACGCTCCTGCTCTTTTCCTTTTCCGGCTTCCAGTTACCGCATTACAGCAATATCATTTTCCCGCTGCTCGCCATACCATCCGCCCATTTTATAGGGAAGCAGGTACAGCGGGGGAAAAGAACCTTCCTGGTCATACAAAACATACTCAGCATTCTGTTGATAGTGATGGCCGCGGCTTTATTGTTCTTTTACCGGCCGGCTGCCAATTATTTATTTCTCGCCGCTGCTGTGATGATACTGGTCCTGCTGATCTTTTTACCCCGGCTGCTGAAGCCTGAAAATGATTATGTTCCTTTTCTTCGTTCCGGCGTCGCCGTTATGGCCATCGGGCTCTTCCTGAATTTATCTTTCTATCCCGACCTGCTGAAGTACCAGTCAGGAAATGAAGCGGCGGCCTATATGAATAAGTATCACCCGGGCGAATCACTGGCAAGGATCAGCATCTACTATCCTTCGGGTGAGTTTTATCTCAGGGGTTCTGCTTACAGAACCTCCGTGGATGCGATCACGGGTGGCGGTTTCACAAAAACTACTTTCTTTTTTATAACCGAAGAAGAAAGAAAACAACTGGAAGAGAAAGGTCTCCGGCCGGAGATCATTCAACGCTTCAGGGAATTTCATGTGACAAGACTATCCCTGAAATTCCTTGATCCCCAAAAGCGGGAAAAGGTATTGAAGGACCAGTACCTGGTCAGGATCCGGTAACCATCAGTGGATATTCTTCGCGGTCAGGAAACCGTTCATTCTTTCCCGTACGGTCACCGGGTCGATACCCGCAATACAGGGCCGGGTGATACAACTGGTTTTACGGTGGTTGGCGGCGCTTACACAGGGGGAACAGGGAAGCCCGAGGTAAAAAGCTTCTGCATTTCCTCCCAGCGGGAGATACAGATGAGGCGTTTCGGGCCCGAACAATACATAAACTTTCAGTCCGGTTACGGCCGCAAAATGCGCGGGACCCGAATCATTGGTCAGCATGCAGGTACTAACGGTATAGAGCGGCACCAGTTCATCAAATGAAAAATAGCCGGAAGAATTGATACACCTTTTGTCACCAATCATATCGGTCACCCGCTGCACATACTCTCTTTCCGCAGGCGAGCCGGTCATGATAATGATGCATTGCTGAAATTGATTGAGCAGTTGCCTTCCCACCGCCGCGAAATTCTCCTGCGGCCAGCGGCGCTGCGGAAGCATATCGGAAGCGTTAACATTTAAAAGGATGACGGGCTCTTCTTTCCAGCCGGGATACAATGCGGAAATCTTCGATTTAATATTCCGGATGGCTTCACCGGAGACCGTTGCCCGGGCAAGTTCCAGCTCCTGCGGAGACACCGGCACGGTTGCATAGGCATTGTCAAAATGGCCTAATGCTTTATTCACGAGTGAAATAAAGTTCACGGCCACATGCACATGCGGGTTATAGCGAACGGTGTTGTTGACAAGATTTCCGCGGTACAAACCTTCGTCATGCAGACTGGTGAAGCCAACCCTCGAGCGGGCGCCGCTGAAAAAACCCAGCAGTGCCGTGAATCGGGAAAAGAGTTCGAGATCGATGACCGTGGAGATCTTCTTCCTCCGGCACCAAATAAGAAAACGAAAAACATCAGCGATCAGCGAAAAGAAATTATCCGCTTTCATTTTGAAGACATTCTCTTCAGGTATCGTTCCCAGGATCCCGAGGCTTTTGTAATTCTTACTGAAGATCACAAAGAAAAGTTCGGCCGGGCCCTCCCGTTTCAGTTTCCGCATGGCCGGGTCGGCGATCACGGCACTGCCCATTTCCGACAATTCGATAAAGAGCGTGCGCCCGGTGTCCGGTTTTTTGGCCCGGGCGGAACGCAGCAAGTCGGCCAGCCAGCAAACGGGGCTGAGCAGCAGGCAAAGCGGAACGCCCGCCCACTTGTCAATTATCCGCATCGTATTTACGGTCATACCGGTAACCTTGTTTTAAAACGGCGTAAAAGTAGCGCAATTCATTTTTGTAACTCTAAAAGCCCCGATAAATCGCCTGTTCCGTTTACTTTTGGTTGTATTTGTTTAAACCCGCAGGCGTTGTCATTAAAAAAGATCGTCATCATCGGCCCGGAAAGCACGGGTAAAAGCAGCCTTTGTGAATTACTGGCGCAGCATTATCAATCCGCCTGGTGCCCGGAGTTTGCCCGGGAATACCTGCTGACGAACGGGAAAAATTATTCCTATGACGACCTCCTGCATATTGCAAAAGGCCAGTTGGCCCTTGAAGATGAGGTGGTGGCAACGGCTCACCATGCAAAACCTCTTTTTATTGATACGGATATGTATGTGTTGAAAGTGTGGTGCGAATTCGTATTCGGGAGCTGTCACCGTTTTATCCTTGACCAGATCGTGAAAAGAAAATACGACCTCTATCTCCTCTGTAATACGGATCTTCCCTGGACAGAAGATGAACTGCGGGAATATCCCGACCCGGGAGTTAGACAAAAGCTTTATGCCATGTACGAGGACATCCTGATCAATCAACCGGTTCCCTGGGCGGAGATCAGCGGGGATCATGATGCCCGGTTATCCAGGGCCATCACCGCGGTTGATTCTCTTCTCAGGGGCTGATCCCTGTTACCCTTTGTACATCGGGGTCCGTATGCAGGTTGTCCATTTGCCGCTGAATGGCTCCGGCCCTTCGCATCAGCCAGGCCGATGCCGGTTTTACCTTATACCTTTTGGGGTTGGGCAGGCAGGCGGCGATCATAGCAGCTTCCTGTGGTGAAAGATTTTTTGCAGGTTTATTGAAATACGAGCGCGAAGCAGCTTCGATCCCGAAAATGCCATCACCCATCTCGATCACATTGAGGTACACTTCCAGTATGCGCTTCTTCCCCCAAAACAATTCGATCATGAAGGTAAAATAGGATTCCAGTCCTTTCCGGACCCAGCTCCGTCCCTGCCATAAAAAAACATTCTTGGCCACCTGCTGGCTGATGGTGCTGCCTCCGCGGATACGACCGGGTTTCTTTTTGTTGTAAGCCATCGCCTTTTTGATACTCTTCCAGTCAAAGCCGCTGTGATCCGGGAAAAGCTGATCCTCCGAAGCGATAACGGCCAGGCCAGCCTGCGGGGAGATATTGCTTCTGTTCACATAATCCCTTTTCATCCCGTGTCCGCTTACCCAACTCACCAGTTGTGTAATGGTTAACGGTGGGTTCACCCATTTCAGTACCAGGATATAAATGAACTGGAGGATAAAGACCCAAAGGAAAATGCGTTTGGTCCATTTCCACAGTTTCCGGGGAAATGGGTTCGTGCTGTTGGTTTTCTTGTCAGAGCCTTTTGCCATATACGATTAGGCCCCATACCAGGGCGACCCCAAAAATGATCAACAGCAGGCCGTTGACCCGGTTAATAATATGAATGTTATGCGGTGTGAGCCGGTTGCGGATCTTGCCTGCCAGCAACACCTTCAGCACATCCGTTCCCAGCATCCACAGCAGGCAGGTAGCGAAAATGATGATGCGGTTGTTCACCGTATGATAGATCACCGCGGTGGATGTGGTGATCCAGAAGATAAAAACAGCCGGGTTCAGGGTGTTCATGAAATAACCCGACAGGAATATTTTGGCATAATCTCTTTTGCGGAACTTGATCACCTGCTGTCCCTGTTCGTTTACCTTCACTTTCTTAAAAAACAGGAAATAAATCCCCATCGTTACCAGGAAGATACAACCCACCACACCCACTTCCGTTTTGTACTGCTTCATGCTGTTAAAAAGCGATGTGAAGATATTGCTGACCAGCAGGAGGGAGATGTCGCTGGCGGAAACACCCAGGATAAAGGCAAACCCGCCGCGGTGGCCGTTGTTAAGACTCTGCTTGATGATCGAAAAAAGAACGGGGCCCACTGATAAGCTCAGCAAAAGGCCAAAGCCCAGTCCTTTTAGAATTGCTTCATACATTCCGTTCAATAATTGCCGCGGCTGTTTAAAATAATTAAAGATTGCCGGTTGTAAGGAACCGTTCCCATTCTTCAAGCATCTTTCCTTTCATTACCCGCGGAAACTTGTGCTGGCTGCCCAGCTTTCCTTTCAGTTCCATGAATTTCAGGAATTTTTCCTCCGTCAGCACTTCCAGGAATATTTCTTTCAGGGCGCTGTCCCTTTCGGTTGCATAGTCATCGTTCAGCGCCCGCAGGTTTTCGTCGATCCTTTTCCGGAGCCGTTCCACATCCGGCTTGTCGTCAGTGGCGATATACCAGCGATGGGCAAAGAAATTATCATGGGGAAATCCCACCACGGTATATTCGGGTATGCTGATATTGAATTCTTCGCTCACCAGTTCGATCGCCTTGTTCATGTTTTCAACGCTCAGGTGTTCGCCGGTAAGACTCAGGAAATGTTTGGTGCGGCCCGTGATCACTACTTCGCTTTTCTCGAGGTCCACGAACTTAATGGTATCCCCTATCAGGTAACGCCAGGCGCCGGCGTTCGTGCTCATCAGCAGGGCATATTCTTTTCCTTCCTCCACTTCATGGATCATTTTCGCCTCGGGCCGGGCAACGATTTGTCCTTCGCCGTCAAAGTTCCTGTCGTCAAAAGGTACAAATTCAAAAAAGATATTGTTGTCAAGAATCAACTTCATGCCCTTTGCGTGTTCCCTCGTCTTATACCCGATAAAGCCTTCGCTGGAAAGATAATTCTCAATGTAAACAATGGGTTTACCCAACAGCCGTTCGAATCCTTTTTTATACGGCTCAAAGGCCACCCCGCCGTGAACGAAAAAGCTGAAGTTGGGCCAGATCTCGTGTATGTTCTTCAGTTTATAATGCTCCATTACCATTTCCATGCACATCTGGCACCAGGCGGGCACCCCAACAATAAAACCGATATCCCACTCCTTTGCATGCTCTACGATCTCGTTGAGCTTCTGGTTCCAGTCGGACATGGCGGCAATGCGCCCGCCGGGCTTATAAAAACTCTGGAACCAAAAGGGTCTTTTTTTTGCGAGGATACCGCTGAGGTCGCCGGCAAACCAGCCCGCTTTTCCTTTTTTCAGGTCCGTGGCGCCGCCGATCATCAGAAAGCCCTTGGTAATGGCTTTCTTATTGGCTTCCTGGTAACTCAGCAGGCTGAGCAACTGGCGCAGGTAATTAACCGTGTTGCTGCGCAGCATATCCCTGGTAACGGGAATATATTTACTGGCCGCTTCGGAGGTTCCGGAGCTCAACGCATAGTATTTGATCTTTCCGGGCCATGCAACATCCGATACGCCATCCAGCGTTTTCTTCCACCACTCCTCGTAGATCTTGCTATAGTCGTGTACGGGCACCTGCTCCTGGAAACTTTTGGCGGGGGATTTACTCAGCAGGGCCTCATCAAAGCGATAGTACTGGCCAAATTCGGTGAACCGGGCTTTCTTCAGCAATTTTTTCAATACCCTCATTTGCTGTCTTTCCGGGTCATTGGGTGGTAACCTTAATGCCACAGCTATCGCCCTGGGTATTTTGATATCTATAATGGTCGCCATGAATGGTTTACGGGTGGGTTAAAGATACACAATCATTGCGTTGAAACGGAGGCGAAGATAGTCATTGGTGAATAGTGAATAGGCAATGGTTTACTTAAGTAAAAAGGGCCCTGCCCGGTTCTAATTACCGATTGTCCCGGAAAGTATAAAACACCCTTCCGCAAGTAAGTCCGTCTGGCAAAGTATAGGACAACAGACATCATAGCGAATCCATTCACCATTCACTATTCACCATTCACTTTCCTACCCGCCAAGTTTCCGGTAAACTTTCCAGATCAGTTTAACTTCATTCAGGGGATCATAGTCCCTCGCATACCAGTAATCCATCATTTGCAGGCTCTCGGCCGACAACTGTTGCCGGGCCGACAAGGGTATGCCATTGCCCGCGATGACCGCTTTTCGCAAAAAGGGAAGATTGCCGGCCGGACTGGCATAGCCGATCCAGGTTTTGGATGCGGCCAGCACCGAGATACAATTTTGTAAGAATGAAACCGGCTTCCGTTGTATGATGAACTGGAACGGAAAACTAAGAAGCCCCGTAATGGCAACCATAAAATCCACCAGCCGTTTTATTCTTTTATTATAGGGATTGGATAAATTGAAACCGTTCTCTTTGGATACGGATTCACCCGATACGTTTCCGGAATGGCTGCCAACGATACTGCCGCTTCCCGCCGCATAGATCTTGAGGCTGATGCCCGGGGGCACCCGCTGTACCCCTTCGAGAATTTCGCGGTACGATAAGCGGCCCCGGCAGAAAATGATCTCCCTGAAAGGTATAACCGAAGATAGTTTTTGCAGTTGATCGAGGCGACCTACGGCTTCTGTGTCGTCAGGGTGTACCGACACCCTGCCCAAAACTTTTTGTTGCAGCCCGGCTTGTTTTAACAATGAAACGACCTGTTCGTATTCCTCCGGCGTACCCGCGACAAGGGTGTTGAAATGTTCTTCTTTTTCTTTCCGGCTGCTCAGCACTTTTGTACGAACCAGTAACCAGCGAAGCACGCTGATAAAGATAAATGCCAGCAGGGCCCCGAAAAGAATAATGGCCCTCGAAAACCGGTATTGCTCCGGCAGCAGCGCATAGCCGGCCAGCAATACAATGGTGGCAACAACAGTGGAACGAAGCAGTTCGGAACGGTTGTACCACCTGTCGTACAAGCCGGCATAATAAGCCGTGATGAGATAAAAAAGCGTAAAGGAGGGAATTGCGATCCACAATAATTTGCTCTCGTACTGTATATCGGTCCTTATATATTCATTCCAGATATTCTTCGCCAGCCAGAAAGAAAGGAGGATCAACCCGGCATCAATAAGCGGCAACCCGGCCCGCCGGATAAAATTTCCCAGCGCCGTTAAGCCCGCCCTGAACCAGATCCCGGTATACACCAGGAAATTGAAGATTCCCGCCCGTGTTCCGCCGTAGTGCTTGCGCACAAATTTGCTCATGGCGGTGTAGAACATCCGCACATAATTCATACTGCCTTTCCGGGTACTCTCCCCTTTGAAATGAATGATGCTGCTGCCGGCAAAATAGTAATTCTTATACCCGGCTTTTTGAATACGGTAACTCAGGTCCACATCCTCGCCGTACATAAAAAAGGTCTCGTCAAAACTGCCGGTCTTGTCCAGTACTTCTTTTTTGATCATCATGAACGCACCTGCCAGCACGTCCACTTCGTTGGTGGCCCGTTCATCCAGGTGACCGAGATGATAGCGGGAAAATGTCTTTGACCGGGGAAATAACCGGGACAGGCCAAACAACTTGTACAGAGAAGTAAGCGGTGACGGAAAGGACCGTTTGGATTCCTTCAGAAAATGCCCGCTGCCGTCGAGCATTCGGATACCCAGTGCCCCGGCTTCCGGTTGGGAGGCCAGGAAGGTTACGCATTGCTGAAAACAATCCTCCGGAACGATCGTGTCCGGGTTGAGAAAAAGGATGTATTTCCCCTTTGCCACGGCAAGTCCCTGGTTGCAGCCTCTTGCAAAGCCCGTGTTTTCCGTGTTGGCTTTAAACCGCACTCCGGGGAACCGGGGTACCAGGTATTCCATGCTGTTGTCGGAGGAGTTATTGTCCACAACGATCACTTCCGCTTCCATGCCGGCAACGGCCTTTTCAACGGAACAGAGGCATTGTTCCAAAAAGTGCTTTACATTATAATTGACTATGATGACGGACAGCAGCATGGAAAAGATGAGCCAAATCTAAAGTCTTATCCCGATATAATTGGGTACGGCAATCTAAAACCGGGTTTTTATCTTTGCCCATGCTTAAACCCGCCTTATTTGAAGCTGCCCGTGCAGGCGCCACTGAAATACTCCGCTTTTTCAATACCAATTTTACGGTCAGCAATAAGGAGGGTGTGAACAACCTGGTGACCGAAGCCGACCATGCTTCTGAAAAGGCGATCATGGATGTGATACGCCGCCATTTCCCGGATCATCACATCCTAAGTGAGGAAACCGGTGAAATCATACAGGATTCCCGATACAAATGGATCATCGACCCGATCGATGGTACGGTCAATTTTGCACATGGCATACCGCTTAATTGTGTTTCCATCGCCATCGAACACGCCGGTGAGATCATCATGGGCGCGGTGTATAACCCGCACCTGAACGAATTTTACTTTGCCGAAAAAGGAAAGGGCGCTTTCCTGAACGATCAGCCCATCCGCGTCAGCGAACAAACCAAAACCATCAATGCCTGCCTGGTCACTGGTTTTCCCTATACCTATATCAATATGCCTAACGGCCCGCTGGAAATCTTTGAACGATTTGTGCGAAAGGGTGTGCCTGTCCGGCGACTGGGTTCCGCCGCCATCGATCTTTGCTGGGTGGCGGCCGGGAGGTTTGACGGTTTTTACGAACACAAGCTGGAAGCCTGGGACAGCGCCGCCGGCTACTTAATCGTGGAAGAAGCCGGGGGAAAAGTGACCGATCATGAAGGAAATAAATTCTCCGTTTACCAGCACCGGGTTCTGGCCACCAATGGAAAGATCCATGATGAAATGGTATCGATCATCAATAACAGGAAAGAACTATGAGTACAGAAAGAACAGAAATAGCCAGCCTGGGTGAGTTTGGCCTCATCGAACACCTTACCCGGAACATTGAGCTGCAAAACGCTTCCTCGGTCCTCGGCGTGGGCGATGATGCGGCCGTGATTGATCATTTCGGGAAACAAACCGTCGTTACCACCGATCTCCTGGTTGAAGGGGTTCATTTCGACCTGGCCTATACGCCGTTGAAACACCTGGGTTACAAATCCGTGATCGTAAACCTCAGTGATGTGTATGCCATGAATGCCATACCCACGCAAATTGTACTAAGCCTGGGTATCAGCAACCGGTTCAGCGTGGAAGCGCTGGATGATTTTTATGAGGGCGTTTATGCCGCCTGTGCAAAATACGGCGTGGACCTGGTGGGCGGCGATACCACTTCCTCGCAAAAAGGATTCATCATTTCCGTTACCGCCCTTGGCGAAGTGGCCCCCGGACAATTTGTGAAAAGAAGTACGGCGCAAAAAGGCGACCTGCTTTGCGTAAGCGGCGATCTCGGTGCCGCCTATGTAGGATTATTATTCCTGGAAAGGGAAAAGAAGATCTACCTGGAAAGCCCCGGCGTTCAGCCCGACCTGGAAGGGGAATCCTATGTGATCGGGAGGATGCTGAAACCGGAGGCCCGGAAAGACATTATTGAATTCCTGGCCAAACAGGAGATCCTGCCCACGGCCATGATGGATATCAGCGACGGGCTGAGTTCCGAGATCCTGCATATCTGCAAGGATAGCAACCTGGGATGCGTGCTGTACGAAGAAAAGATCCCCATACATGAAGACATGAAAAAAGCCGCTTTTAAATTTGAGATCGATCCCACTGCCTGCGCTCTAAGCGGCGGCGAGGACTATGAACTGCTTTTCACCATTTCCCAGAACGATCATGACAAACTGGTGCTCAACGAACAGATCAGTGTCGTGGGATATATGACGGACGCGGACCAGGGCGCTCATATCATTACAAAAGGCGGTGGCAAACATGTGATCACGGCCCAGGGATGGAATCACATGAACCCCGGGCATCGGTAAAGAGACCATTTAAGCCCTTTTTAAAGAATTGCTTTGTATTTTGTACCCATTGTTATCCAGAAATGAAAATTCCCGCGGCACTAATAATCATAATACTTCTCTTAACGGGATGTGCTTCCGGCAAATTGTCATTTTCCCCGGATAAAAAATATGCCCCCGAACAACTGCAAAAAGATTATTCGGTGTTCCGCAAAACCCTCGAGACACATCATCCCGGGTTGTACTGGTACACCACCAAAGACAGTATGGATCATTATTTTGATGAGGGTTTGCGCCAGTTGAATGATTCGCTTACGGAGATCCGGTTCAGACAAGTGCTCTCCCTTGTTATCGCCAAAATAAATTGCGGACATACCACGATCCGCAGTTCCAAGGCCTGGAATAAGTATGCTGACACGGCGCGGCTGGGAAACATGTTCCCCCTGAGTATGAAAGTGTGGGATGAAGCCATGGTGGTGACCGCCAACCTGAACCGCCGCGACAGTATCCTGAAAAGAGGAACGCCTGTTACCCGGATCAACGGAATGAAAAAAGAGACGATCATAGACACCATGTTTGATTATATTTCTACAGACGGTTTTAACCGGACACACAAATACCAGTCGCTCAGTAACCGTGGTTTTTTTGGTTCTTTATTTACCGGCATCTATGGCCTTTCCAATAAATACGAGATTGAGTATACAGACAGTACGGGGCAAACAAAAACAGCCCTGATCCCCGTTTACCGGCCCGCAGCCGATACCGCCGGAAGAGCCGGCACAAGGGTTTTCCGGCAAACACAGCCACCGCCCTCCGAAAAAGAGCAACGGCGGCTCCGGCTCAACAGTATTCGTTTACTGCGGCTCGATACCGTTAACCGTACCGCCATGATGGACCTGGCCTCCTTCAATAAAGGGTACGCGTTAAAAAAATTCTTTCACAACTCTTTCCGGGCTTTACGCAAAAACAGGATCGGGCACCTGATCATCGATATCCGCAGCAATGGCGGTGGCAGTGTTACCAATTCCACCCTGGTCAGCCGTTATATCGCCCAACAGGAATTTAAAATCGCCGATTCACTTTACGCGGTCCGCAAAGGCAGCCCTTACCAGCGCTATATTGAAAATCATTTCTGGAATAAATTGTTCATCAGCATATTCACCAAAAAGAAGAGTGACGGTTATTATCATTTCGGGTATTTCGAACGGCATTACTTCAAACCCAAAAAGAAAAACCACTTTGACGGCAAGGTCTATATTCTTACAGGAGGCAACTCCTTTTCCGCATCAACGCTTTTCGCATCCGCTTTGGTAAAACAGGACAATGTGACCCTTGTGGGTGAAGAAACCGGTGGTGGCGCCTATGGTAATTCGGCCTGGCTGATCCCCGACGCCACCCTTCCGGAGACCGGCGTTCGTTTCCGCCTGCCGCTTTTCCGCCTGGTGATCGATACAAACATCCCGAAGAACGGAAGAGGAGTGCAACCGGAAGCAGAATCATTCCCGACGATTGAGGCCGTTCGCCGGAATACAGATTTTAAAGTGGAAAAAGCAATGGAACTGATCAAAAAAGACAAGGAGAAGAATTGATCTGTTTAGTGTATAAAAGATCTCATCACTCAAGATTCATTATTAAAAAATCATCCGCGTCTTTTAAAAAAGGTAATTTTTCTCTTACGGCCTGCAGGTGATCCCGGTCAAGCGTGATCGTGTTAACATCTTCCGCGTCTTTCTTTGAATAAAGCACTTCGCCCATCGGGTCAACCACCATGCTGTCGCCGCTGTGATAGATCTCATTCCCGTCATTGCCAACCCTGTTCACGCCCACCACGTAACATTGGTTCTCGATCGCCCTTGCCTGCAGCAGTGTTTTCCAGGCATGGTTTCTCCGCTCTGGCCAGTTCGCCACATAAACCAAAACATCATATTCCGGCTCATTCCCGTCCGCAGGAGGAGTTTGTCTTGCCCAAACCGGGAAACGCAGGTCGTAACAGACCAGCAAATTGATCTTCCACCCTTTGACCGATGCGATAAGCCGTTTGGACCCGGCGCTGAACTGTTTGTCCTCGCCCGCGTAGGCAAACCGGTGTCGTTTGTCATATACACCATACTGCCCGTTGGGAAGCAACCAGACCAGGCGGTTGTAATAATGATCCCCTTCCCGTATGATAAAACTTCCGGTAAGTATGATTTTTCGTTGCGCTGTTATTCTCTTCATCCACCGCATGGTTTCCCCCTCCATGGTCTCGGCCAGTTTTTCCGGGTTCATGCTAAATCCCGTGCTGAACATTTCGGGCAGCACAACTATTTCGGTTCTCTCTTTAATGTTCCTGATCTTTTCTTCCAGCATTTGCAGGTTGGCGGTCACGTCCTCCCAGTGCAGGTTTGTTTGAACGGTTGTGATGGTCAGCGGTGAAGCCATATTTAAAATTAGGGAAACTATTTTGTGAACGTTGCCATGATCTGTTGTACAATATCGGTCTCCACTCCTCTGGCCACGAGATGATCCATCGTCTTTTTCTTTCTTACCAGGTATTGTTCCTTTTTCAGCGCGGCATATTTTTCCTTCGCCAGTTGGGTCACCACTTCCCGGTATTCGTCTTCATCGATCTGCCTCATTGCTTTTTTAATGCAATACTCGCTTACCTGTTTTTGTTTCAACGCGTATTTGATCTTTTGTCTTCCCCATTGCTTCACCCGCCACTTGCCACCGGCATACGCGATGGCAAACCGCTCTTCGTTCAGGTAATTTTCCTCGATAAGCGCGGAGATGATCTCGTCGTGGTCTTTTTTCCAGGCACCCAGGCTGTACAGTTTTTCCCTCACTTCGCTGTGGCAACGTTCCTGGTAAGCACAGTAATGCTTCAGCTTTTGCAGCGCTTGTTCCTTAGTAAGGCTTCGGCCGGCACCCGCTGAATATTTAGCCGGATTTTCTTTCTTTATCATTCTGGCCTGAGAGAGTATTTTTTAATGATGAGAATCTTACGCTCGGGTTCCCTCTTTAGGGGGACGGGGTTGGGCCCTCACTCCTCCAGCCTCTCTGCACAACTAAATTCCTTTTTCAGGAAATCATCATAGTAATCCGCTTTCTGAAAAAGGTTCCGGAACGAATCCGCGCCGTTCTCTTTGGTCATATCAAGGTCGTACATGATGCAACTGAGCACGATGTTCTGTTTCACGCAACTCAGCACCAGCCCGTTCGTGCGGTAATTTTCCTCCAGCAAAAACTGGTAAAGTGGTTTGATCTTTGTGGCATCGGAGGGCATCTGGCAGAGGTAGGCATCGCCGGCGATAAAAAAATTCTCGGGGTTATAGGTGATCTTTATTTTGGCGGATCCTTCCTTTACGGCCCAGTTATTCGCTCCTTCGCGGGCCAGTTTTACGTCTTTGCCGAGTTCTTTCAATATCTCTTCGATCGTTTTGGCGGCACCCACAGCTTCCGTTTCTTTTTCCGGTATCTCCGGAAGCTTCACCTCCGTGCCGCAACTGGGACAATATTTTTTGGTATCAATATTGGCCGGTGTTACCAGGAAGCTGCAGCTAAAGCAGCGCGTGGAGGCCAGTCCCTTGTTTGGTAAATACATTTGGAGGGCCTCCCGCAGGTAATTGACCGGCAATGCAAAGCCGAGGTTGTCGCCTCCCCGTATGATGAATGAATTGACGCCGATGATCTCTCCCTTGCTGTTGACGAGCGGGCCGCCGCTGTTTCCGGGGTTGATGGCCGCATCGATCTGGATGAATTTTAACCCGTCCCTGATCCTGTCCACTTTGGAGATCACTCCCTGGGTGGCAGAATAGTTCAGACCAAAGGGATGCCCGATAGCAACCACCTGGTCCCCGTCCTTCATCTCTTCGTAACGGCCCAGTTTCACATCGGGCATTTCGGTATTCTTCGGTGCTTCCAGGAAGGCCAGGTCGTGTTTGCGGTCCGTGTACCACACCCTGGCCATCGCCTTGTCGAATATCTTGCCCGCAATGGTCACTTCCGCATGATCGGCAACCACGTGATCGTTGGTTACGATGAGATCGAATTCCTTTAAATAAAAACCGGTACCCGTTCCGCCCGTGGTGGCGATCTGTATGATCGCTTTCTGATATTGCTCTATGATGTTTTGCGAATTCATGAATTATTGGGGATCAAGGTTCAAAAACTCCACTTCATTCGTAAAAGAATGGTTGAAGTTGACCAGGTTGTCAAACCGCAGGTTTTGTGTTTTAAAATCCATCAGCGGGTACTTCTCCTTCCACCGGTACTGGATCTCGTATATTTTATCAATAATGCCCGCTGAAGCAAACTGGTTTTTCCCGGGGTCATAATAAGGGGTGGTATATCCCAGTTCCATAAAATACTCCGGGTAATTCACCATCATGAACAAATGATAAAGCTCCGTTATCGCACGGGGCAGGCTGTAGGAGTACTGGCAATAGGAAATGCCGTATTCGGCGATCTGGCCGGCTATAAAGGGGTGATTGTTATCCCGGTACCAAACCAGGTTCTGGTTGGCGCCGTGAATGGAGTCCGCGATCATCTTATACTGCTGCGGTGCCACAATGGAAAAAGTGTACCGGGAGCGGATCAGGTAGTTGAAAATTTCCTCCTTTGGTATCTCCAGTATTTTTTTGAATTCTTCCGCCATATCCCGGTTCTTCTCGGTAACCGGTCTTTCCTCTTTTTTAAAATAGATCGCGCCGATCTTTTCCAGTTCATACAGCAGCTTTCCCTCGGGTGCGACCAGGTAATCGATCCGGTAGATCAGGGACAGCAGCATATAGGCGATTCCGCCGGAAAACTTGTCCGCATCCAGCCCCTTGATGATATCCAGCGACTGGCCGATCCATTTTTTCAGCCAGGCGTATTTCACTTCTTTTTCCTGCAACGGTATTGCGGCGATATGTTCGGTCTCCGCCGGTTGCAGCACCGAGAAATCCTGTACCAGCAGGTCATCCTGTTTGTCGGCCCGCGTGGAAAGTTCTTTCAGGCCATAATACAGTTTACTGGGACCGGCGGTTTCCACGTCGCTGTCGAAACGCATACAAAGCCGTTCGTTATCCAGCGCAAACCGGGAGTAGTACAGGTTAAAATTCATTTCCAGCAACCGGCGCATCACCGGAACGGAAGGTTGCGGCATGCGGGCCAGCGTTACTTCTGCTTTCAGGACTTCCTTGTCAAAATTTCCACTCACAATCTTCGATCCCTGGTAAAAGTGAAAGCGGCCTTCTGAACCGTTCCTTTCGTACACCACATTTTGCACATTGTCGTCCCGGAGGTAATCAAAAAAAGCGTCGATGCTTTCGGGGTATTTTTTTTCTTTGAAAAAATTATCCGCGTCGGTCCAGCGGCTGGTCTTTGCCGCCGGTTTGTTATTGTCCGAATAGCGGCCAAAACTGATCGCCGGCTCATTCGCGGTGGCTGTTTTCTTTTTCCCCCTTCCGAATAGTTTATCGAACATCACAGGTTTTTGAGGACAGGCAAGATACTAAAGATGCCAAAAGGAACAAGTCAATCTTTGTGTTATTAACGGAACGCAAGCCGTATTATACCCCCCTGTCCTTGTTGAAAAATGGATCTGTGCCGTCCGGGCCGGAAATCGCGCTCCCACCGCTGGTTTCAGCATTCCTGTATTGCCGGATGGCTCTTTTCGGGACATTCCCACAACCGGGGCATAACCCCGTTTTGGGTGTTGGCTATATACCAAAAATCAGTAGTTTCGCCCAAACCAATTGACGATGAAGTTTATAGCATCCTCCTCATCATTATTGAAACAACTGCAGCATATCGCCGGTGTGATCAACGCCAATACCGTGCTCCCCATACTCGAAGATTTTTTGTTTGAAGTGGGCAAGAACAAACTGACGGTGGTGGCCACCGACCTGGAAACCGTGATGCGGGTACAGCTTGATGTGGAAGCAAAGGACAGCGGCAAGGTTTGTATACCCGCCAAGATCCTGATGGATTCGCTTAAGAACATCCCCGATCAGCCGCTTACGTTCAATATCGACAAGAATTTCGGTATTGAGATCACAAGCGATAACGGGAAATATAAGATCATGGGCGAGAACCCGGACAATTTTCCCAAAGAACCCGCTGCTGATGACACCACTTCCTTTACCATGACGGCTTCCGGCCTGGTGACGGCCATCAACAAGACCATTTTTGCAACCAGCAACGATGATCTGCGCCCGGCCATGACGGGTGTTTTCTTTGAGCTGGATAAAAAGGGGATGCAATGCGTGGCCACGGACGCCCATCGCCTGGTTCGTTATAAAAGAACGGATGTAAAATGTCCCAAAACCGATTCCTTTATTGTTCCCCGCAAACCCCTGAACCTCGTGAAAACGGCGATACCGGCGACAGAAGATGAGATCACCGTAAGTTATAACAGCAACCACCTGTTCGTTCAGCATGGCACTACCCAAATGAGCTGCCGGTTGATCGATGCCCGTTTTCCCGACTACAAAGTGGTGATCCCCGCCGAAAACCCTTACCGCCTCACCGTTAATAAAAATGATTTCCAGAGCGCCCTGCGCCGCATAAATGTGTTCAGCAACAAGAGTACCAACCAGGTGGCGCTGAATATCAGCGGCAGCGAATTGCAACTGGCCGCACAGGATGTGGACTTCAGCTTTGAGGGCAACGAGCGGATGAAATGCCAGTACAATGGCGAGGATATGATGATCGCCTTCAACGCCAAATTCCTCATCGAAATGCTCAGCGCCGCCGACAGCGATGAGGTGAACATGGAACTCTCAACGCCCACCAAGGCCGGATTGATCAAGCCTTCGGAGCTGGACGAGAACGAGGAGTTGCTGATGCTGGTAATGCCGCTGATGCTGAATCAATAACCCCTCCGCCATATTTGGCAGCAGTAATATCACTGGATCTCCCTTTTTATAAGGGAGATTTTTTTTGCCTTGCCCCGTCGTATCCAAAACTCGGCAAAGATCAGGTTCGGCACCCAGCCCAGCCAGGCCACGGCCCGGTAAACATCCATCGGGGGTAACTCAAAATTATTGGTGATCGAAAATTTCCAGGCCCGCAGCGTGATGGCCGACAACGTGAGCGCATAACTCCTGATCATATAGTGCCGGTGGGATTTATAGTCTCCCTGTTTTGCTTTCAGAAGCGCCATTACGGTAAAGAAAATCCAGAGTGCCGCCAGTACGACAAACGCGATCCTGGAGGAAGGTCCGCCATTGGCGTAAAACCCCATCAGCAATCCCGCGGGTCCGGTGACCAGTATCACATCAGTAACATAGATATAACCAAAACTGCGGTGCAGGACCGGGTTGCTTTTTTGAATTCGTTTTGAAAACTGGGTAAACCCCGCCAGCAGTACCCATAAACTCGCGTAAACATGAATGAAAAAAGCGATCCGCCAGTGGTCGATATGAATATAGTGCTGTTTGATCCGCAGGAACCCTACATCGGTATTATAGGGGATATAGGCCAGGGTTATACGGGCCATCAGCCAGGTAAAAAAAGCCAGCGCCAGCAGGAGCGCTGTGTTGAATATATTGGTGCGGCTGATAATTTGTTTTATTTTTAGTCAAATTAAACCATTTATATGAAAAGGATTTTTCCGATACTGCTTGCGGGATCTTTCCTGTTTGCCTGCAATAATGAAAAGAAATCAGATGGCCCTGCCGGCAAACCCGGCGACACAACCGTTGCCGCGGAAACCAAAGAGAATACAGCGGCCCCTGTTTTACCGGTGGTGGATCCGCTTGAAAAATTCCTGGGTTCTTTTGTGGGCGCATTTGGAAACAATAAGATTACCCTGTTGATCAGCAGGATCTGGGGGGATTCGGTGCAGGGTCGTTCAATCGTAGGAGGAAATGACCGGCCGTTTTGGGGCACACATGCAACTGGACAGGACGGGAGCTTCAGCATTGATGCAAAAGAACCCGGCGATCATAAAGACGATGGCGTATTCAGGATATTCATTCATCCTGAAAAACTGGATGAGGTAACGGGAAACTGGGTCCCCAATGATAAAAAAAGACCGGCCAAGGATTTTACCCTGTCCAGGAAAAAATTTGAATACCGCACCGATGTGGGCTCCTGGCCGGAATCCTCCCAGCGGTTGCTGAAGCCGGCCGACGTGGAGAACCTGATGAAAGAAGATCTTGAATTCATGCGCAATGAGATCTTTGCCCGCCACGGTTATTGTTTCAACAGGAAACACCTGCGCCAGCAGTTTGAGATGGAAGACTGGTATGTGCCCAACACGGTTGATATCAAAGGCTTTTTAACGGATATCGAAAAGAAGAATATTGAAATGATCAAGCGTTACGAAAAATACGCGGATGAATACGGTGACGAATACGGGCGTTGACCCGCATTAAAAAATTACTTATGGATTTTGTCCTGTTGAACGCCTACCCGAATTATGTGGAAGCCCATATTGCCAAAGGCGTTCTGGAGGAACAGGGCATCTCTTCCTGGCTGAAGGACGAGAATACGGTCACGATCGACCCTATCCTTACGAATGCTGTTGGCGGGATAAAACTGATGGTCAGCAGGGAGAATGCGCAAAAGGCCTGGGAAATCCTCGGGGCGCTGCGAAAAGAACAAAAAGAGGCGATCGTTTGCCCGAACTGCGGTTCGCATAATATTGAACTGGTCAGCACTCCCCGAAAAGCCATGAACTGGATCAGTTCGATCACTACTTTTTTCCTGGGAGATTATGCGATCGCGGTTGATAAGGTTCACCATTGTTTTGATTGTGCACACGAGTTTCCCGAAAACGAACCCAACCAGTAAATCTGGAAAACATGAACGGCCTGTCCCGGTATTATTATTCCTTCGTACCTTTTAGCCCTTAACCATCGCTATGTGGGATAACCTCATCCATTATTTTTCTACCCTGGAAGAACGACCGCTGGAACGGATGGCTATACTGGTCGGGGGGTTATTGTTCTTCTGGATCCTTGAAGGCGCGATCCCACTGTTGCGGCTCCGGTTCCGAAAAAACCGGCTGCGTCACGCGGCTGTGAATTTCGGACTCACCATTATCCACCTGATCATTCATACCCTGCTGGCCATTGTTATCATACTGATCAGTGACTGGTGCGCCGCCAGCCGGTTTGGGCTCATCTACTGGTCGGGTGCGGGGATACTGGCGTCCATACTCATCACGCTGCTGGTGATGGATTTTTTTGGCGGATGGCTGGTCCATATCACGGAACATAAATTAAAATTCCTCTGGCGATTCCATGTGGTGCACCATGCCGATACGAACGTGGATGTGACCACGGGGCTGCGTCACCATCCGGTTGAAAGCGTATTGCGCGGTATCTTTTTTTTTATGGGGGTTTTCGTTACCGGCGCGCCGATGTTCGCAGTAATGATCTACCAGACCATCCTGGTCTTTTTCACCGCATTTGAACATGCCAATATCCGGCTCCCGGCCGGGGTGGACCGGGTGATGAGCTATCTTTTCATTTCGCCCAATATGCACAAAGTGCATCATCACTGGAAGCAACCCTTTACGGATAGTAATTACGGGGCCATTTTTTCTGTCTGGGACCGCCTGCTGGGAACCTATAAACATCTCGGGCCCCAGCAGATACGTTACGGGATCGACAAGGATTACCCCGAGGAAAAAGATGAGGATTTTTGGTCGCTTTTAATAAGACCTTTTCAAAATAAATAGTTTTCCCCCATGAAGATAATGGCGATGATCCCGGCAAGATGGGCCGCTTCCCGTTTCCCCGGAAAGCTGATGCAGCTGCTGGGTGATAAAACAGTGATCCGCTTTACGTACGAGGCCACCGTTGCCACCGGACTGTTCGACGAGGTGCTGGTGGTAACGGACAGCGATATCATCTATGCGGAGATCGCCGCCGCTGGCGGAAAAGTGCTGATGAGCCGCAATGAACACGAAAGCGGAAGTGACCGTATCGCGGAAGCCGCAGCCGATATCGAAGCAGACATTATCATAAATGTGCAGGGGGATACCCCTTTTGTAAAAAAAGAACCCCTGCAACAATTGCTGAAACAATTTGACGATCCTTCCGTGCAGGTGGCTTCCATGATGCATGTAATTACCGACCGGGACGATATCATGGATCCCGGCTATGTAAAAGTTGTGGTGGACAAGAACATGAACTCGCTGTTGTTCTCCCGGGCGGTTATTCCCTACCCGAGAGACCGGGGTTACCCCACCACATACCGCGAGCATATTGGCGTGTATGCATTCCGCAAGCAGGCACTGATGAATTTCACGGCCTGGCCGGTCACCCCGCTTGAAGCCGCAGAAAAAATTGAATGCCTTCGCTACCTGGAAAACGGTATTCCGCTGAGAATGGTTGAAGTAGATTTTATGGGTATAGGTATCGACACCCCGGAGGACCTGGAGAGGGCCAACAAACTTTTATCTTCTGCCCCGGGAAAATAACCGGAATCTCCGTGTATTGCCGAACCTGATCCCGACTGCAATTCTTTTACTAACTTTCCTGTCATGAAGCTCGATAAACTTCGCCCGGACAAATACCTGAAATACCTGTACCTGCCCAACCTCTTTCCCGCCAAAAGAACCAAAGAGATACTGGTGGTGAACCCAACGGTCATGCCGCACCGGGAAGAAGCGACAGAAGTAATAGTAACCGTTTATGATTACAATGCTGATTCGGTTGAGGAAAAAAAGCTGAACTCGGTCGGCGATTGTTACAATTACAAAAGCAGCGGCCGCACAACCTGGATCAACATTGATGGGCTGCGCAAGGCAGACGTGGAAGCCGTATGCAACCATTTTGATATTCACCCCCTTGTTATAGAAGATATTCTCAGCATCAACCAGCGGCCCAAGCTGGATGAGGCCGACAACAGCATCTTCTGCCTCCTGAACATGCTGTACTTTAACGAAGAAACATTTGCGGTGGAGCAGGAGCAGATCAGCATCATCCTCGCCAAGGAAGTCGTTATTAGTTTCCAGGAGGATGCCCGCCGGGATGTGTTCACTCCGCTTCGGGAGAAATTAAAAATGGGGGGCACCAAGATCCGCCAGCGGGGAGCCGACCTCCTGTGCTATGCCTTGCTGGATACGATCGTTGACAACTATTTCGTTGTAATGGAAAAACTGGGAGAACGGATCGAAGAGGTGGAAGACGAAGTGGTGAAAGGGGCCAACCCCAGGGCACTCTCGCACATCACTCAGCTCCGCAAAGAGCTGATCGTTTTAAAAAGGAATTTCTCTCCTGTCAGAGAGGTGGTAAATGGTTTTCTGCGCAGCGAAAACGAACTGCTGGAAGACCGGCATTCTAAATATTACAAGGATGTTTACGACCATATTGTTCAGGCCATCGACCTGGTGGAAAACTACCGGGACGTAATGGTGAGCATGCATGACCTGCACATCAACAACGTAAACCTGAAGATGAACGAGGTGATGAAGGTGATGGCCATCGTTACCTGCCTCATGGCCCCGGCCACGGTAATCGGCGGCATCTTCGGGATGAATTTTGATACCAACGTGGGGTTCTTTCACCAGGAGTTTGGCTTTTATACCGCCGTAGCACTGATGCTGCTGATACCAACGGGTATGCTGGTGATGTTCCGGAAAAGGGGGTGGTTCTGAGGGTGAATAGTGAATAAGGCCCTGATGGATACTTACATCATTATTGTTTACCTGGGTGGGGGGGTTTTTTATAGACCGGCACGGTACTGCAGGGTTCTCCGTACATGATGCTTTTAACAACGGGACGTAAAAGCCGGGTGATCTCCATGTATACATAATCGGCAATGGGTGTATCGCCGCATCCCTTTATCACAACTTTTTTATCGGTGTACTCGTTTACGTTGATGGCTGAAAGGTTTTTAAGGAATCTCCTTTTGTGCAGTTCTTTTTCGTCCCCCATCACGATCTCGTTGGCCACCGGCTGCAGGTAGGAGGCCGCCAGCATCCAGGCCCAAACGGGAATGATCGCATCGGCGCTGCAGAAAAGCGCCACATCCTTTCCTTTATATTTTGACCAGTCGAGGTTCTTTAACGCCTCCCTGTAATCCTTTTCCTTAAGGATCATACCCATATATAAATGATCCTTCAGGTCAAATACAGCCGTCTCGTCCCGGGGATACCAGGTCTCCAGGTCCAGCGTTACCAGGCCGCTTTCCGCCACTTTGTTAATGATGGGTTCGCTCATTTCTTCTTCAAAGTTAACAACAGGATCCGCTCTTTGTTTGCGACTTTGGCAAAACAAAACCCCGGCCTAAAGGCCGGGGTGGTTAGTATTGGTTGCTGATATCTTAGTACCGGTCGTTTCGGTTATCCTTGATGCTTGCCATTTTCTTCAGGGCTTCGAGCGGGTTGGCTGTTTGTTTCTTCTGGTCAGCCTGCGACTTCCGCTGTTCTGCAACACTTCCGGCTGTTACGGGAGTGGTTGTTATGCTTTCCACCTTCACTACATACACTCCGCTCTGGCCTTCAATGGCCTCGGGTACCACTTTGCCTTTATTGGCCGGGTTGAATACCGCCCCGGTCACCCTTGGTTCATAGCCCAAAAGATTATTCGTTCCTGTCATCCGGAGGCTGTCGATGGTCTCGATCTGTTTACCACCCCAGGCTGCGGACGCCGCTTCGAGCGTTGTGATCTTGCCTGCTTTTTGTTTCAGCATTTCCGCTTTTTTCTTATTCCGTAAAACGGCTTCCACACTCGGTCTTGCCTTTGCAACAGACATTGTTCCTTCTTTCAACACTTCTGTAACAACCGCCACGACATAGTTATTGTCTATTTTTTCCGGTTTCAATACTTCGCCGAGTTTTGCCTCATACACATTCTTAACAAACTGCCTGGAAGCTCCCAGGCCGGTGATCTGCGCATCCCTCGGGGCAAGCGATGCAATGGCCTTGTTGATGCCTTTACTTTTCAGCGTCTTTTCATAATTGGCATCGAAGGATTTGATATCGCGGCTGTCGCCGGCAAAAAGGTTAGCCTGGTTGCTGGCGTTGTTATCTGTTTCCGGGCTCACCAGGATCTCTTTGGGTAAAAACGAGATCTTATATCCGGCGCCGCTTCCCTTTTGGGAAAGTACCTCAATGTAATGGTAACCATAATCCGTTTTCACAATACCCTTGCTGCCAACCGGGTTCAGGAACAGAAAATCATTAAAGGGGCCCACCATTTGACCGGAAAATACACTCTCGTACACCCCACCCTTATCCTTGCTTCCGGGGTCATCCGATAACCTGGCACAAAGCGAATCAAAGATCGATCCGCGCGCAATGGCCGTTCTTATGCTATCCGCCAGCTTGTAAGCGGTCGCGGTATCCCTGATCGTATACGATTGGCCGCTCTGCTGGTCACGCTGCGTGGTGGCCACCAGTATGTGCCTGGCCTTAACGGTATCGGGCATCTGGCGAACACCTTCCAGTTTCGCCAGCATATAATTGTTTCCTTCCAGGTAAGGGCCATAAACACTGCCCACCGGTATCTTTATAATAGAATCCTTGAATGCCGACTGAATGGAACTGCCGGTCCGGTATCCATCATAATTAATACTGGCGTCCGCCCCTTCACTCAAAAGCAGTTGCTCAACATCGTTTGTTGTGTCAAAAGCCAGTTTGAGGTCGTTCAGTTTCTTGATCGTTTCAGCGCTGTCGGCCGCAGAAGGTGCCGCGTTAAATGTCACGTAACTGATCGTCCGGCTCTCCGTTTGCTTAAACTCGTCCTTGTGTTTATTAATATAGCTTTCGATCTCCTTATCGTCGATCTTCACGCTGCTGTCCGGGATGGAGGAATAGACTTCCTTCACGAGCAGGGCCTTTGCCATCTGGCTGTTGTCGGCATTCTGTTTTTCAACCAGCCAGCGTGGTACGTTGGTGCTGTTAGAAAACAAGGACATATATTTTTCATACCTGCGCTGCAGGATCAGCTGGTTCACATAATTATTAAAGCTGGCCTTCTGTTCCGGCGTCCCCTTTTTCATGATCTGGTCGATCTGCTGCTTGGCTTGTACCGGGTTGTACTGACCTGTCTGCGCGTCGGTGAACTGGCTTTTCAGGTCGGCCGGGGCGTTGGCGCCATATAAGATATCACCCAGCTCTTTCTTGCTAACGTCAATGCCCAGTCTCGCGAATTCCTCTTCCATCAGGACTCGTCCGACTTCCTGTTCCCATGTATTATCTATGGCCATCTGGGTGGTGGCGGGTGTGGAAGGATATCCTTGCTGACGCATCGTTTCCTGGGCCTGGTCCACCTTGCGGTTAAAATCCTCAAATCCCAGGCTCTTGCCGTTTACTTTTCCGACAATGTTTCCGGAACCCGCGCCGGCGCCCCGTCCGCGACCCTGAAAATAGTCGGTAAGAATAAAACCTACCAGGGCTATTGCAATAACAACAACGGTGACCTTTGCTCCCTTTTCACGTATTGACTGAATGATTGACATGCTTCTATTTATATAGGGTTTTCAAATCCCAAAGGGGTACTTTGGGGGAGGGCAAAATTAAGGTTTTTGGGGATATGCTGTGGGTAAACTGGTTAATTAGTTAATGGGTTAGCTGGTTCATTGTGGCGACCCCGCCAGAGCAAGGGTCGCTTCCTGGCTTTTGGACCAAATTAACTGTTTAACTAATTAACCAATAACTACTTCCGCTTGGGGTGCACCAGCTTCATTTCCTTTACCAGGTGACCCGCGCCAGCGTATTTGTCCACGATGAACAGGACATACCGGATGTCAACCATGATATTCCGGCAGATGGAGGGGTCATAGTTAATATCGCTCATGGTTCCTTCCCATACCCGGTCAAAATTGATCCCGATAAGATTGCCATATGCATCAAGGGCCGGGCTGCCGGAATTACCTCCCGTGGTATGGTTGCGGGCAATAAAACAAACGGGCATTTTTCCATTGCTTCCGTATTGGCCGTAATCCTTGTTCTTATAAAGCGTTTGGAGTTTTTCCGGTACGTCAAACTCATAATCTCCGGGTTTGTATTTATCCATTACACCATCCAGGTACGTATAATGATCATAGGTGACCGCATCCCTGGGGTTGTATCCTTTCACCGTACCATATGTGACCCGCAGGGTGCTGTTGGCGTCCGGGTAAAATGTTTTCTCTTTGAAAACATCCATCTGTGCCTGCATATAGGTTCGCTGCAGCTTGTTGATTGCTGATTGTATCTCGGCCAGGCGTCCGGAAACCTTGCTGCTGTATGTTCCGGAAAGGGCTTTAAAAAGTTCGTTTACCTGGTCATTTTTGTGCGCCTCCAGCAACGCTGCCGCATTCGATTTCAGTCCGGATAAAACCTTTTCACCGTCATCCAGTATGGATGATGCATACATCCGTTCGGCCAGTTGCGCATATCCGCCTGCCTCCGCAGCCCGCTTTTTCAGTTCCGGTGAAATGAACTGTTCGTCCTGTTCCCGGGCAAACATTTCCATCAGCACCTCAAATAATTTTTTATCTACCCTGGGGTCATATTCCTTGTACAACTCTTCCAGCCTGTCCTGCACCTGCGGGAGGGCCCTGTTAAAACCGGCATCCCCGTTCTTTTCTCTGGCGGAGATCAGGTTATTGAGCTGGCTGGCCACTACAAAAACCTCGATCCGGCTGATGATCTCGGAATAATAATCCCTGTGTTTTCCGTAAGCCTCGAACTCGTCATATTTTTTTTGCAGGTCCGAAAGCAGGGATCCATACCTGTCTTTCCAGGCGGGATTCGCATTCACTCTTTTTTGAAACTCCGCTTCATACGCTTTCTTTTTCGACACCGCGTTGGTACCGGTGAGGCCCAGCACTTCTCCCTGCCATTTTTTATACGAGTTGGCAATGCCGGCGTATTTCGCCGCGTACTGAATTTTAATCTGTTCGTCCCCGCGCATAAAACCGTCGATAACGGCCAGTGCTTTTTCCCGAATGGAGATCTTTACCGGGTCGTTGACCCTGACAATCTGGTCAACCGCTGAAGAATGGAGGTATTGGGTGGTGCGGCCGGGAAAACCAAAGACCATGGTGAAGTCCCCTTCCTTTACCCCGTCCAGCGAAATAGAGAGCGACCGTTTGGGTGTGTAAGGCACATTGTCTGCCGAGTATTCTGCAGGCTTATTATCCTTGCCGGCGTAAATGCGGAACATGGAAAAATCACCGGTGTGGCGGGGCCACATCCAGTTATCCGTATCCTTTCCGAAATTACCAACGGAAGAAGGCGGAGCGCCAACCAGCCGGATGTCTTTATACGTTTCCGTTATAAACAGGAAATACTGGTTATTCTCAAAGAAACCCCGCACAAAACTCTCCTGGTAGGTTTCCTTCTTCACCGACTGCCGCAGCGCGGCGGTATTTTTATCGATAATACTTTGCCTTTCTTTTTCATCCATAGAGCTACTCACTCCCGACAACACCTGTTGGCTCACATCGTCGATCCGAACGATAAACGTTACAAACAACCCCGGGTTGGGAATTTCTTCTCCCTGGTTCTTTGCCCAGAAACCATCCCTTATATAGTTGTTCTGTAACGTGGAATGGTTCTGAATGGCATCAAACCCGCAGTGATGATTGGTCAGGATAAGTCCCTTTGAAGAAATTAGTTCACCGGTACAAAATCCGCCAAAACTTACAATGGCGTCTTTCAGGCTGCCTTTATTAATATTATATATATCCGCGGCACTGATCTTCATTCCCATTCCCTTCATCTGTTTTTCATTCAGGCGGGCCAGTAATTGGGGAAGCCACATACCCTCGTCCGCTTTGGCCAGTAATGCGGAACAAAACAGGAAGAATGCTACCAGTAAATGTTTCAGGAACCTCATATGGTTATTTTTATGGCAATAAATGTACGGCATTCCATTTTTATCCCTATTCCCCGTTTTCCTGCAGTAAAAGCCGCTTTTATCCTCCCTTTTATATCAACCCAAATACTTTTTCTCCACCTCACCCTGTGAACGGGTACAAATATCTGTGGATAACCCCTTGTGGAACGTGGATTGGAAACAGGAAGATTGGACGCTAAATCAGGATCCGCCGGTCCCGGACTGTTATTCCGCCGGTAACTGACCTTTTATACCTCTTCTGTTAACATCACAGTCTCCCTTTATTTACCGTTTTCTTTTCACCTTCCTCTATTAACAGTGTTGTGGATATCAACCTGAAACCCGCGGCTGTCACTGTAAAATGCTGTGGATTACCCTGGCCGGAATGTGGATTCTCTCAAATCATTAATTTTGCATTAATAGTTTTCCACGAATTCACACCTGTAATAATAATAAGCTCTTTTTATAAATATTCTATTACTACTATTATTGTATTAGTACCCGGTGAAAAATTTATTGTTTTGAAAAATCGGTTGTGATAGCGGAATATTGCCCTACCGTCAACACCGGGAAATTGATTCATCATGAAAAACGAAGCGACAGCGATCAACCTGAAGGAGGTGGAAAAGAAGGGATTCCTGGATATCGAACTGGATCCCGAACTGGACCTGTTTGCGGCGATCGAAAGACTGAAAAGGGAAAAAAATGCCATCCTCCTTGCCCACTATTACCAGGAACCGGATATCCAGGATGTGGCGGATTATATCGGGGATAGCCTTGGGCTTGCCCAGCAGGCCGGGAAGACAAAAGCCGATATGATCGTTTTTGCCGGGGTGCATTTCATGGCCGAAACAGCCAAGATCCTGAACCCGTCCAAAAAAGTGGTGATCCCCGACCTGAAGGCGGGTTGTTCCCTGAGCGAAAGCCGCAGGTGTCAGGGTCGAAAGCAGAATAAAACACGCAAAGATCAGAAACAAAAATTGAGTACGATTTTTCATAATAATTTCCTTG
>JBGATE010000050.1:0-15814 GCA_044229375.1 Chitinophagaceae bacterium
CCCATCCTGTCTTTAATACGCATCACAGCGAAAGCCAGATGATGCGCTATATCAAGCAACTGGAGAACACGGACCTTTCCCTGAACACTTCCATGATCTCACTGGGGAGCTGCACCATGAAACTGAACGCGGCCACCGAGATGATGCCGCTGAGCTGGTCGCACTGGAGCAGGATCCATCCTTTCGCACCGGCGAACCAGGCAGAAGGTTATCAATACATCATTGACGAACTGGGAAAATACCTCTGCGAGATCACGGCTTTCGATGCCTGCAGCCTGCAGCCCAACAGCGGGGCACAGGGAGAATATGCCGGCCTGCTTACCATCCGGGCTTACCATGAAGCGAACGGCAACAAACACCGCAATGTGATGCTTATCCCGATCTCGGCTCACGGCACCAACCCTGCTTCGGCAGTGATGGCGGGCATGAAAGTGGTGGTGGTAAAAGCGCTGGAGAACGGTTATATCGATGTGGAAGACCTGAAAGCCAAGGCCGCCCAATACAGCAACGATCTTTCCGGTATCATGATCACTTATCCGAGTACGTATGGTGTTTATGAAGAAACAGTAAAAGAGATCACCGATATCATTCACCGGCACGGCGGCCAGGTTTATATGGATGGCGCCAATATGAATGCCCAGGTCGGACTGACCGCTCCCGGACTGATCGGGGCGGATGTTTGTCACCTGAACCTGCACAAGACATTCGCGATCCCCCATGGCGGTGGCGGACCGGGAGTAGGACCCATTTGTGTGAAAGCTCATTTGGCCAAACACCTGCCCGGGCATGTAATGAACCAAACCGGGCATGCCGTATCTGCCGCTCCATATGGTTCCGCTTCTATCCTCCTGATCTCTTACGGATATATCCGGATGCTGGGTTATGAAGGTGTGAGAACAGCCACTGAGTATGCCATTCTGAATGCCAATTATATGCGGGCCAGGCTGGAAGGCGCATATGATATTCTTTATACCAATAACAACGGCCAGTGCGCCCATGAGTTCATCGTGGACCTGCGACCTTTTAAAAAATCGGCGGAGATCGAAGCGGAAGATGTGGCCAAACGACTGATCGACTATGGCTTCCATGCCCCTACCATGAGTTTCCCGGTACCGGGAACGATCATGATCGAGCCCACTGAAAGTGAGGACAAGGGAGAACTGGATCGTTTCTGTGATGCTTTACTCGCTATTCGGGAAGAAATAAGGGCGGTCGAAGAAGGAAAGGCTGACAAAAAAGATAACCCGCTGAAGAATGCTCCGCATACCCAGTTTGTGATGACAGCCGATGAATGGAAACATCCCTACAGCCGGCAAGAAGCCGCTTTCCCGCTTGGCTACGTTTCATTAAATAAGTTCTGGCCCTCTGTTGCAAGAGTGAACAATACCTTTGGCGACCGGAACCTTATCTGTACATGTGAGCCGGTAGAAGCTTATATGGAAATGAATGCATGAGGAGGGCACTGTTGCCATGAAACTTGGAAGTTAGCATAAGCTTACTATCCATTAATTGCACTAGGATATATTTTGGGGCCAATAATTATTTTACCTCTAATCATTCACAAGTAAATTATTGTGAATGATATAAGATCAGTAACACCCTCTATTTTACCCTCTGTTGACATTATGTATTCTAATCTGATTTCGATATATTAGAGTACATTTTTCATTTGAATTATGAAGTTCCTCAGCTTATTAATAATTTTTTCTCCCCTTTTTTCCCATTGCCAGTTACTGGGCAATAAGATTCCCTTGCATCAGAGTCTCAGTTGTGAAGACAAATTATTTTTCAATTTATATGATAGCCCGACTTCCCAACCGGGCAACCATAATATGATAGCCACCCCTGACAGCGGAGTAATTATCATAGGCGAGATCAGGAAAACGGATCCCACTGATTTATTTGACAGTCATATCACGAAAATAAACAAACAGGGAAACACAGAATGGACAAGGGTATTGGAAGGCGTAGGTTTTCATTCTCCTTCTTGCATAGAAAAATTGAACGATGGAAATTACATTGTAACGGGTGGGTTTGCAGATAACGTATCGATCGGATTTTTTTTATTTAAGATCAGCCTATCCGGTAATATCATATGGCGCAGGGATTACAATATCCCACATGTCGGTGAGAGATTTGGCATAATTTCGATAAAAGAAGATAATGACGGTTCATTGATCATGGCCAGCAAATTCTTGCAAAATGGCCTTTCTTTCTCAGACAGGGTTTTATTTATCAAAACAGACAACACCGGAAACATATTATTCTCAAAATATTATACCCCGGCTGACCCTATAACAAATATTAATTTGGGTGACTTGATCGTAAAGGACGGGTACTCTTACTTCGCCGGCGGCATTTTAGTCCAGAATAACCTCCAGGGCCTGCTTCTCAAGATACATAATACCACAGGCAATCTCATATGGAGCAAACGATATGATTTTAATAACGGGCCATCTAATTTTAACCAAATCTTTTCGATCCAAAACAACAAGCTTTGCCTGGTCGGAAATGATGATATCAACCCAAAAGATACCAGCATTATTTATGTAATCGACACTTCCGGGTTTTGTTCCTCCAGTAAATATTTCCAGTTCAATACAGGTCTTCCGGGACAAAACGGGGGCGCAGCTTTAGCTTCGGGTGATGAAATTATCTGGAGTAAACTATTCTACCGTACACCAACTACTGCTTCAACGATCACATTGTCAAAGATCAATCCTTATACTGGCATAATTTATTCGAAGGACTTTGCCCAGTTGGATATACTTGCTCAGATCAGGAGGACTGTTATTTCACCTGACGGCAGTATCTATTGCACAGGAAGTAAAACACATTCCGACAACAGATTTTTGGCATTCCTGGGAAAATTTTCCGCGTCTGGTGAAATAGGTTGCCCATCCGTCCCCGTTTCTGCAACCTTTGGAAACGGTAGTGCTACGGCGACAAATATAATTATGAACACAAACAGTAAATCATTTACACTTATTTCAACAGGCACTACTAGTGCATACATATACAATATAACTGACAGTATTTGTACTCTTGTTAATAATTGCGACACCATCCGGATACACGGGAACGACACTATTTGCAATATGCAACAGGAAGTATTCTTTACCGCATTTAAGAGGCCTACCTGCGCGTATCCCGTAATCTGGCAGATAGATCCCACTGCTGTATCATTATTCCAGCCAATGAATGATACTACTCTGAAATTAGTATTTAATCAAAGCTGGCAAGGGTACCTTTATGCCAGAATTGAAACCTCCTGCAATATTTTTACTGATTCGATTTTCCTGACCATTCTACATTCACCGGGACCCGTAAATATAGGCCCGGATGTATCATTATGTGCTGGCAATTCTAGGTTACTCAATGCGCATACAGGATATTCCTCCTACCGGTGGCAGGATGCATCAACAGACTCCATTCTCACTGTTTCATCACCTGGGCTTTATTGGGTTGAAGTAACAGACACCTGTAATAATACTTTCAGGGATTCGGTTTTCATCACTGCAGCACCTCCAGTCCCTCTGGAATTGGGTCCTGGTTTACATAAATGTAATAAAGATTCAGTGACGATAACCGCCCCTCCCGATTTTTTGAATTATTTCTGGAGCCCTAATTACAATATCAATTCAATAACCGGGCAGAATGTAATCGTGTTTCCGGATATTGACACCACTTACTATTTAACAGCTGAAAAAACACCCGGATGTTTTGCATTTGATAGTATCAGGATCTCTGTAAGCAATTCCCCACCGGTAAGTCTAGGTGCTGATACAAGTTTTTGCAATGGCGATTCACTTACAATATCTGCAGGTCCGGGTTTTAGCAACTACAATTGGAGTACAGGAGCCAATACTCAACAAATAGTACTAAAAAACCCCGGAGTTTACAGCGTGATTGCCTCCGCACCCAATGGTTGCAGTTCTGTGGATACGATCAGGGTTGTAAATGTTTATAACACGCCTTCAGTTAACCTGGGACCAGATATTCCAATCTGTGACAATAGTTCAGAGCAACTGAATGCCGGGGGAGGGTATCCAGGTTACTTATGGAATACTGGCAATACAACACCATCGATATTTGTTGATACTCCTGGAATATACTGGGTTATTGTCACCGACAATAATAATTGTGTGGGGACGGATAGTATGACTGTTACCGGCATCAATGCTGCCCCTGATAATTTTTTACCGGGCGACACCATTTTGTGTTCTTATTCATCAATTTTACTAAGACCACAATTGACATTCAACAATTACTTATGGAACACCGGGGCTGTTTCACAATCCATTACTATTACCATAGCCGGAATATACTGGCTCCAGGTGACAAATTCTGACGGCTGCACAGGTATGGATTCAATAATAGTTGCACCAAAACAATGTTTAGATGGTTTTTACATTCCATCAGCATTTACTCCTAACAATGATGGCAAAAATGATTTAATCAGGCCTTTGTTGTTTGGCAATGTCGTTAAATATAACTTTAGAGTCTACAACCGTTGGGGAGAAGTGGTCTTCAGTACCAAAGACACCAATAAGGGATGGGATGGTAGGTTAACTAGTACTACCTCTGACACAAATGTATTTGTCTGGCATTGCAATTACCAGTTTGAAAACATGCCGGAACAAAGCAAAAAAGGAACTTTTATTTTAATCCGATAAAAAAGTTGAGCCCCATAACAAATAGGGCCCAACTTTCTATAAAAGTCTACTATTAAATTACTCAATTCCTGACTCTGCCTCTTCCATTTCCGCCGCTGTTGTTGTTGGCGCTTCTCTCCTGCCGGTTGGCGCCGGCATCCCTTCTTTCAAATTGCTGAGACTGCTGACGGGACTCCTGCCTTCTCTCAATTTGCTGCGGCTGCTGACGGGACTCCTGCCTTCTCTCAATTTGCTGCGGCTGTTGACGGGACTCCTGCCTTCTTTCAAATTGCTGCTGCGGACGAGTATCCTGTCTTCGCTCCAATTGCGGCAGTGGTCTTGTATCCTGCCTTCTGTCAAACTGTGGCTGGGGCTGATTTTGTACACGGTTATCATTCGTCCTCATATCCCTGTTACGGCCCGGGTTATCATCCGCACGCCGGTCAAACCTGTTATTGTCGGGCTGCCTGTTCACAGGCCCTGTTGTCCTTTCAGGTTTGGGCTGCGGACGCTCCAGTCTCCTGTCGGCTGGCTGACGATCAGGTACCGGGTTATCATTCCTGTCAAACCGGTTACGGTCGGTCTGCCTGTTATTGTTGATATCCGGCGAAGGTTGCCTGTCGTTGTTCCTCCGGAAACCATTATCGCCGGTGCGGCCGTTATTATCATTCCCCCTTGCCATCCTGTCATCGGTAACACGGTCACGGTTGTCGGGTCTGCGGTTATTGATACTGTTGTCCCTGTTCCCGTTGGTATTATCCCTGCGGAAGCCGTTGTTACTGCTGTTGTTCCGGATGCTGCCATTATTCCGGTCATACCGCTCAAAATTGCGGGGAGCGATATTCCGGTCGTTGTTCTGGCGGATGGAGGGCCGGTATACACTCACCTCGTTGTTCCGGTAGAAGGTTCTTCCCGGCGTAGCGGACTGGCGGAAACGAACCGGGTTGATCCGTCCGCAATAAACTTCAGCATCATAACGGCGGGGACCCGATCTGAAACCATAATTATTGCCGTAGCGGTAATTATTGATGATGATCGTTGTCTGGTTGATGATCGTCACGTTTCTCCTGCGGTCAACATAATAATCATAGATACGGGGAGATGTGATGTACCTGCGGGGTGCAAAACACCAGAAATTATAGGGCGGGTTGTAGCCGCCGATATTGAAATTGATACTGATATTGATCCCCGGTCGTATGGGGGCCCATCCGTAATAATCACCGCCATCCCTCCAGGCTACCCAGGCAGGCGACCATTCATAACCCGGTACCCAGTACCAGCCGTAATAATCATCGTGATCCCACCGGCCATAGTGGAACGGTGCCCAGCCCCAGTCATAGTCCGACACCCACATCCATTCATAATCATCTGTCCAAACCCAGTGACCATTGGTACTGTAGGGCTGGAAATCCTCGCCGGCATCCGGCACCCACACATAACCCTGGCCCGGGTATTCCACCCATTGGCCGTAAGGACTTAGTTCATCATAAAAAGTCTGGTAGGAAACATCCCGGTCCTGGTCGTAATCATTGTACGGCTGGGCGGAAATGCTGTTTCGAAAAGAACTGCCAAGCACTACCATCAATGCCAGTGCAGCCATTTGCATCATCTTTTTCATGGGCTTACTTTTTGTAATAAATAGGTCATACGAAAAATTGTTTACTCGCGTCCGGGCACCATACCCTTCCGCTGCGGTTTTCTTCTTTTATTACACTAATTAGACGCTATAATTATGCCATGGGGACAGGTGGTAATATAACCGCCGGGCTTTTTAGCAAAACATTGTGTTGTTGTTAAAATGAAACAGGCTGCTCGAACAAGCAGCCTGTTTAAAAAGGTCCGGCCTGGTCAATTCCGTCTGACCCTGAAAGTACAGGTTACATTTTTGGGAGTGCCTCCGCTGGTGATCTGCAGACTGAACCCTCCTTCAATAAACCCGGTAACCGGCGGGCCGAATGTTGTTACGTTGACGGAGGGCAGTGGCGGGATCCCGCTGTACGTGACCTGGTTCGCCGCATAATAGAAAGAGATCATCGGGAAGGATCCGGGGACCGCATTATTGTCAAACCCAAAATATACGACACTGGAATTCGTACCTCCCGATTGTTGGGAAGCGCTCACCCAGGTCTTATTACTGAAAGGCGGGTTGCCGGTAGAATCGATGGAATTAATATTATCGGGTGGCGCGGCAAAATTGGCAGGAACACCGTCGATCAGCAGTTCAATGAATTGCGCGGAAGAGGTTCCGCAAGCCTGCAGCGTACCCACATTCACCGTTCCCGTTGTTCCGCTTCCGCTTACCGGAACACTTTGCTGCAAGGTTGCATAATCAACACCCAGCACTGTAAAATTCAATGTCCCGTTGCTACAGCGAAGCAGGTTCAGGCTGAAGGTTCCGTTGGTAACCGGAACCGTATAATGATTGCCGCCGCTGATATAAATAACCGCGGCGCCATTGGTGACGTTGGCGTTCGAGCAATTGGTCACCGTTCCGGTTATGATCAGCGAATTGGCAGCCGGTATTGTCACCGTGATTGGCGGCAGGGTTGTATTGCTGCTGAAAGGCCCGATATTTTGTGAATAGACCACTGTATTGCAGACATCCAGCACTTCCAGCACCAGGGCCTCGTCCTTCGGCACCTTACCGCAAAGATTTCCCAGCGAATCCGTTCGTCCATACCCATAAGTATTGTTCACCACACGCTTGATCCTTACCTGTGCATTGATCAGGGGATTCCCCGGCGGATCCTTCAACGTCATGCACAGATCGATCAGCGGGAATGGTGCATCGCAGTTCCAAAAGGAAAAATGACTCACATTGGCAATGTAGCTGGTCCCGTTTTTTGTTGCCGACCCTTCCTGTTTCCAGCGGGCCGTTGCTTCATCAAAATGCCAGAGGTCGATTGTGACGGGGGCTGTTCCCTGCAAAGAGGCAGGAATAGGGAAAGTGAGTTCCGCGGTCTTGCCCGCGGCCATTTTGAGCGGCTGCCCGGAAGCACCTGTCAGCTCCACTCCCATCATTCCGTAAGTGGACAGGCCCCTCTCTTCACCGGTGGTGGTTATTCCGCGCAGATCGCCCATCAATATAAAGGGAAGCTCCGCGGAAGAAGGGTCGATCCATGCCATGGCCACATTCACTGCCCCGGTATATGCATTCCCGCCCGCATCGGTGATGGCTGCAGCCGGGATCACCAGTTTCCCGCCACCGGTGATAGTAACCGTTCCGCCGGTTGAGCCTGTAAAGGATCCGCTTACCGTTTTTGGGATGAGTTTGATCCTGACATTATTGATCCTGCCTTCCACTGCTATAAAACTGCGGTAGGCCGTAAAATATCCCGGCCGGGAAACTTTCACCGTACCGTTTGCTTTAGACAGGCTGATATTGCGGAAACGGAAAGCCCCGGACCGGTCGGTGCTGGTGGATGCGGTACCGCTACTGACCGTTGCCCCGGCTACCGGCAGGTTATTTTCATCCACTACGATCCCATTGACGCCCCCGGTAACTTTTTCGGAATCATTCACACCGGTGCCGGTTACAGAACCCGGCAGATCAATTTCCCGTTGGCAGCCTTGCCAGGTGAAGACGGAAAAAAACAGGAAGACGATGGCACTAATTGCCCGGACAGGCACCTTCGGTTGCATGGTTTTGATTTTTGGTTTTAACAGAATAACTCCGTTATTACTTCACTGTGACCGAAACAGAAGCGGAAAGTTTAGTTCCGTAGGAACGATGCAAACCGTCGGCCATTTGCAGGGTCAGTTTATGTTTCCCGGGGCTGAGTTTCAGTTCGTACTCGGTTTGCCCTCTTCCGAAGTGGATATTGAGGGAATCCGCGGGGACGATACTGCCGGCAGCCAGGGAATCCGCACCGTCGATGATCAGGTGATGGTGCCCGGATCCTGCCACTACAGGACCAGCCGTATCCACTTTCATGACCTCGGTACCCATTTCGAGTTTGAAAGGTGAGCTGATGGTAGCGTTGTTCTCCAGGTTCTTAAAGAACACTCTTGCCCCTTCGGGAATTGCCGGCACTTCGGGTAACCCGCCATCCGCCGGCATGGTATGGTTCATGTTTTCATGTCCGGACTGCGCAGTGGTATCCTTATTTTCTTCTTTGCCGCCCGAATTATTACAGGCAGCCAGTACTACAAAAAGTACTGGAATCAGGTAACGTTTCATAAGTATAATTTTTTGCAAAGTTAGGTATAAATAAAGCCCGGGGTTACCGTACCGCAACATTCAATAGCCTAACTTTAATTCCTTAAAAAAGAAACATGGACCAGCGTATCATCAACCTGTACGATGAGTACACCCATAAACCCCTCAGCCGCCAGGAGTTTTTGCGGCAGCTAACGCTCCTGGCAGGGGGCACGGCAGCCGCTATGTCGCTATTACCACTTCTGGAAGTGAATTATGCCCATGCGGCAGTGACCGGCGGGGATGATCTTTTTACTGAAAGGGTGAAGTATCCCGGGATCAATGGTGATATGGAAGCCTATGTAGCAAGACCCAAAGAAGAAAAAAAATACGCCACCGTTGTCGTCATCCATGAGAACAGGGGGTTGAACGCCCATATTGAGGATGTTACCCGAAGGGCGGCAAAGGCCGGTTACCTGGCCATCGCGCCGAATGCGCTTTCCTCACTGGGAGGCACTCCGGCGAATGATGATGAGGCGAGGGCAAAATTCCAGCAACTGAAGGCGGAGGATAACCTGCAGAATTTCATCAGGGTGTTTGATTACTTACCCGCACGAAAAGATTGCAACGGGCTGTTTGGATGTGTAGGATTCTGCTGGGGCGGGGCCATGTCGAATAGCCTGGCGGTCCATGTCCCTTCCCTGAAAGCGGCCGTTCCCTTTTATGGCCGCCAGCCTGCCGTGGAAGATGTTCCAAAAATCAAAGCGGCCCTTCAGTTGCATTATGGCGGATTGGATACCCGGGTGAACGAAGGGATCCCCGCCTTTGAGGAGGCGCTGAAGAAAAACAAGATCACTTACGAGTTATATATCTACGAAGGTGCACAGCACGCTTTTCACAACGATACGGCACCTACCCGTTACAATGAGGAAGCGGCCAAACTGGCCTGGCAGCGCACCCTTGATTTTTTTGGAAGATACCTGAAGTAGAATAGGCGCCACATGCATCTGAAAGATTATTATGGAATCCTGGAACTGGGCACTTCTGCCACCCTGCCTGAAATAAAAAAAGCCTACCGCCGGCTGGCCCAGCAATTACACCCCGACAAGAACAATAACGATCCCTGGTCATCCGCACGATTTACCGAAGTGAAAGAGGCCTACGAAGTGCTTACTAACCCGGTAAAGAAAGAATATTACCTGCAGCAACGCTGGTACAACCAGCATCTCGGGAAAAAAAGGACGCAGGATGTCATCACCCCCGTTACAGTATTAAAACAGGTACTTGAACTGGAGAGATATGTTTCGGGCCTCGATGTGTTACGGATGGACAAAGCGGGACTGCAGCAAGATATACTTGACTTGTGTCCCGCTTCCACCATTGACCAGTTGCAAAAATTCAATGAACCGGGGATGATCCGTGATATGATCCCCCTTGTACTCCGGTCCATGCACCCCCTGCCACCAAATATGCAAGGAGATATCCTTTCCCGCCTGCATGATCTGGCGGGTGCCGATCCGTCCGCCCATCAGCTCCTGCAGGACTACAAAGCCCGGTCGGATAAAAAACAGCGCCGCGATAAATATTCCCTGGTCATCATCATCGTGGTCACTTTTATTCTCTGCCTGCTGATCTGGCTTGCGGGACGATAGTAGTTTCGCTGCAGTTGGTTTGGGAGAGTTCACCGGGTTAGCGAGTTATATAAGCGTATATGTAGTAAATAAAGTAAATACAGTATATAATGTTTCGGCGTGCATCTATGATTCAAAAAATGGCCACGAAAAGACACGATCCTGTATGCTAACTTTTGACCTTTCCCATCAAAACAAATTTTAAATGGTCAAGAAGGCTCTTTGAACCAATGTGTCACCGCGGACACCAGAAAACATAAAGCGCTTCACGAATCTTTAGATCCTGTATTTGCTTTATTTACTTTATATACCTCCCTCCCCCCAACCTATCGCACCCCGAATCAGTATCTTTGCGCCATGCATTATGTTTCTGCGGAAGGTTTGACGAAGAGTTATGGCATACAGCCCCTATTTTCCAATATTTCCTTTCATATCGAAGAAGGTGACAAGATCGCGCTCATTGCAAGGAACGGGAGCGGCAAATCAACCTTGCTGAAGATCCTTGCCGGCAAAGAAACGCCGGATGAGGGAAAGGTTTGGATCAACAAGGACGTGGATGTGGTGCTGTTCGAACAGGAACCCTCTTTTGTAGAAGAACGAACCATACTGGATAATATTTTTTTCCACGATCACCCTGTAATAAAGGTGATCAAGGAATTTGAGGCCCTTAGCGAGGCGGGTGACGAGGAAAAACTCAGCGCGGCCGTCATTAAAATGGATGAATTGGGCGCCTGGGATTTTGATGCCAAAGTAAAACAGGTGCTGGGGAAACTGAACATTCACCAGCTGGACCAGCCGGTAAAAACACTCAGCGGGGGTGAACGGAAAAGAGTGGCCCTTGCCAGGACACTGATCGATGTCGGCTTTGAGCACAAACATGTTTTCCTGGTCATGGATGAACCTACCAACCACCTCGATGTGGACATGGTGGAGTGGCTTGAACACTACCTCGATAAGGAAAATATCACGCTGCTGCTGGTCACCCATGACCGCTATTTCCTGGATACGGTTTGTAAAGAGATCTGGGAACTGGACGGCAGCGACCTCCGTTTTTACAAGGGCGATTATGCGAATTATCTGGAGAAAAAAGCGGCCCGGACAGAAAGCGAACTGGCAAGTATCGACAAGGCCCGGAATCTTTACCGGAAAGAGCTGGAGTGGATGCGCAAACAACCAAAGGCCAGGACCACCAAGAGCAAGAGCCGCCAGGATAATTTCTACGAAGTGGAAAAAAAAGCAAAACAGCAGGTGTTGGATGATCCCTTGCAACTGGACATGAAAATGAACCGGCTGGGAGGTAAAGTGATCGAACTGAAAAAAGTGTATAAGAGTTATGGCGATAAAGTGATCCTGAAAGGGTTTGACTATACCTTCAAAAAAGGGGAAAGGATCGGCATAGTGGGAAAGAACGGCGTTGGCAAATCCACTTTCATCAATATGCTGCAGGGTATCGAGAAAGCCGACAGCGGCAAGATCAATGTCGGAGATACGGTCATTTTTGGAAATTATTCCCAGCAGGGCCTGACTATAAAGGAAGATATGCGGGTGATCGAATTTGTGAAGACGATGGCAGAAAATTTCCCGCTGGCAAGCGGCGGTTCGCTGAGCGCCGCGCAGTTCCTGCAGCTATTCCTGTTCGATCCCGATAAACAGTACACCTATATCAGCAAGCTGAGCGGCGGTGAGAAAAGAAGGCTGCACCTGCTGGCGATCCTTTTTCGCAATCCCAATTTTCTCATCCTGGACGAACCGACCAACGACCTCGACCTGCCTACCCTCGCGGTGCTGGAAAATTTCCTCAGTGAATTTCCGGGCTGCCTGCTGATCGTTTCCCACGACCGGTATTTTATGGACCGGCTGGTGGATCATCTTTTTGTTTTTGAAGGTGACGGGACGATCCGGGATTTCCCCGGTAACTATTCGCTGTACAGGGAAGAGATGAACCGATCGGAGACCCGGGGTTTGAAACCCGGATTAAACCCGGAAAAAAAAGCCGATCAGCGGGAAGAGATCAACGGTACGCGAAAACAACTCTCCTATAAGGAAAAAAGGGAATTTGATTCGCTGGAAAAGGAAATTGCTGATCTTACCCGCGAAAAGGAAACGGTCACCCGAAAACTCAACAGCGGCGATACGCCTTATGAAGAATTACAGCAACTTTCGGTCCGCATCGGTGAACTGACCCGGTTGCTGGACGAAAAGGAATTGCGCTGGCTGGAGCTGAGTGAAATGTTATGAGCAATCTGCAGGGAGTAATACTTGGCAGTTTCAGACAATTGCCATAGCTTCAGCATCCTTCCGCCCCATCCAAACTGCACAACGGATCCCCCTGTTTATTTTTTAACTAAATCAATTAACAAAAATGAAAAAGATTTTCATGGCTGCAACCGCATGCATGTTACTCATTGCCTGCAACAATGAGAAAAAAGAGGGAACGAAAACCGGGGACGAAACCAAAACAACGGATGTAACGGGTGACACCAAGCCACCGCAATCAGAAATTGCGGATGCCCGTTATGCTGATATCGGCAGAAAAATGACCGAACAAATGAGCAATGGCAACATGGATGCCTGGGGCGATAGCTATGCGGACAGCGCCGTCTATGCATGGTCCTCGGGTGACAGCCTGACCGGGAAAGCAGCTATCCTCAATTACTGGAAAGACAGGAGGAATAACGTGATTGATTCCATCAGCTTCACCAATGACATTTGGCTCCCCCTCAAAGTAAATGAACCGCAAAAAGGGCCGGACACAAAAGGTATCTGGCTGTTAAGCTGGTACCAGGTGATGGTGAAATACAAGAACGGGGCAAAGCTTGGATTCTGGGTGCATACAGATCATCATTTCAATGCGGCTGATAAGATCGACCGGACCGTACAGTATATTGACAGGGTGCCAATCAATAAAGCGCTGGGGGTAAAATAAATAGGATGAACGAAGTGCGGCGCCGTTTTCCCGGCGCCGTTCTTTTACTCCGCCGGGGGAGGCATTGCCGCTGTAACAGATTTCCCTATCTTAGAAAGGAAACAACAGGATCCCATGATGCGGATTTTCTTCATAACCATTCTTATTACCTTCAACAGTTCAGCTTATACGAACCCGGTTCCTCCCGGTGAAAAAGTGTTGCTGGTACAGGTGGAGTCATCCGGGCTGATCCGCGTGGGACGTGATACGGTTGGCATCGATAACATCGCCCGGTATATACAGGACCGGCTTTTCAAAAGCTATATGGGAACCGGCCTGATGCAGGACAGGATCCGGCTGGAAAAATCGGACCCTGACATACCCGATTTGGTCCTTGAAGTGGTTTTGAACGAGATAAAATCCGGGCAGCAAAGAGCGTTGAGGGAATTATGCATGCAGAAGTACAGGAAATATTTTGAAGTCCTTGATAAAAAGAAACAGGCGAAACTCCGGAAACAATATCCCGTTCTGTTTCAGTCAAATTTTACCGGTTAACTACTCGATCCGTTCTTTATACGCTCTTCCCGCGTAATAGGTATACTTTTTTGAATCGTATTTTGTACCGCACAGTACGGAGTGAATAAACCCGTTCAGCTCCACCTGTTGCGTATGATAGATCCCCCGGTCGTGATTGGGTTTAAAAAAGAACTGCACCCGTTTATCGCTGCTGCTGAAGATATCGATGCTGTCTGTTGATGTCTGCGAAAAAGGCATCTCCCCGGCAAAATGCTGCAACATCAGTCTTGACCGGTACCAGGTTCCTCCCGTAGCCGAAACAACGGGTTTTCCATTGTACAATGCCAGGCTATCGTTATAGGCAAACACATTTAAGGCGGCTCCTTTTACGTCTCGCAGCCAGTTTCGCAGGAGTGGAAAATAACTGCTGTCATAACCGTAGTTACTATCTATAAAACTGATCCGTTTTATGGTTGCCGGCAGGACGGTAACTCCCGCCAGGTATCCAAAAATGAAACTTCCTCCCCCGCTGTGCCCGTTGAGGTAAATGCTTTTCGTTTTCCCGGGAATCAGTCCTGAAAGGGAATCGATCAGCTCAGGGATGCGCTCCCTGAAGTTGGTATGCTTCTGTTTCCAGGAAGGCCAGCTTTTATAATTATTCTCCAGGTAAATGACGATGAAATGTTTTCTTTTCAATTGCTGCCGGATAAAACGGGTTTGCGCCGCGATATGCTGGATATCATAATGCCAGTCGTCACCCGGCTGCATTTTCTTACCCATGGTTTGTTCGGTTGTGTTGCCATTGGGCAGGGCAAAGAAACACAGGATCAATTCCCGGTTTCCCTTCAACACCCGTGGCTGATCGATCGTCACCTTAACATCTCCCACCCTGAATGAATCGATGCGGCTTTGCCCCCCCTGTGCCAGGACCGGGGGAATTAAAAAGCAGCACCAAAAAAAGGGGAAAAGATACAACGCCTTCATATCCTGAAATTAATGCAATTACCTTCAATCGTATTTTCACTATATCGGAAATATCCGATTGCAAAACCATGATCTGTTTTTTACATTTGCAGCACTCCTTTCTATTTCCCCTATCCTAGCTGATGATCCGTTAACCAGTCCTGGAAAACCTGATTACTGAATCTTTATTGAAAACTTAAAATCAGGTTATGAAAAGAATTCGACTCATGCTGGAAGATGAAAACGTACAGGCCCGTCTCGTGATTGCCGGGTTTGTTATGATCTTCGCTTTACTGGCCATTTTCTTTTTCTGAGATCCGGCGCATTACCGGGAGGACAAATGCTGAGCAGCTATTTGCAGAACCAGCCCCGCTTCAATTTTTTCCATGCATTTGAAGTGGCCCAGGGGGCATTTGTTATAACCGATCTTGCTGCAGGGCCGGCACCAGAGCTTATTAGCCTGAAGGATGCGTGAGGGCGCCAGGCTGGCCCCGAAATAAGGGGTCATTCCAAAGGCCGGTACCGTATTGCCCCAGATCGAGATAATGGGTTTTTTATAGGCCGCCGCGATATGCATCAGGCCGGTGTCGTGCGTGATCACCAGTTTTGACCGCCGAACCAGGTCGGCGCTTTCATTGATGCTGAACTTGCCGCAGGCATTATAAATCTTAATTGTATCCGTAGCGGCGATCTCATCCCCTTTCACTCTGTCCTCCGCCCCGCCCAGCAGGATGAGCGGGTGATCCATTTTCGCGCAAAATTCCTTCCATTTATGAACCGGCCATTTTTTGGTGTTATGGGCGGCACCGATCACACAGGCAATATAACCTGCGCTATGGGAAGCGGGGAGATCCTCTTTTTTTATTTCCTCGCCGGGGCTGATGAAGTAATCCAGTCCCATGCCATCATTTTTCACGCCAAATGATTCCACCGTTTTCATATACCGGTCCACAATGTGCCGGCCGGGGAGCAGGTTTATTTTAAACGCGGTGTACAGGTATTTTTG
>JBGATE010000051.1:0-15388 GCA_044229375.1 Chitinophagaceae bacterium
AGATTCTGGTTCAGTTCCGCGGCGCTTTCCGCCCTGATCAGTTTCATTTCCGTGATATGCAGCAGCGGGAGAACGAATTTGGGGTTCTGGTATTTTTTGATGCCATAGGTGCCCGCGTTGTTACTGTACCATACTTTGCGGCGGTCATTCGAAAGTGACCCGGCAGCGTAAGTACCCGCGTTGATGCGAATGGCAAGGTTGAGACTGTCCACCGCATTGTTCCGCAGCCCGTCCCAGGGTAAAAAGGCATTCGCCTCATTGCCCAGTGTAAAGATCGCTTCCGGATTTTTGATGACCCCCGCGATCGTACTGTCGAACCGGCGGGTAACAAAAGCGGCGGAGTTGTCAAAGGTGGCCGGACCGGTGGTGATCACCAGGTTGGAATAATAATAAGCGCTGTCAAATTTATTCATCTGGAAGAACACACGGGCCAGCAACGCTCTTGCGGCATTCTGGTTGGCATAATAATTTCCGTTAGCGGCCGGTAAAAGGTTGTTGGCGGCCCTGAGGTCGTTCAGGATGGCCGTATACACTTCCGCTACCGTATTTCTTGAACGGCTTCCTTCAAAAGCGGAGGTCGTTTTGATGACAACACCCGGGTGACTGTTATCCGTTGTAAAGCCGTAAGGTTGCGCGAAGAATTTCACCACATCAAAATGACCCAGTGCACGCAGGAACCTGGCTTCTCCTTCATACTTGTTCTTAATTGCATCTGAGCCGGCCAGGCTTAAATTCTCCAGGACGGTATTGGCTCTCTGGATCAGCACATAAGGGTTTGAGTAGTTATCGGCAGTACCGTTATCGGCGCTTGACCGGAAATTATAAATATCGGCATCATAGCCTGTCAGGTTGCTTCCGTCAATATGATCGGAAAGATATTCTGCCACTTTCTGGAACCGGTTCCCGTAATACCCGCCTTCGCGTAATTGCGCATAGGCTCCCGACAGCGCTTTGGTAAGGTCGGCTTCCGTTTTGAACGCATCGGCCGGCGGCACTATATTTTTGGGTGTGATCTCGATCTTCTTGCACCCGGTAAAGGCCAGCGCAGATGCGGCCAGCAGTACAACCAGTTTATTCATTGACAATTTCATTGTTTGCTTTTTAGGTTGTTAGAAAGAAAGGTTAATGCCCAGGTTAAATGATTTCTGCTGTGGCAGGTTCAGGAAGTTGGCATTGGGCGACTGGTTCCTCGCGGCATCATTCTCACCGTCACGTCCGCCTTCGGGATCACCTACCGGGTATTCGGTAAACAACAGGAGGTTGTATCCTGTAAAGTAAACCTTGCCTGAGCTCAGTTTGAGTTTCTTCATCAGCCCCTTTGGCATATACCAGGAAAGTGTCAGTTCTTTCAGGCGGAAAAAATCCGCGTCATATACCTGCATCGAGGAGTTATTGCTCCAGGCATTGCCTTCCACACCGGGATAACCTTTGATCGTTGGCCTCGGATATTTAGCCACATCACCCGGTTTTCTCCAGTAGTTGCCCACATAAAAATTGTAGATCTGCCAGTCGGTAACAAAGCCCATGCTTCTTTTACCGGAGTTGTCCCAGATCTTGCCGCCATCCTGGAAAGTGAACAGGGTATTCAGTTCGAAATCCTGGTAACGGAAGGTATTGGTCAGGCCGCCGGTGAAATTAGGTATGTTGGACCCCACCGGCACTTTGTCACCGCCGATGGAATTCACGTTCAGTACTTTGGTCTGTTTGCCGTTCTTGTCGAGGAAGATCGGTAAACCATCATTGGGGTCAACCCCAACATAACGAACGGTAAAGATGGTTCCAATGGGATAACCCGGAACGATCCTTGTCTCGTTGGTTCCGCCGCCGATCGCATCAGGCAGAAGTGAACCGATATTCAGCACTTCATTGTAGTTGTGTGCGATATTGAAATTCGTGGTCCATTTGAATTTATTGGTTTGCACGTTTGTGGTATTGAGGGTGAATTCTATTCCCTCGTTCACCACGCTACCCTGGTTCTGCCACTGGCTTCCGCCCACACCGTTGTACAGGTTTACGGGAACTTCAAGCAGGAGATCCCTTGTCTTCTTCCGGTACACTGCGATCTCACCGTTTATCTTATTATTGAAAAAGCCGAACTCCAGTGCGGCGTCCAGGTTGTCCGTGGTTTCCCATTTCAGGTTAGGGTTACCGAGATTGTTTCGAACGATGGCCTGCACCCCATTATACGTGGGGCCCTGCAGGGTAACCGAAGGATAGCCGGCGTTCCAGGGAATATTCGAAGAACCGGTTTGACCCCAGCTAAGACGGAGTTTCAGGAAACTGACCTTTCCTTTCAGGTCGCGCATGAATCCTTCATCGGAAATGACCCACGCACCCGATACGGTTGGAAAGTAAGCGAAGCGGTTATTGCCGCGGAATACGGATGAGGCATCCCGGCGCAGCGAACCCTGTAAGATGTATTTGCTTTTATAACTGTAGTTGATACGACCCAGGAAACTCTGGAATCTCTTTTGGTAAGTGGTATTAAAGTCTCTCGCGTTGAGCAGGCTGTCGTACTCAGCGTTCTTACCTCCGTCATAGATCGAACTTGAAGCACGCTGCACATCAATATACCTGTTCTCGGTCTCCTGGTCCTGGTACTCGGCGCCCACGAGGAAGTTCACTTTGTGATTCGTGCTGATCTGCCAGTTGTAAGTGGCATTGGCATTTAACCAGTAGTTAGTGTATTTGTCACGGCTTTCTTCTGCCAGCCCGGGGTCACCGGTTGGACGGTTGAGGATCCAGGCATTCCTGTATCCATACCAGAAATTATTGCTTTGCTCATATTGACCGGCCAGGTTGATCGTAAGGTTTTTCACCCCCTTATAACTCAGGTTCACACCGCCGATCCCTCTTTTCTCATAATTACGGTAATCCGAGTTGTCCCTTTGTGCCACCAGGTTATTTCCTCCGCCAAAATCCCAGGTGGTGCCAAAACCATCGGTCTTGAAATAGGAACCATCGGGGTTATAGACAGGATAATAAGGAAGACCCGTACTCATAGCCAGTCCCAGGCCACCGTTCCAGGCATTGTTCAGCATATTGGTAACCCCTTCGCTGTATTGTCCTTTTACACCGATCGTAAGGTCCTTGATTATTTTATAATCCACGTTCAGCAATGCCCCGTACCGGGAAAAGTCGTTGCCAACGATATAGGATTTGTTCTTGGAATAATTGAGGCTTCCGTAAAGACTCAGTTTACCTATATTCCTTGATAAGGAAACATTATGGTTCTGGTTGAATCCGGTTTGCGTGGAAAGATCCCACCAGTCGGTACCGGGATTATTCAAAGCCGTTGCCAGCGGGAAACCACCGGAAACACCCGGAAGGTTTTGCTGGTTACCGGTATTACCGTCGAGTTCCCAGGCTTCCTGGCGTATACCCAGCCAGGTGTCCTTATCAACATACTTGGGTTTTACAGCATAGGTGGTTAAACCAAACCGCGCGTCGTAATTGATCCGGAGTTTGTTGCCCTTTCCTCTTTTAGTGGTGATCAGCACCACACCATTGGCACCGCGGCTCCCATAAATACCGGCCGCACCGGCATCTTTCAGTATCTCGATAGATTCGATGTCATCCGGGTTGATATTGGAGAGCGGGTTACGGTCCTGGCCCAGCCTGTTACGTGTATTGGTATTAAGATACGTGGCGTCTACGGGAAGACCATCGATCACATAAAGCGGGTCACCGGGTACGCTGATGGAACTGATGCCCCGGATACGGATGATGGCACCCGACCCTGCAGCACCACCGCTGGTGATCACCTGCACACCGGCTGCTTTACCGGCCAGTGCGGATTCAAAACTGGGCGAAGGCACATTGGCGATCTTATCGGCATTTACCTTGGCAATGGCACCGGTCACTTCTTTTCTTTTCTGGGTGCCATAACCCACCACCACCACTTCCCCAAGTGATGCATTGTTCAGCACCAGGGACACTTCCACATTGGTTTTACCCTCCAGGGAAATATCCTGGGATGTAAAACCAACCGAGCTAATGGTCAGCACGGTCACCGATGCGGGAACAGTGATCCTGAATGTACCGTCAGCCGCTGTTTGCGTGGCAATTTTTGTACCCCTGGCGGATACGGTCGCGCCTGCCAGCACTGAGCCGTCTTTCGAGTCACTGACTTTTCCGGTTATCGTCCTGTTTTGTGCGAGGGAGATCTGCGCAACGAGTACCAGTATAAGGATACCGGCAGACTTAATAGTTTGTTGGAAGGACATAAGCAATCATTATAATTTTAGCAATCAATTTATCACACATCATGTATAGCAAACACATTTGAATGTGTATAAAACACACAATGTTAATACTATTTTAAATTTGTAAAAAATTATTTTTTATTCCGGAACAGGAAATATCCCCGGAGGGATAATAATGGAATGCCCGGTTGGCGCTGTTTTTGGTGCCTGGATTATTTTAACCGTAAGATAATCAGGATGTTAGCTGCTTTTGCGGGTTGCCTTTCCGGCGATTCGGCTTCTTGCTATACTCCGTTTTAAGTTTATAGAGCTTACCCGGACGGTGCGGAACATCATCCTCCATTTGCCCCACATCCTGCAGCCAGTCCTTAATGGAGATCTTCTTCCTGAAATTGCGCCGGTCGAGCTCAACATCCAGGATCGCTTCATATAACTCCTGTAACTGGCGAAGGGAGAATTTCTCGGGAAGCAGGTTGAATACAATGGGGTAATCCATCACCTGCTGCTGCAGTCTCCGCAAACAGGTATCCAGGATCAGTTTATGGTCAAAGGCCATCTTCTTTATGTCGTGAACCGGGTGCCAGCTGAGGTCGTTATCACTGAGCTTGAGTTTGACATGCTTGATATCGATCAGGGAATAATAGGCGATCGTGATCACGCGACCGGAGGGGTGGCGGTCAATGCTACCAAAAGCCTGCACCTGTTCCAGGAACACATCGTCCAGTCCCGTTCTTTCCTTCAGGATCCGGTAAGGGGCTGTTTCAAGATTCTCGTCGGGTCTTACGAGGTCACCCAGTAAGGAATACAAACCGGAAAAATCTTCGAGGTCCGATTGAATGAGCAGCACTTTTAGTTCTTTATCATCATAACCGAAGATCACGCAGTCCACCGATACCGCGATATTAAAATATTCGAGATGGCTTATCTTCTCTATTTCGGCAGTCTTCAGAATTGAATTATTTCCCATACGTATTCTTTCATTTGTTCGGGTTACTGAATCAGGAGGCTCACCGGTATCGTCTGACCGGAAGCAGTTATTTTCATCCAGTAGCTGCCGGCCGGCAAATTATCAATTTTGCCGGCAACCGCAATGCGATGGATCCCTTTGGCCAGGTTGCCCGCGAACACGGTGTTCAATTGCTCCCCGCCGGCATTAAAGAGTTGCACGTCCGCCCTTCCTGTTTTTGGCATATAGATCTCCAGCCGGGTATCCGCCGCAGCAGGATTGGGGTATAATTTTGCCATAAGCCGGTCCCCGGGCGCAACCACTCCGCCGGTTGAAGTAACAACGGCATTTACCAGGTTCCGGTTAAGGAACACATGCACTTCTCCCGGCTGCAACGTGATACTTTGTGCCGCACCTGTGGCGGAGAAGGTTCCTCCGCCAAGATAATCATACCAGGTGCCCCCAACCGGGAAAGTGAACGTGGAGGTTTGCGCCGTTACTTCAAAGTTCCCGATCACGCAGAGCATTGAAGTATCCCCGGCACTGCGAAGAGTGAGCGACTTAAATGCCCCGGAAAGATTCCTGCCGATAACCGTATTATTGGCGATGAATACATCCCTGTACCAGGGATGGAAACGGAGTTTGTTCATCGCGGAGAAAATATCATACAGTCGTTTCCGTGCGATCACTGTTGGGTAATCCCACCGAATGGGTTTGTTATCCAGCCGGCAATTGTTATTGATCGTTCCGTCCACGCAACGGTTGATGGAGAAATCATATCCCAGTTCCCCGAACTGCCAGATCATCTTGGGGCCGGGTGCGGCCAGGAAGAATGCCGCACATAGTTCAACCCGTTTCAGCGCGGTGCCCAGGTCCCTCACATTATGCGCCGCATTGGCGTTATTTCCAAAATTCAGGTTCCTGTACATCATTCTTTCCTCATCATGACTTTCCATATAGGAAACCAGGTGCGGTTTGCTCCATCCTCTTGCCGAATGCAGGTAGGAATCAAAATTGGAGGTCCCTACCCAACCCATGGAAGCTTCCGAAAAGTTATAATTGGCATTTCCCCAGAGCAACATACCGTAATCAGCCAGTTCAGTTTCTTCGCTGTTTTCTGCGAAATGTTCGAGAATGCAGATCGATCCGGGGGATTTCAACTGCATGGTATCATAATATCTTTTCCAGATTGCCACCCGGTCTGCATGGTACTGGCTGATACAACTTTCATTGCTGGTACTGCCCCCGCATTGCGCATTCTGGGTAAATCCTTTGGACAAGTCCCAGCGGAACCCATCGAGCTTATATTCCTGGAGCCAGTGTTCGATCACCCGCCCTGTAAAATACCTTGTGCGAAGACTTTCATGGTTAAAGTCATTGAATACGTTGTAGGGATGTGTCGCACTGACATTCAGCCAGGGATTATTGGGGCCGGGCTGGTTGCTGGTAATATTCCAGTAAAGGGCCGCAAGGGGGTTGCTTCCCGTAGTATGATTCAGCGCAATGTCCATCAGCACGGCGATGCCGTTGGCATGGCAGGAATCAACAAATTCCTTCAGTGAATTTTTCGGTCCGTAATATTTATCCGGTGCCAGGAAATAGGACGGGTTATAACCCCAGCTTTCATTGCCGTCAAATTCGTTGAAGGGCATGACCTGTACTGCGTTGATGCCAAGTCTTTTCAGGTAACTCAGGGTATCCTTCAGTGATTTCCAGTCATGGGCCGCCAGGAAATCCCGTAACAATAATTCATAGATCACCAGGTTCCTTTTATCGGGTCGGGTAAAATTATTTACCGCCCAGTTATAGGAAGGGGCTGCGGTCTGAAGTACACTCACGATACCGCTCTGGCCGGCCGGGTAGGACCTCAGCCCGGGATACGTGGAAGGACCGATCGCACCGTCATTGGAAGGATCGAGTATTTTCTCCGCATAAGGTTCGCCGATCTTCAGGGAACCATCCACCAGGTATTGAAAAGCGTATTCGGTACCGGGACTGAGCCCGCTGATACGCAGCCACCAGTGATTCCCATCCGGTGTGGGTATCATCTTATAGGCGATATTCTCGGACCAGTTGCTACCGGGGAATTCACCGGTAACGGTCACACCGCTTTTGCCGGGGGCATTCAGCACCAGCACCGCCGAAGTATTTCCCGCTTCATAATTGATCCCGTCGCGCATACCGGGCGGCAGGGGTTCCGCGGTGACAAAAACAAATGTGTCTTTTTTAATCGTACTGCCATCATCGGCTTCCGCGACCAGGACCTGTTGTCCCGTTGTCGTAATAACGGGACTGGCCGAAATGCTGGTTGCATTCGAGGCCGTCTGGATCTGTATGCCGTTCAGGAGAAGCCGCATGGCGGAAGAACTGCTGGCAACCGCTGTAACGGGGAGTGAAGCACCCACCGGCCGGATAATTTGTTCCGGGAATTTTTTATAAAAGGGTTGAAAAAGCGGGGCGCTGAACCGTACCGCCAGCGTATTATCATAAACGGGAATATACATGTCGCTTCCGTCCGTATTGCGTTGCACCGCCGTACCGGCTCCGTTCCGGAACAGCAGGGTGATCTTCAGGATGGTCTCCCCGCCCGGTACCCCGTAAAAGGCCCTGATATTATTAATGGTGTACTGCCATTTATTTCCACCCAGCGATATGGCTTTGGCAAGCGGATCGGTACTGCCCCAGGTAAACTTTGAATACCGCCAGTTGGTGGGACCGGTGCTAAGGTTGGTGAGGACACCCGTATGCACATACACATCATTCGGGTTTGAATAATTCAGCAGACCCTGGTCCCCTTTGGTTGCATCAACGGTGATGACAATATTATCGTTATCCTTTGCGAAATCCGGTGTCCAGCTCAGCAACTGGGCAACTCCGCTGCCTGCAAAAAACACGGTGGCAACAAAGAGAAAAAAGAATTTCTTCATAGCAAGCATTTAACGTCAACCGCACAAACAGGTTCACCGAACCGTTCGATTTCAAAACTAAGAAAAAATATGTATTGCATACACATTAAAATTTATTTCCGTTTTAACCGATGGTGCTGGTTGCATCCGTCATTAACTTTACTTCCCAAGTCAGCATTATGTATTCGAAGGAACAAACAAGGGAGCTGCAAAAGCTTACGAATGAACTGATTAAAATAACGGGATCGGTCACACCCAAAGAAGCCGGAAAGCTGAGGGATGTACTTCGTTTCCACGAATACCGCTATTATATCATGAACGATCCGCTGATCTCGGATTATGAGTATGACCAGTTGTACAAAGCTTTGGAGAAACTGGAAGAGGCCTACCCGAAACTGATCACCCCGGATTCTCCTACGCAGCGTGTAGCGAAGGGTCTCACCAAAGCTTTTCCGACCGTACAGCATCTCGTACCCATGCTGTCACTGGATAATTCCTACAGTGCCGATGATCTGCTGAGTTTTGACCGGAAAGCCCGGGAAATAACGGGTCTTGATACAATAGAGTATTGCGTGGAGCCGAAATTTGACGGCGGCAGCATTTCCCTTGTTTATGAGGACGACCTGCTGGTGAGAGGCGCCACCAGGGGTGATGGTGTGGAAGGAGATGATGTAACCACCAATATCAAACAGATCCGTTCCATACCCTTATCGGCCGGGTTTTCTGATTACGGTTTGCAACAAGTGGAAATACGGGGCGAAGTGCTTATCAATAAATCCAATTTTAAAAAGTACAACGAGAAGATCATGGAAGAGGGCCTGCCGCCGCTGGCCAATCCGAGGAACGCGGCATCCGGCACACTTCGCATCAAGGACCCCGGGGAAGTGGCGAAGCGCAACCTGGAGGCCTTTGTTTACCATATCAGTTATTTTTCATTGAAGAAAGGGAAAAAGGTTCCGGCAGTGCTTACGCATCATGCCAGTTCCCTCCGTATGTTATGGGAACTGGGCTTCCGCAGCCCGGATAAAGAAAAAAAGATATTCAAAGGCATTGAAAATGTGATCCGCTATTGCCGGGAATTTGAAACCGAACGGGATGACCTGCCCTATGAGATCGACGGAATGGTGATCAAAGTAAATGATCTCGTACTGCAGGATAAACTGGGCATGACCTCGCACCATCCGCGCTGGGCCATTGCGTATAAGTTCAAGGCAAGACAAGGCACCAGTAAACTATTGCATGTCGGTTTCCAGGTGGGGAGAACCGGAGCGGTGACCCCGGTGGCAAAACTGGAACCCGTTGCCGTGGGTGGCGTTACGATCAGCAGTATTTCCATCCACAATGAAGATTATATCAGGGAAAAAGACCTTCGTATCGGAGACGCTGTGCTGATCGAAAGAGCAGGCGATGTGATCCCGCAGATCGTGAAGTCGCTGGCGGATACACGGACGGGAAAAGAAAAGAAGATCGTCTTCCCCAAAAATTGCCCGGTTTGCGAAAGTAAATTATTCAAGGAAGAAGAGGAAGCGGTCTGGCGCTGCATTAATATTGACTGCCCCGCGCAGGTGACGGAACGTATCATTCATTTTGTCAGCAAGGACGCCATGGATATCCGTGGTTTTGGAGAAGCGAACGTCCATAAGTTTTTTGAGCTGGGCCTGCTGAAAGACATTCCGGGTGTATACAAACTGAATTTTAAAAAGATCGCCGGAATGGAAGGATTTGGCAAGCGATCCATCGACAACCTGGAACAGGCCATTGAAAATTCAAAGAAACAGCCGCTGCACCGGCTGATCTATGCACTCGGTATCCGTTTTGTTGGTGAAACAACGGCCAAGACCCTGGCCCAGGCGGTGAACCACCTGCTCGATTTCAAAAAATTCTCGCTGGAGGACCTGCAGAACCTTGAGGATGTGGGACCGAAAGTAGCCGGCAGTATCCATCATTTTTTCAGCAATAGGCAAAATATCGAAATGCTGGAGCAACTGGAAAAACTGGGACTGGTTTTAAAGAATGAAAAAAAACAACTGGCTGCCGGGGGAAACCTGGAAGGGCAAACATTTCTTTTCACCGGCACGCTGCCAACGCTGAAGCGAAGCGAAGCAGAGGCCCTGGTGGAAGACCATGGGGGGCAGGTGGTTGGTAGTGTCAGTGCCAAACTGAATTACCTGGTGGTGGGAGAAGATGCCGGCAGCAAACTGGAGAAAGCTAAAAAGATCAATACGGTCAGGATCATTTCGGAGCAGGAGTTCCTGAAAATGATCGGTAAAAAATAATAATCCCGTATCTGTTTCAAATTTTCTAACTTAGGGGAGCTCCGATAACTACTGTTGTACCCCGTTATTGATGGCATCCTGTCCCTGATTAAATTTATTACTTATGATCAGGAAATTAACCGGCGAAAGCTGGAAGCCATTGACCTTCCCCGGCTGGAAACAGCTGCGCAACAGGTATGCCGTATCGACTTGTGGCCGTATTGCCAGTTATAAAAAAGACGTGCTGGCGGATGGTAAGCTGTTGAGCGGCTCACTCACCACCGGCTACCGTACGTTAAACCTTCACCGCCCTGAAGATAAAGGCACCCTGTATATTCACCGGGAGATGGCCCGGCTGTTTTTAAAAAAAGCCTCTCCTTCCGCCCGTTATGTCATTCACCGCAATCATGACAAGCTCGACAATAACATTAAAAACCTTCGCTGGGCCACCCTGGAACAAATGATCGCCCACCAGCAGGAAAGTCCCGCCAAGATCGCCTATAAGGAAAAACAGGCCAATAAAACGGAGGGGCTGAAACTCACCGCCGCGCAGGTAAAGAAAATCAAAACCGTACTTGCCAGAAAGAAAAGGAACATCACCATTAAAAGACTGGCGGAGCATTACGGCGTCAGTGAAATGACGATGTACCGGATAAAGAGCGGGGAAAACTGGGCGAGGATTTAACCCCCTGACACAGCCCGTGTCCCCCGCCTGCGCAACGCTTCGGCGGGCAGGCCTGAAGGGGAGACTCAGATCAAAAAATCTTTCCCGTCATCATGGACTCTTGATAGCAAAAGAGCATTTTAATCATCTATTTGTATATGCTGCAGTCTTCAACCATTAAATTTCTCAAAGACATAAAGAAGAACAATAATAAACCCTGGTTTGATGCGAACAGGAAAGCATATGAAGCGGCCAAGTCGGATTTTGCATCCTTTATACAGGCTGTAATCGATCTTCATGGCAAGAAAGATCCTTCCATAAAGAATCTCAATGCAAAGGATTGCATGTTTCGTATTAACCGGGACATCCGTTTTTCAAAGGACAAAACCCCTTACAAAACAAATTTCGGCGCCAGCATCAATAAGGGTGGGCGTAAAGCCTGGAACAGCGCCGGGTATTATTTTCACCTGGAACCGGGTGGCTCTTTTACCGGCGGTGGTATCTATATGCCGGATCCGGATACGCTGAAAAAAGTCAGACAAGAGATCGATTATAATCTTTCCGGATTTAAACAGATCGTTGGCTCCAAAAAATTCAAAGCGGTTTACGGCGGGCTCGACAACAGCGAGGGACTTTTACTCAGTCGTGTGCCAAAGGGATATGAACCGGATAACCCGGCGGCAGCATACCTGCGGCTTAAAAGTTATATTGCCATGATGCGTCTCAATGATGCAGATCTGACCTCTCCGGGTCTTGTAAAAAAAACGGTTGCGGCTTTTGAAGTGCTGCAACCGCTCTCTGAATTCATCAATCATTGCCTGGACTAGGTCATAGTAAGTTTTTTGAAACGAGATACTCCGCGATTTGTACAGCATTTGTAGCCGCACCTTTGCGAAGGTTGTCTGACACCACCCACATATTGAGTGTTTTTGGTTGCGATTCATCCCGCCGAAGTCTGCCTACAAACACTTCATCCTTCTCCTGCGCATCCATCGGCATGGGATATTGCTGGCCGGAAGGATCATCCACTACCACCACGCCCGGTGATGACCGGAGAACAGACCGCAGTTCTTCCAGCTCAAACTCTTTTTCAAATTCCACATTCACGGCTTCGCTGTGTCCGCCCATAACCGGGATCCGCACCGTCGTGGCCGTCACCCGGATGGAATCGTCCCGCATGATCTTACAGGTCTCTTTCACCATCTTCATTTCTTCTTTGGTATAACCATTTTCGAGGAACACATCGATCTGCGGGATCACATTCAGGTCGATCGGGTATTTGTATGCCATCGGGTAGCCGGTATTCTCTCCTTTTACTTCTTTCACCCTCTCCCCTTTCAACTGTTCAACCGCTTTCACACCTGTGCCGGTCACACTCTGGTAGGTACTCACCACGATCCGTTTGATACCGTATTGCTGGTGCAGGGGATTCAGCGCCACCACCATCTGAATGGTAGAACAATTGGGATTGGCGATGATCTTATCAGCGGCCGTTAAAATATCCGCGTTGATCTCCGGAACAATAAGCGGTTTGGACGGGTCCATCCTCCAGGCCGAGGAATTATCAATAACAGTGATGCCCGCTTCGGCAAACCGGGGCGCCCATTCCAGCGAAGTGCCGCCCCCGGCGGAGAAAATGGCCACAGCCGGTTTCGCAGCAATGGCATCCTGCATGCCCACTACCTTGTACTTCTTCCCCTTGAATTCAATTTCCTTGCCCAGGGATCTTTCAGAGGCCACGGGAATCAGTTCCGTAACGGGAAAATTTCTTTCTGCCAGTACCTGCATCATTTTGGTGCCTACCAGCCCGGTGGCACCTACCACTGCAACTTTCATTTTTTCTGTTTTATCCATTAAAAATTAAAAGGCCTTCCACCGGAAGGCCTGCAAAACTCTTATGTTGTAACATACATAACGCTGCAAACCTCCCCTCAGGAACGTTTATTCTCGCGCTTTGTATGTTTTAATACCTGCATGTCGTGTGCAAATGTAACCGTGCCGGTTTTTTTCGCCAAATAATGACGGGGTTTTTTACCGGGAATCCGGCACCCGGTGTGTTATACTTGCAGTGTGATGAAAAGGATTATCCGGCTGGTATTTTTATTTACCCCTGTTTTAGTGTATTCCCAAAACAGGTACGACATAGTGATCGATGAGATCATGGCGGACCCCACTCCGTCCGCCGGTCTTCCCTCCAATGAATGGATCGAACTGAAGAATATTTCATCCGGCCCCGTCAACCTTCTCAACTGGAGGATCGGAGACGCTTCCGGCCAGAGCGGCCCAATGCCCGGTTTCACGTTACAGCCAGACAGTTTTGTGATCGTATGCACCGGGAGTGCCGTTGCGGCCATGTCTGTTTATGGAAGAACGATTTCCGTAACCAGTTTCCCCTCACTTGACAATGACGGGGACCAGTTATTCATAAAGGCAGCCAATGGCCTTACGATCCATGCCGTTGGCTTTACTTCTTCCTGGTACAGGAATGAACTGAAAAAAGAAGGCGGCTGGACCCTGGAGATGACGGATCCAACGAACCCCTGTGGAGGTGCCGGTAACTGGAAGGCAAGTACGGCCGGCACCGGAGGTACACCGGGAAGGAAGAATGAAACTGACGCAGTTAACACGGATACCAGCGGCCCGCAGTTAAAAAGAGCTTATACAACGGACAGCCTGACCATCCTGCTGGTCTTTGACGAGCCGCTTGACAGTTTATCGGGAGCAATGCTTTCGAACTATTCTTCCGACGGCGGACTGATCCTCCGCAGCGCCGTGCCGGTTCCTCCTCTCTTCAGCCAGGTGCAGTTAAAACTCGGCTCCCCGATGATGCAGAACAGCGTTTATACAATAACCGCCATAAACATTACCGACTGCCGGGGTAATGCCATCGGGGCTGGCCATACTGCCAGAACAGGACTTTCCTCCGATCCGGCTCCCGGCGAATGGATCATCAATGAGATCCTTTTCAACCCCCGCAGCAATGCTTATGATTATGTGGAGTTTTATAATAAGAGTAATAAGATACTGGATGCGGCCGGGCTTTATATCGCCAACCGTAACAACAGCGGAGTGATCAGTTCGGTTAAAGTACTGAGTACGGTTCCTTACTGTATTTTTCCGGGCGAACATATTGTAGTTACCGAGGATGCCGGCAGCCTTTCACTGAACTACCTGGTCAAAAACCCCGACCAGTTATTGGTCATTCCTTCACTACCCTCTTTCCCGGATAATGATGGAACGGTACTGGCATTGAATTTCCAGGGCGCTGCAACAGATGAAGTGAAGTATAAAGACGATTGGCACTTTAAGCTGTTGGCCAATACAGAAGGCGTATCGCTGGAACGAATCGATCCCTCCGCCCGTTCGCAGGATGCCTCTAACTGGCACAGCGCGGCATCCACAGCGGGATACGGCACACCTGGATATGCTAATTCGCAATACAAACAGATCAATGATGTGCAGGCGACTGTACATGTATCACCCAAACTATTCTCCCCCGACAATGATGGCAGGGATGATATTGTCAGTCTTCAATATGCGGTAACCGAACCGGGATATATTGCCAATGTCACAATTTATGATGCGGCCGGCAGTGTTGTCCGTAACCTGGTACGCAACGGGACCCTGGGATTGAACGGTTACTGGAACTGGGACGGGCTTGACGAAAGGGGACTTCAACTGCCCGTAGGCGTTTATGTCCTTTTTACTGAGTTCTTTAACCTCCGGGGAAAAAAGAAACAATTTAAAAACAGCGTGGTACTGGCCAGGAAACTGAATTGACCGCAATTTGTGCAAATTTTCTTCCTGTCATTTTACGGGTATATCATCATATCCCGACGGGTTAATCAGTATCCCGGCTGACAGCGGTCAGGATTATCCCCTGCGCCATGGCGGACCTTTACCCTGATCGGATTCATGATAAATCAGGTTTATGAAAAAGTCATTTCTATTCCTGTTCAGCTTCCTGTTTTTTCCGGGGTTAGGTTTGGCCCAAAATATGAATACCGAAAAACTTCCCCGGGAATGGACCTTGCAGCAATGCATAGACTATGCTAAACAGAATAATATTCAGCTGAATGCATTGCGGTTAAACAGTGCTTCTGCCCGCCAGGATCTTCAGCAAACTGAGAACAATCGTCTCCCCATCGTATCCGGGTCACTCTCTCACTCCTGGGTGCACAGTAAAAACGCAAACCCTGTGGTCGGTGGTTTCCAGACCCAATCCAGGTTCTCCTCCAATTACGGGCTCAGTTCTTCCCTGACATTGTATAACGGGGGATACCTGAAAAACAATATCAGGGCCGGCCAGCTTTCCCTTGAATCCGCCAACCTGACCGTGGAAGAAACAGCCAATGATATCACCCTTAGCATCACGCAGGCATTTTTGAACATTTTGCTCGCCAAAGAAAATA
>JBGATE010000052.1:0-319 GCA_044229375.1 Chitinophagaceae bacterium
AGATCACCCAAACGGATGCCAATGGAAAATTTTCCATTAAAGTCAATCCAGGTGAAGTATTACAGGTCACCTATGTCGGTTATGAGAATATGGACGTTAAACCGGGCGATAGCGGTACAGTGGGAATCAGTCTGAAAGCGGCAGATAACACCATGACCGAAGTGGTCGTAACGGCCCTTGACATCAAACGTACGCCACGGGAACTTGGTTATTCCGTTGCTAAAGTATCCGGTGCCGAGGTTGCCGAAACACAACGTGAAAACTTCCTGAATGGTTTGGGCGGCCGTGTAGCCGGTCTGACCATCAATCCTACCAGCGG
>JBGATE010000052.1:329-15209 GCA_044229375.1 Chitinophagaceae bacterium
CGTATTGAGAGGATTTAACTCTATGGCGCTCGATAACCAGCCGCTGTTCGTAATTGACGGGGTCATCATGGATAACTCGTCCGTGAATGAGTCCGGCGGTGGTGCCACGCTGGGACTGGTGGAGACTTCTTCAAGGAATATCAACCAGACCGCCAACAGGAACACCGATTACACCAACCGTATGGCTGATATCAACCCCAATGATATTGAAACGATCACCGTACTGAAAGGCCCGGAAGCGACCGCCCTTTACGGAAGCCAGGCCAGTTCAGGCGCCATCGTTATCACTACCAAGAAGGGTAAAACCGATGGTAAATTCGCCGTCACATACGACAATTCATTCCGCTTGTCCAAGCTGACACGGTTCCCTGAGTATTCCACCAACTGGAGCCCGGGAAATAACGGTGTCGCGGAGTCTGGCTTTACTTATTTTGGCCCTGCCTATGCAGACAACACACAGAAGTATGACAATGTGAATAATTTCTTCCAGACAGCCTTTACACACAGCCACAACCTGTCCGCTGAATACGGAATGAAGAACGTCAGCTTCCGTTTCTCCGGCTCCTTCCTGGACCAGGAAGGTATCGTACCGGAAAACAATTACAACCGGTACACCCTCAAGCTGACCAACAATACCAAGATCGGGAAGTACATTGACGTCACACCTACCATAACGTATATACACAGCTCGAACGACAAACCGAAAAGAGGGGCCGGCGGCTATCTTCTCAATCTCATGATTTGGCCATCGACCGATGATGCCAGGGATTATGTGAGTGCGGACGGCAAGAAGCGACTGCTCTATGCTGCATCACCCAACTCCGAGATCGACAATCCTTTTTTCAATGTAAAATTCAACAGGGGGTATGATGAGACCGACCGTTATATCGCCACCTTCGCGATCAACATCAATCCTTTTAAATGGCTGAGCATTTCGGGAAGATTTGGGTATGACAAATTCAACAGTGAAGGCTGGTCATTCTTCCACCCCCTTTCGGCGATCCTCGGCAAAGGGCTCGGCGGGCAGCAGGATAATTATTACCGCAAATTCACAGGGTATAACCATACCATTACAGCAACCGCCAAAAAATCATTTGGAAAATTCAATTTCAGGTTGCTGGGCGGAACCATGTGGCAGGATAATAAAACCGAGATGTACTCCGTCTTCGGAACCAATTTTGTTGATTCGGTAAACTCAGCGGGACAAATGGTAAAGAACCTGCAAGTGGTGAACCAGGGACAAATCGATCAGTGGATGGGCGACAGCAGCGCCACCAGGGTAGGTACACGACTCCGTTTAAACAGGGGACTTCTCGCCCCGGGCGGACTTTTCAACTACTCCCTGAGCCGTCAGCTGGCATTCTTCGGAGAGTTTTCCGTGAACTTCAAGAACATGGTTTTCCTGACCTATTCACACCGGTTTGAGACCTCTTCCATATTCCCGAAGGATTACAGGAACTACAATTATCCCGCGGGAAGCCTGAGTGTGATCGTGAGCGATATCTTCCCGGGTCTGAAGAAGAACAATGTTCTCAATTACATGAAACTCCGGACCTCGCTGGCTAGTACGGCAAGATCCAGTTCTCCTTATGCCAACCAGTCTGTATTTAATAATGTGACTTCCAGCGGCGGCGGTTATGCCTACGGGTTCACGAATAATAACTACCTGCTGGAGCCGGAAATACAGAGCACGTATGAGATCGGATCCGAAATGAAATTCTTCAGGGGCAGATTTGGATTCGACATCACCTATTATAATACATTCAACGACAAACAGATTGCCGAAAATTTCAGGGCCAGTTACGGTACCGGTTATGTGCTGAACACGATCAACGTGGGACAAACCCGCAATACGGGCCTGGAGATCAGCCTGGATGTGACACCCATTCAGAATACCAATTTCAGCTGGAACACCCGTTTCAACTTCAATAAAATGAAGAATAAGGTGGTTTCCCTGCCTCCGAACGTTCCGGAATTCTATATCTCCGATACCTGGGTATATGGAAACGCACGTGGCGGCCTGATCACCGGCGGCCCTACCACGGCCATTTCCGCTGCCGGTTATTTGAGGAATAATGCCGGAGATATTCTTATAGACCCTACCAACGGTCTTCCTGTTTTGGATGCCAATTTCAAGGTTAGGGGCGACAGGAACCCAACCTTTACAGTGGGCTGGGTGAATAACCTGAAATACAAGAACTGGGCGCTGAACTTTGTCTGGGACCTGAAGGTCGGCGGCGATATCTTTAATGCCACTGATATGTACCTCACCATCCAGGGAGTCAGCACAAGAACAGATGACAGGTACACTCCCCGCGTGATCAACGGCGTATTAAACGACGGATTCCAGAATTCCTCCAACCCCACACGCAACAGCATCGTTGTGATTCCGGCTTACAGCCAGGGTTACTATACCACAAGGATGCCGGAAGAGGAATTCATCCAGCGGGATGTGAACTGGTTCCGCATGCGGGATATCACCCTCCGGTATACTTTCTCGGAGAACATGATCAAAAACATGGGCTTCCTGAAATCACTGGGATTGTTTGTAACGGCAAACGACCTGATCCTGATGACCAATTATTCAGGTGCGGATCCTGCCGTGAACAGCAACACCTCGGGTACCCGCGGCGTAGGCGGATGGGGATTTGATTATGGTAACGTACCCGCTCCCGTCAGCGTAAACTTCGGTTTAAGAGCCGGTTTCTAAATACTTAAATTATGAATACAAACTATTCAGCAATGAAAAAAACGATACTGGCAATAGCTTCTGTTGCCTTCATGGCTGCCATGATAAGCAGCTGTACCAAAAAAATAGACGAGGCCTATGCCAATCCCAACGCGGATGTGAGGGTTCCGGTTGAAAAACTGCTTCCCCCGCTTATTTCCTGCATGGCAGGTAACAGCGCCGGGCACGGCCCGTTGAACGACATCCGTTTTGCCGGAAAATTCGTACAGTATTTCCTGTTCTGCAATTCCGGCGGGGAATGGGACAGGATGGGCAACCGTCCCAATACGGATAATGCCGCTTCCATGTGGCGGATCCATTTCTATGATATCGGCCAAAACTGCAATAACATGATCAAGTGGGCCATTGAGGAAAAGAAATGGGATTATGCAGGTGTAGGAAAGGCCATCCTGGCCTGGAGCTGGCTGATCCTGTCTGATTATCACGGGGAGGTGATCAAGACCAGCGAAGCTTTCAATACCGGCGCCCTTACTTTCAGTTACGGCACCCAGGAAGAGGTTTATAATCACGTGAGACAACTTTGCTATGATGCGATCAATCTCCTGAATACAACAGGTGATGCGGCCAGCCCTACCAACCTGGCGCTTGGCGACCAGTATTTCTATAACGGGGATGTGGACAAATGGAAAAAGTTTGTTTACGGTATCCTGGCCCGGAGTTATCACCACCTTACCAATAAGGCGAGTTACAACGCTGACTCCGTAATATATTATTGCGATAAATCGATCATCAGCAATACGGATAATGGCCTGGTGAAATTTGCCGCTACCGGTATCAGCGGTAACAGTAATTTCTTCGGTCCGCTGAGAGGCAACCTGGGGAGCACCGGTATTGCTACTGAAACGGCCATCCGCCAGTCGGCCTATATTGCAAACCTTTTATCCGGCGCAAACAGTATGTTCCCCGGTGTAGCCGATCCAAGAGCGATCTACCTGCTCCGCCTTAATGCCAACGGTACATTCAAAGGTTTACAGCCCAACATTGGGCAGACCGCGATAACGGCCAATGACAGACCCGAAAGCTTTTTCGGGATCAGCCAAGTTGCGGGTGTTGATAATACCGCGCCGGGATCGGATGCCAACTGCCGGTTCCTGTTCCGCAATGCATCCCCTTTCCCAGTTATGACGGCGTCTGAAATTCTGTTCATGAAAGCAGAGGCCCTCTTCCTGCCACAGGGAAAGAATGACAAAAACGCCGCACTGGTGGCTTATAAAGACGCGATCCGTGCGAACCTGGAAATGCTGCGGGATGTGTACAGTACCAATGTTCCCGCCCCGGGCCTGCTCACCGCCAGCACGATCAATGATTTCATGAACCCGGCGCTGAACCCCGCGGTCATACCGGCCAACGGCAACGGGCTAGGTCTTTCCCATATCATGCTGCAGAAATATATCGCCCTGTACATTCATGGAACATTTGAAACCTGGGTGGATATGCGCCGTTATCACTACACAGATACCTATGGCGGAGAAACCGTGTACAGGGATTTCCAGCCGCCTTCCGGGGCCAACCTCTATACGAATAACGGGGGCAAGCTTATTTATCGTCTACGCCCGCGTTTCAATTCAGAATATGTATGGAACCTGAATGAACTGAACCGGATCGGCGCCAGCGCGTTGGATTATCATACCAAAGAATGCTGGTTCTCACAACCCTAAATTACTTATCATTAAAACTGATTATAATGAGAACAACACTAATCAAAATTACCACCCTGGGCAGCCTGGTACTCCTGCTCGGCCTGCAGTCGTGTAAAAAAGAGACCGATCCCAAATACACGGAGCAGACCAGCTTTAATAACAGCAGCGTGGTTCAGTTATATATGGCGATGCAGAATGCCAACCGTAATTATCTTCATGTAGATAACAAACCGGTGAATGGTGCCTCCATCGTAACCGGGGCCGTATTCCCGGCGGTAACTCCGGGTTTTGCAGTTGAAGGGGGATTCCGGGCATTCCTGCTGAGGGATACACTGACCGCCACGACACAGACCCCGCTTTCTTTTGCAGAGAATATGCAGGTGAATAAGCGTTACACCATTTTTGTATATGACACGATCACTGCGCCGAAACAAAAAACACTGGAAACCAATATAGTGGTGCCGACCGACAATTCGGCAAGGCTTCGTTTCGCTAATTTTGTGTACTCACCCACGGCGATCCCCGCGGTTGACATTTTCTCCAAAAAGCAGAATGCCACCATCTTTACCAATGTGCAGATCAGCGAGGCGACCAGTTTTATTACCATTCCATCCGGGATCACTGACACTTTTTATATCCGTTCAACCGGCACAGGGACAAACCTTCAGAACTACAGACAATGTAACCCTACCGCCTATATAGACATTATCGCGATACTTACTCCGCAGGCGAAAAGAAGTTATACCCTTGTTTTCCGGGGCGGATACAGGGCATCTAATTTATTTACCAGCTGCCCGAGTTCAGGCGCACCACCCCCAAATCCGTCATTAAGACAACTTTCGGTATTTACGAATTATTAGAATCTGTTGTGCAAAAAAAAAGCTGGTGCTTCCTGGGACAGCTTTTTTTTTGCACAACAGATATACTCAATTTTATACACCGTACATCTACAAACTGTATACTCAATCCTCAACTTCCACAACACTCCCTTAACTAAATCGATACTCCATCCGATTACGTGAAAAAGATATAGGCTACCGCGATCGCGGTAATGATTCCCGCGAGATCGGCCAGCAGCATGGTAGTGACCGCATAACGGCTGTTCTTGATACCTACCGCGCCGAAATAAACAGCGATGATATAAAAAGTGGTATCCGAAGAACCGCGGAACACAGAAGCCAGGTTTCCGGCAAATGAATCGGGACCGTGCGCATTCAGGGTATCGATCATCACCGCCCTTGCACCGCTGCCACTGAGCGGTTTGATCAACGCGGTGGGAAGACTGTCCACGATCCTGGAATCGCCGTTCAGCATAACGAAAAGACTTTTTATACCATCCAGGATGAATTCAAAGGCCCCGCTGTTGCGGAGGAGGCTGATGGCCACCAGCAGGCCCACCAGGTAAGGAATGATCCGTACGGCCGTTTCAAAACCTCCCTTTGCCCCTTCAATGAAAGCGTCAAATATGTTGATCTTTTTATACATACCTCCCAGCACGATCAGCAGGAAGATCAGGAGGATGATGCCGTTGCTCAGGCTGGTGGAAAATAACTGCACACCCTGCACGTCCAGCGATTTGATATAATAGATGAGGGCGGCGATCACCGTACTGATGCCCAGCACCCAGAAAAGGATGACGGGCTGCAGCAGTTTTATACGCTGTCTTACCGATACCATCACCATGGCCGCGATCGTAGCCACAAAGGTGGCGATCATACAGGGGATGAAAATACTGGTGGGCTGTGATGATTTCATCGCCACCCGGTCGGCAATGATGATCGTAGGGATCAGGGTAAGCCCGGAAGCATGCAGGCAGAGAAACATCAACTGGGCATTCGAGGCCCTTGTTTTGTCGGGATTGATCTCCTGGAGGCTTTCCATGGCCTTTATGCCAAATGGAGTGGCCGCATTGTCCAGTCCCATCAGGTTGGCTGAAAAATTCATCACCATATGACCCATCGAAGGATGGTTCTTCGGAACCTCGGGAAATATTTTAGAGAAAAAAGGACCGATGATACGTGAAAGGAAACGGATCCCTCCTGCCCTTTCCGCAATACTCATAAAACCCATGAAAAGCGCCATGATCCCGATCAGACCGATGCAGAGATTCACCGCGTCCTTGCAGGTCTCGAAAATGCCGTTGGCTGGTAAAAGTTTATAGGCCCTGTAGGCATTATCCTGCGTCCTGAACACTTTTTCCTTTCCCCATACAGCTGTTTTCTGTGTCAATAATTGGTTGTGTACGGAAAGGGGAACAGCCAGTGAATCTATCTCCCTTACAGCAACGGTGTCCGTATTCTTCCCGGTTACAAGCTGACTGAAAACCTGTTGCTGACCCGGTTGAAAGGCAAACCTGCCGGCAGCAACCAGTAGTGCGACCAGGATAAATGCGGTCCAGATTCTGCTTAACGCCATGTTGAGTAGTTAGTAGTTATTAGTTCAGAGTTCAGGGTCAGTACATTAAAATGCTTAGCCTCTGCCTGATTTCAAGATATCTTTAGGAATGAAGTTAAGGAAATCAGAAATGTAATGCCCACTCGCCGAGTACGTGCACAGTAATATTTGTTGCACTTCAGAATCCTATATCCGAAAAGAACCGAATATAAAATCCAAACAATTAACTGCCAACAAGCCCTTGAATTATTGTATCTTTGCGCCCTTTAAAACAGCCGGGAACCTGAATGACCTGACTGTGAACGCTGAACTAATAACTACTAACTAAACATGGCTTTACAGGCAGGCATTGTCGGACTCCCCAACGTGGGCAAATCAACTTTATTCAACGCGGTCAGCAACAGCGCCAAAGCGCAAGCCAGCAATTATCGCTTTTGCACCATTGATCCCAATGTGGGACTGGTGGATGTCCCGGACCCCCGTTTGAACAAGCTGGCAGAACTGGTGCAGCCCATCCGAATCGTACCCACGCAGATCGAGATCGTGGACATCGCCGGGCTGGTACGCGGCGCCAGCAAGGGAGAAGGACTGGGCAATAAATTCCTTGCCAATATTCGCGAAGTGGATGCAGTCATTCATGTGGTCCGCTGCTTCGAGGATGAAAATATCCTCCGGGATGAAGGCGCCATAAACCCGGTATCGGACAAGGAGATCATCGAAACTGAGCTGCAACTGAAGGACATGGATACGGTAGAGAAAAAGATCCAGCGGACGGAAAAGCTGTCCAGGACGGATCCCAAACTAAAAGCGGAACTGGATGTGCTGCTGCAGTGCCGGGCCCAGCTTGAAAAAGGAAAGAACATCCGGGAACTGCGGCTGAGCAAAGAGGAAAAAGCCGCGGTGGCCGACCTGTTCCTCCTGACCGATAAACCCGTGCTCTATGTTGCCAATGTGGATGAACCTTCGATGCATACCGGCAATAAATATTCTGATGCCCTTATCGAAGCAGTAAAGAAAGAGGACGCGCAGGTGATCATCATGAATAATTCCATTGAAGCGCAGATTTCAGAAATGGAGAACCCGGAAGACAAGCAGTTGTTCATGGAGGAATACCATATGAAAGAGCCGGCCCTTGACAGGCTGATCCATTCCGCCTACAAATTGCTGAAACTTTACACGTATTTCACCGCCGGTGTACAGGAGGTCAGGGCCTGGACCATTCATGAAGGCTGGAAAGCGCCGCAGGCGGCCAGTGTAATCCACACCGATTTCGAAAAAGGGTTCATCAAAGCCGAAGTGATCAGCTACGATGATTTTATCCAATACGGTTCCGAAGCCGCCTGCCGCGAAGTGGGTAAATTAAGGATCGAAGGAAAGGAATATGTGGTGAAGGACGGAGATGTGATGCATTTCAGGTTTAATGTTTGATACCCAGACCCAACCCCCTGTCCCCTAAAGGGGAGACTTAGGCCAACGAGTCATTTCATTTTACACCATTGCCTATTGCACCCAGGTTCCTCACATCTAAAATTCCCCCTTTAAAAATATTGGGAATAATCTGATTTATATCTCGAAATTTATGTTGTGAAAAGGGGAATGTTTTATGGTGCAGATCGGTTTCTGTTTGGCAGGGCAAAAGAATTGCGAAATAAGCTAACGAATGCTGAACAGCTTTTCTGGCAATTACTAAAAAAGGAATTCCCCAATTATAAATTCCGAAGACAACATCCCATCACGATTTATATTGCAGATTTTTATTGCCACAAGTTGAAACTGGTAATTGAGATCGATGGTTCAATTCATAATATACCAGAGGTAAAGTCAGACGATGTCAAACGACAACGTGATCTTGAAAACCTGGGATTATTCGTGATCCGATTTACGAATGAACAGGTCAAGTACCATATTGAAGAAGTAATTGATCACATAACCAGGACTATCGGAAACCTTGAAACTAACAGGAAAAATTAGATCTAAGTCTCCCCTTTAGGGGGAAAGGGGGTATCTTAAAACAGTGCCGTGATTCCCGCCCGCCCCAGGTGCACCGTCCTCGACGTTCCCGCCTTTCTTCCGTCATACTGAAAATTAAGTTCGAGATTGCTAAGCAAACGTTTGGAGAAATTCAGGGTCCACAGGTAATTTTTCCCGGGCAAAAGGCCATCCAGCATGATATAACTTACCGTGGTATTGGCGGGATAGTTATAATCGATATTATTGAACGTGAATTTTCCGCTGATGGAACTGCTTTGAAGGATATTATATTTTGATTCGAGGTTCAGGGAGTTGGACACCGATTTTTCTCCGCCGTACAAGGGCAGGTTCCTCTTACGATCGAAACGGTAGCTGCCCACCACGCGGAACACGGTTCCTTTTATGAAAGTGATGACCGGTTCGGCGCTGTAGGTCGCTAACTGGTAATTACGATTGGCAAACTGAGGCGTGTATAATGCGTTGCTTCCCTTTTTACCATTCATCGATAACAAAACGCTGCGGCTGATATTCCATCTCCACTTGATCGTCCAGTCGTTCAGTTTGCGGCTCTCATAGCCGTAGGTGAGCAATGACTTTCCGTTGTTGCGGAGATTGCTCAGGTCAAAACCCCATTTACTGCTGAAGCGGTTAAAGGAGATCGTGTTGAGCAGGGTGCTGTTCAGAATAATCAGTGCGGTGTCCTTCACCCCGTACTTGAAAGGGTTGAACTCAAAACTGCCGCTGGCGACGGATTTTTTATTGGTTTGCAGGGAGGTCACCACCACCAGCCTGGACAGCAGTTTTTTAAACCCTTTCAGATCGGGAGAATTGAGCAGTGCGCGGGGGCTGATGCTCAAACTGTAATTGAAAGTGGTGTAATTGGCCTTGATAAAATCATTGGTGGGAGTAAAGATGCGGATGAATTTTGCCTGGTCGGGAAAAGCGGCGATCTCAAATTCATTCAGTTGCTGCACCCCATCGCTGTTATAATCGATCCAGGCATATTGTCCTGTTCCGGCAGGCACTTCCAGGTAAGCGAAATCCCTTCGCTGTTCCTGTCCCGCTCCTACTTCATATAAAATATTTCCGGTCAGCAGCCCCTTCCATTCATTCATGGCGTACTCGGCCCTTCCCAATATGGTTTCGTCATCTTTTTGGCGGGATATGGTCGTATCATACACTTTCAGTTTACGAAACGTGGTATTCAGGTAAAACTGTCTTTTCGGGTTGGCCAGCAATTCCGTCTGCAGGTTGAGATTCAAACTGCGGTCGCCCCTGATAAATCGTTTACTCACCGGGTATTTATCCGAACGGGTGAAAAAGCTGATACGATGCCGGTTCTTTTTCGCATCGCTGGACTGCAGGTAGGCCGTATATATATCAAACCAGAATGCTACCGGCAGTAGCGTATCGGCGGCTTTGAACCGGTTATTGTTCTTCTCCAGCGCATAATTAAAGCCTAATTTCCATTTGCCCAGTCCGGCAAGTTCCTTGCTGATATCAATGACCGGTCGCAAAAAATTGCCCTTTGTGTTCAACGCGTCATATTGTGTTATCATCAGCCGGTTGTTCAGTTGCCAGCCTTTCCAGGTCGCCGTATGGATGATGCTGTTCTGAAACCCGGTATAATCATCGCTGCGGCGGTAATGGGTGAACTGGAATACGGCCGAATGGTTCTTACTGTCCCGCAGCCTCGCCGAGGCTCGTATGATATGCTCATCAACGGGAAGGGGTACGTTCAGCAGGTCAAGACCCCAGTCACGGGAGAATTCCACATTGCGGAGTCTTTCCAGTGGCCTGAATTTATGCTGTACGTATTCATATTCCACTCCCGTGCCCAGCTGCAGCCTCCGGGCCGATGAAAAATATTTTTCATTGCTGAGCTGGAATTTCGCGGCCCATCCCCGGTCATCCCCGTCATCCTTCACCGAAAAAGTATTGACATCGTTATTGCTGGTTGCCACTTCCGTTTTCAACAACGTATTCGGGCTGATCTTATAATCGATACCCAGGTTCAGGATCTGTTGCTTCCGCGGTGCTACAAGAACCTGTACCGGTTCATAACGCCCCTGCTTCACCACGCCAACCGGCGGTACATAATGGTAGACCTTTCCGTTGGCTCCGTTGAAGTCGGGGATGTAATTACCATTCCCCTGCCCAACATCCACAAAAGAGAGATTGTATTTCGCCAGTTGCGGGTCGGTCGAGTACTGGTAAAAAGAGTCGGCGCCAATATAAATTTTTTCATACAGGATCTTACCGGAAGCGAAAGTATCGATATAGGCGGCCGGGTAAAACGCCTTTTGAACGCTGTCACCTAACTGCGACAGGAACTGTGTCTGTTTCTCATCCAGCACCTGGTTGATGGGTGAATTCTTCGCGTCACTGTTCTGAAAAGCGCCCACTCTCAGGGTCAGTTTTTTGTTTATTTCCAGTTCCTGCGACAAGTAAAGATTTGCGTTCAGGTAATTCCTGTCGGCATATTCAAATTCCACCTGTATCCGGCTGTCCTTGGTGATCATCCGGCCGGGAGTGAAAGTGATCTCCGCGGTGTTGTAATTGATGACATAGTCCTGGTCCTCGCCCCGCTGCAACAATTGCCCGTCGTAAAAAACCCGTTCGGTATTCGCGAGAACGATAAAGAAGAATTCGTTGTTGGCCCCGCGTAAACGGTAAGGTCCCTGGTTGCCTTCGAGCGGTACCAGGATATTCCGGGTGAATTTTCCCTTGGCAACAGAACCGCTTACCAGGGTTTTGGACTGGATGTTCTTTGAAACCTGGTTAACGGTTTGAAAAGAGATCCCCTGCAGGCGTTTATAAAAACTCAGGAAATAGGATTGATTTTGCCGGAGATCAATATCGCCCAGGTTCAGTTGCCAGCCCCGTTTCCGGAACTGGAGATAAACCTGGTCAAACTCGTTGAGCTGTTGCGTATTCCCATCCGGCTGAATGGGAATATTATTGTCCGTGATGGCGGCCTGTATCTCGATGCTGTCGCCCAGCATTCCGCTCAGCTGAAGATTGAAGGATGAATTCAGTACGGCATCCTGGCTGTTGCCAAACCCGATCTGTCTTCCGAAACTCCCTTCCGCCTTTATGGTTCCGAAATCAAAAATGCCCCGTTGCGCATCGGACAGGCCATTGTTGAATTCAAAGGGTTTTACATAAAAACTGGTCTTTACGCTGTCGTATTCCATCCGCTGCGTCATAGCATTCAACCGGAATGGAAAAACACGGTAGGTGACCAGGATACTGTCGGTAGCAGGCTTTTTCTTCCAGTACAGAACAGCCTTCACAAAATCAAGCCGGTAATCACCGGCCGGCACATAAGCTATGAAAAAGGAATTCGGAATTATGCTAACGGTGTCAAGGCGGATGGAATCAGCACTTATCTTTATCGTTTTCTGGCGGATATTCGGGACAGGAGACTTGTCCGTTGGTATTTGGGCTTCCAACAGGAGGGTGATCAATAAGGCAGTAATAAGGAGTGATATCCGGTATAAACTGTTCAATAACAGTCAGTTTAATTCAAAATCGTTAAATTCGCTGTTTTATTGTGTGAAGGTAGCCTGTTAGGCGCAATTCCTGAAAAACCACAATTGTATTTCAACCCGTTTCGAAAACTATGGAGAGGCAAGAAAAACATACTTACAGGCACGGAATATTACTGATGATGCTCGCTTTTTTTATCACTCCTGCCCATTCGCAATACGATAATAACTGGTATTTCGGCAGGAAAGCGGGTCTGAGCTTCAATGTATCGGGCGGACAGCCGGTGCCGCAGGTACTTACAAACGGAATGCTCACATCTTCCGAGGCCGCGGCAGCCATTTCCGATGAGAACGGTAACCTTCTTTTTTATACCAATGGAGTGGAAGTGTATAACCGGAACCACCAGCTTATGCTGAACGGCGACAACCTGGGCGGAAATATCTCCGCCTGCCAGATGAGTATTGTGCCGCACCCGGGCGACCCCAACCTTTTCTATATTTTTTCCGCCGATGCCTTTGAGAATGATTTCCTGAACGGGTACCGCTATTCGATCGTGGATATATCGCAGGCGGGTGGCAATGGAGTGGTGATCAGTAAGAATAACCTCCTGTGGAGTTCCAGCACCGAAAGAATGGCCACCATCCGTCATGCCAACGGCGTTTATGTATGGCTCATCACCAATGACAGTGAATCCGATATCTTCCGGGCCTGGCTGATCGACTGTAACGGCCTTCAATCCACCCCGGTTGTTTCAACCGCAGGTATCGTTGTAAACCAGCATGCACTTTCCAATGTGGGCGTACTCAAAGCCAGCCCCGACGGCAAGTACCTTTGCCAGTCTCAATTTCCCGGACCGGGCGGCAGCCAATCCAATTTTCTGCAGTTATTTGATTTTGACAATGCCACCGGCATTCTCAGCAATGCCAAAATGATCACACTGCCGCAGACCAAATACAACCACTGTGAGTTCTCCCCCAATTCAAAATTCCTGTATGCCACCCGCAAAGAAGATAAGCAGCTGGATCAGCTGGAGATAACCCTTCCAACCGCAGCTGCTATCCAGGCATCGAGGGTAAGTTTCCCTACCGGCAATGCCTTTTACGATATCCAACTGGCGGTGGACGAGAAGATCTATCTCACCCAGGCCGGCCCCATGCTGGGCGTGATCAGTTTCCCCGACCAGAAAGGTCCTGCCTGCGGATTTCAGCCCAACGCCATTGATCTTTTTCCCGGTTCCGCCTTCATCGGTCTCCCCTCCCATATCAATGATATTGTGGGGAGCCCGGCTAACGGTTTTGAGTATACGATATTGGATAATTGTACCGGCGAGGTGCAGTTCAATGCCAGCACCACCCTGCCTCCCGTGATAAGCTGGCAATGGGATTTCGGGGACGGTAACACGTCGAACCTGCAAAACCCGGTACATACCTTTACCGATCCCAGCCAGGTGTATAAAGTCAAACTCACCATTACATCCGTTTCCGCCTGCGGGAAGATCAGCCGTACCCGGCAGGTTTTTCCTTCTGGTTTTGTTCCCCAGACTGTTGATTTCAGTTTTGTGAATGTCTGTGATTCGGGTTATTACCGCTTCACGAATAACAGTTCCGGCATTCTGCTGCCCGGCATCAGCTATCTCTGGGATTTTGGCGACGGAGGCACTTCTACCGATATTCACCCCGTACATACTTATATAAAAGACAGCACTTTTGATGTTAAACTAAAAATGCTGACCGGGTCTCCCTGTTTTGATGATTCGATTACCATTCCCGTTCAGGTTTCAACTTTCCTGATCCATACGATCCCTGATCAAACGATCAATTACGGTGAGTCGGTTAGACTGACCACTACCGGCCCCCCTGCAACCTATACCTGGGATCCTCCCACCTGGCTTAATAACAGCAATATCCAGAACCCGGTTTCCAAACCAAAGGAGACGATCCTGTATAAGGTGACTGCCACCAACGCGAATAACTGCAGAAGCGAGGATACGGTAAGGATCACGGTGAAACTGCCGGATGATATCAATGATATTTACGTTCCGGGGGCTTTTACGCCCAATAACGACGGCAGGAACGACCTCATCCGCCCTTTTTTACCCAGGGCCTATAACCTGCTTGAATTCACTGTTTTTAACCGTTGGGGACAAAGGATCTTTAGCACCAGCGTGAAGGAAGAGGGCTGGAACGGCAAACTGAATGAAGTGCTGCAGGACTCCGGTGTATATGTCTGGGTGTTAAAAGCAGAGGAAACGATCACCGGCAGGCAGCAGGAACGAAAAGGTACTTTTATGCTTATCCGCTGATGTATTTCAAACAGGTACAATGAATCACCTAAACAAACTGCCTGTCACCTTTCTTTTAGTTTTCCTGGTCAACGGAATGGCTGCCCAGCCAAAAGGACATTCCTGGAATGTAACGGCGGGGATCCATTTACCGGTTGGCCATTTTGCCAATACGCATTTTCCGGGTGCCGGTGCCGGTATCAGTTACAGCGATCATCGCTATGGCATCCTGCCTGCGAAACCGGTGAAGAAATTCGGTTACACTTTTACTGCATCCGGTAATTATTATTTCGGAAAGAAAGAAACGGTGAGCGGGTACCCCTTCCGGTACACCGGCTATTACCTGATCAATA
>JBGATE010000053.1:0-15185 GCA_044229375.1 Chitinophagaceae bacterium
GCCATTGCCAGGAAGCACGGGGTGCTGGTATTCAGTGATGCCACCCAGGCTGTTGGAAAGATCCCGGTGGACGTTGGTAAAGACGGTATTGACCTGATGGCCTTTACCGCGCATAAGATGTACGGCCCCAAAGGCGTTGGCGCGTTATACGTTCGCCGCAAGAACCCTAGGGTGAAAGTGACCGCGCAGATGGATGGCGGCGGTCATGAAAGAGGCATGAGAAGCGGTACCCTGAATGTACCCGGTATCGTTGGATTCGGCAAGGCCTGCGAGATCTGTATGAATGAAATGGAAGAAGAGGGGAAACGCTTACGGGCACTCCGGGATAAGCTTGAAACGGAATTACTGAAGATCGAAGAAGCTTACCTGAACGGTGACAAGGAATACCGCCTGCCGCATGTTTCCAATATCTCTTTCAAGTACGTGGAAGGCGAAGGACTGATGATGGGCTTTAACAAGAACATCGCCCTTTCATCCGGATCGGCCTGTACTTCCGCCTCCCTGGAACCGTCTTATGTGCTGAAGGCGCTGGGGCTCGGAGACGACCTGGCACACAGTTCGCTGCGTTTTGGTTTGGGAAGATTCACCACGGAAGAGCAGATCGATTATACCATAAAGCAAGTATCCGATACCGTATATAAGCTAAGGGAAATGAGCCCCCTTTGGGAAATGTACAAGGAAGGGATTGATATGAACAGCATTGAATGGGCTCATCATTAAACCCCCGGCCCTTTGAACGGGGCTTTCGAAAAGTTCTTTTAGTAAATGAAGTTTTAAAGAGATTAAACCCCTTAGCCCTGAGGGTTTAGATTCCCCGGTAATCCAAAGGACGACGTTGGAAAGGGGATTGGGCAAATAAATTATGGCATACAGCGACAAAGTGATCGACCACTACCAGAACCCCAAAAATGTGGGGACACTGGATAAAAGCAAGACAAACGTGGGCACCGGTTTGGTGGGAGCCCCCGAGTGCGGTGACGTAATGCGCCTGCAGATCGAAGTGGATGAAGCCACAGGCCTGATCAAAGATGCCAAATTCAAGACCTTTGGATGCGGTTCCGCGATCGCTTCTTCTTCGCTCGCCACCGAATGGCTGAAAGGTAAATCAGTGGATGAGGCCATGAAGATCGACAATATGGAGATCGTGGAGGAACTGAACCTTCCCCCGGTGAAGATCCACTGCTCCGTGCTGGCCGAAGATGCCATTAAAGCGGCGATCAACGATTACCGTCAGAAAAACGGCATGCCGGAGTTGAAGTTTGATGAATCCGTGGTTCATTAATAGCAAGCGGGATGTGAGGAGTAGCGGGTAGGGGTTCCCGATCCCAACCAACACTAACCACTCGCCCCTATCCTTAAAATATGAGTGTAACAACCGAGAACAGCATTTATATCAGCGACAAAGCAAAAGCCAAGGTACAGCAACTGATGGCCGATGCCGGTGTTGCCAACGATCCTTCCTATTTTTTACGCGTGGGTGTTGTAGGCGGCGGATGTTCAGGGCTTAGCTATAAGCTCGATTTCGACAACGAGCCCAAACCCATGGACCAGGTATTTGAGGATAACGGCGTAAAAGTGGTGACCGACCTCAAAAGCTTTCTCTACCTGGTGAACACCACCCTTGATTTTTCCGACGGACTGAACGGTAAAGGATTTTACTTCAGCAACCCCAATGCCAGCAGGACCTGCGGGTGCGGGGAGAGTTTTGCCGTGTGAGAGAAAGTCCCAAGAACCGAAGAAACAAGATCCAAAGAAGTACCAAATTCAAAAAGAGCCTGCCAGGATATGGTTACTCAATAAAAAATTAAAAGGCCTCCGTAAATGATAAGCTTTCTTATTGAACAGTGAGCGATTATTTTCCTGCACAATCTTGAAGGATTTTTTTCATTTAACCTTGTATGAAAGATAGTTGGGTTAACCAATTAACTGGGTATTAAATTATTAAAGTGTAACCTTCGGAGTCTTTTTGGTTTTTTATTCTGACGTCCCAGGTACTTTCAGACTCTATTTTCTAATTTATTTGGATCTTGTTTATTCGGTTCTTGGTTCTTCTCCATGGTAATCATTAAATTGCACCATAGCAACATCCATGTTATCCGTTTGTAAAAAAGAGCTCCGCCAATTCTTCAGCAGCCTGACCGGTTATATTGCCATCATTGTTTTTTTACTGGTCAACGGGCTGCTTTTATTCTTCTTCCAGGATAATATTTTTGATTTTGGCTATGCCACGCTCGACCGGTTTTTCCAGCTGGCGCCGTGGATACTCCTTCTGCTGATCCCCGCGATCAATATGAGGAGTTTCGCCGAAGAGTTCAGGACAGGAACATTTGAGATCCTGCAAACCCGCCCGCTCAGCCGCCGGCAGATCGTCTGGGGCAAATACCTGGGTAGCCTTGCGGTGGCCCTCATCGCCATATTACCAACCCTTGTTTATATTATTTCCATTCAGCGGCTCTCTTCGGGTGAAGGGCTGGATATGGGAGCAACCATCGGAGCCTATATCGGTTTGATCTTCCTGTCCGCTGTATTCACGGCCATTTGTATCTTTTGCAGCAGTCTCACCAGTAATGCCGTGGTGGCTTTTATAGCAGGGTTGCTGGGATGCGCCCTGTTGTACTATGGTTTCAATGCCATCAGCAAAGTTCCCGCACTCAGTGGCGGCGCGGATTATTATGCGGAAATGGCCGGTATTGATTTTCATTACAGGAGTATCAGCCGGGGACTGATCGATATAAGGGATGTTATTTATTTTATGTCGATGATCTTTTTGTTTTTGGCGATCACGGGACGGAACCTGGTGAGGAGATGAGTATTTATGAAGAACCAGGAAAAAGATCCAAGAACCGAAGATCCAAGAACCAAATAAATAAAAAATAAAAATTGGTCGTTTTGGGGCTGGAGTTGAGAGAAAAGAAAAAATGGTTTTGCTGTAAGTAAGAAAGGCTTGACAGGTTAATATGAGAAGTATTCTCAATAAAATAATTGCATCCAGGTACGGGTGGCTGATACTGCTTATTATAGTAGTACTAGTTAATTATATTGCCACATTTATCCAGGCAAGAGTGGACCTGACCAAAGAAAAAAGATATACGCTGAGCGGCACTACAGGAAATTTGGTGAAGAAGCTCGATGATGTGGTGCAGATCGATGTGTTCCTGAAAGGCGAGTTCCCCGCCGGTTTCCGAAAACTGGCCAATACCACCCGTGAATTCCTGGGTCTGCTGAAAGACAGGAACAGTTCAAAAATCCGGTACCGGTTCATTTCACCGCTGGATGAAATACCAGGTACTAAAACCACCTATGGTGATTCACTGGTGAGCATGGGTGCCGTTCCCATTAACCTGACGGTCCAGAAAAAAGCGGGCGAGAGCTCCAATATCATTTTCCCGGTGGCGACGGTTTCGTACAAGGGAAAACGATTCCTGGTGAATCTCTATCCCGGCGCCAGCAGCCGCATTTCGCAGGAAGAGATCAACAGCGCCGAAGCATTAATGGAATACCAGTTTGTAAAAACGCTCGACAAACTGACCAGCAGCGACAAACCCGCTGTTGCCTACTCCATTGGTAACGGCGAACCGGTGGATGGCAGCACCTATGATATGGTGCAGACGCTCCGGCAGGATTACGAATTCGGTACCATCAACCTGAATGCCCGGACCAGGATTCCGGATGCGGTGGATGTGCTGATGATCGTAAAACCCACACAGGCTTTTACCGAGGATGAAAAACTGAAGATCGACCAGTTCGTCATGCGCGGAGGCAAACTGCTTTGCTTCATCGATAACCTGATCGCTGAACAGGACAGTCTTGCCCTCAAGCCCGAAACGATCGCATATGACCGGAACCTGAACCTGACCGATCTTTTCTTCCGCTACGGTTTGCGCATCAATACCGACCTTGTAATGGACCTGCAATGCGATGTGATACCCTTTGTAGTAGGGGGTACAAGTGAGAACCCGCAACTGGAGTTCCTGCGCTGGAATTATTACCCGGTTCTTTCCTCCGGGAAAAGCAGGATCACCAGGGGAACCGGGTATGTCACAGCTCATTTTGCCAATTCTATTGACACCATCGAGGTAAGCGGTGTCCGGAAGGAGCCCTTACTGGTCAGTTCTCCCAATTCAAGGATCATCAGCACCCCGGCGTTGATCAGTCTGAACGAGAACAAGGACACACCCGAGGATGAAAAATTCAAAAAGAACGCCATTCCGGTGGCCATGCTCCTGGAAGGGAAATTCACTTCGTTGTTCCGTAACCGTATCACAAAAGCGCAGGCCGATACCCTGGCCGCAGCCGGTGACCGGTTCAGGGATGCCTCGGAGGAGAATAAGATCATTGTGGCGGCGGATGGTGATATCGTGCTGAATGATTTCATCCCTTCCGGCGGACCCGCTTCCTCTCCCGAACCCATTCAGATGGGCTGGAACAAATACACCTACACCGAATACCTGAAACAATCCGACCAGGGAAAATGGTTCATCCCGGTTGCCAACCGCGATTTCCTGCTCAATAGCATGGAATACCTGGCCAGCAACCCGGCCATCAGCGCCACCCGGAATAAGGACATTGTACTCCGTTTGCTGGACAGCAAAAAAGTTACGGCCGGAAAAACAACCTGGCAACTGATCAATATTGCCTTGCCGGTATTGCTGGTCGTTCTTTGTGGCTGGATCTACCAGTGGTTGAGGAGGAGAAAGTACTCCGGTGTGATTAGTTAACTGGTTAACTGGGTCCTTAAATACAAAAAGCTTTGCAGTTAGCTGGATTTTAGATTACATCGGTCTATTTCGCATTGTTTTCAGGGAATTTTTCTAACTGTTTAAATATATAAACGGTTTACGCCGGATTAATCAATATGACATTTTGTGCTTTAGCGCCTAATTAACCAATTAACCGGTTAACCAGTTAACCAATTCACCCCTGACCCTATCTTTGCACCATCATTAATGATTTCATGACAAGAGACCAGATCACCTACATAGTTTTCGGAACCATTTTGGCCGCTTCCCTGATCGCCGACCTGGGATTGCTCAGCAAAAAGGGTCAGAAGATCACGATACGCCAGGCCCTGTACCAGACCTTTTTCTGGGTGAGCCTTGCCCTGGGTTTTTTTGTTTTTATGTGGATCGAGAACGGTCAGAAACCGGCGCTGGAATACATCAGTGCCTACCTGATGGAATGGAGCCTGAGCATCGATAATATCTTTGTATTCATCCTGATTTTCTCCGCCTTTTCGGTCAAGGAAAAACATTATGGGCGGGTGCTGCTGATCGGGATCATGATGGCCATTATCTTCCGGGTGATATTTATTACCGTGGGTGTGGTGCTGGTGGAAAAATTTCACTGGATACTCTACATCTTCGGGGTGTTTTTGGTCTATACCGGGTACAAAATGTTCACGGCCAGCGATGATGAGGAATTCGATCCGCATGAAAGCAAGATCTATAAATTCATGAAACGTTTCATGCCGCTGGTACCGCATGATGGTAACGGAAAGTTCATGGTCAGGGAAAACGGAAAACCAGCTTACACCACCTTGTTTGTAGTGATCATCATGCTCGCGGCGATCGATCTTGTTTTCGCGCTGGATTCCATTCCGGCCGTGATGGGAATCGTGGATACCAAAACACCGGGCTATGAACCGATGGCGAGGCTGGTGATCTATACCTCCAATATTTTCGCCGTGCTGGGTCTGCGTTCCCTTTTCTTCCTGCTGCGGGGCGCTGTCAGTAAGTTTGATTATCTCCAGCAGGGCATCGCCATCGTGCTGGTATTTATCGGGGTGAAGATGCTGGCCGCGCACTGGATCGATAAGGTACTGGACAAACAGGTCCAGGTGTTCATTTCCCTGGGGGTGATCCTTACCTGCATTTCCGGTTCCATCTTTTATTCGATATTCATGCAGAAGAAAGGGGTGCCCGGCGATATACATGACGAAAGTATCTCATAGGGGTTTTACAGGTTGAACTACCCGTTAAACGATATAGCCCGGATCATTGATGCAGAGAATACTGTTGCATCCGGTAAATTAATTGACCAACTGCTGCTTGACAGCCGGAAAGTAATAGCTCCATCCACCTCCCTTTTTTTTGCGCTCCGTGGCCCCCGGAGGAATGGACACCAGTTCATTTCGGAACTGTATAAAAAAGGTGTGCGGAGTTTTGTGATCAGTGATCCCGTTGAAAAAACGCAATTCCCCGAAGCGGATTTTTTGGAAGTGTATGACACCCTGGCGGCATTGCAGTCGCTGGTGGCCCATCACCGGCAGCAGTTTTCCATCCCGGTGATCGGCATTACCGGCAGTAACGGCAAGACCATCGTAAAGGAATGGCTTAACCAGTTGCTCAGTGAAGATCACACGATCATTCGCAGTCCCAAAAGTTATAATTCGCAGATAGGAGTGCCCCTGAGCGTTTGGCCCATGAATGAGCAGCATACGCTTGGAATATTTGAAGCCGGTATATCGGAACAGGGGGAGATGCTCCGGCTGGAAAAAATGATCCGGCCCACCATAGGTGTGCTGACCAATATCGGCGAAGCGCACAGTGAGGGTTTTATTGACGCGGATCATAAGTTCAGGGAAAAGCTGATCCTGTTCCGCAACAGCCGGGTGATCATCGGCAGGTCGGTTGATTTTGAGGGAAGGGAAGGGGCCCTGGATATGCTGGGAACGGATATCCGGTTACTGACCTGGGGAAAGGGAGAGAACGATCAATTCAAGGTACAGCGTATTGATAAGTCGGATGACCAGGCAACAGTCCGGTTATCCATGGATACAACTGAAGTTATCTTTTCAATACCCTTCACCGACGACGCATCGGTGGAGAATGCCATAACCTGCTGCTGTGTGCTGCTTCATCTTGGCATTGCGCCTGAATTGATCCCGGGCAGGATGAAAAAGCTGCACCCGGTGAATATGCGGCTGGAATTGAAAAAGGGGATCAATAATTGCGCTGTGATCAATGACAGCTACAGCGCGGATACGAGCTCTCTTGAAATAGCCCTGAACTTTCTTGACCAGCAAAGCGCGGGAACTAAAAAAACAGTCATCCTCTCTGATTTACTGCAAAGTGCCATGCCGGATATGGAATTGTATGGACTCGTGCTGGAAAAACTCAGGAAACACCGGGTGGAGAGGCTGATCGGTATCGGGGAAAGGATAACGGCTATTCTTCCACAATTGCTGACAGCGGAAGATTCGCTCCGTACGGAATTCTATACTTCTACCGGTCATTATACGGATGAATTTCTTTCCTCACATTTTAAGGAGGAAACAATACTGGTCAAGGGGGCCAGGGTGTTCGAATTTGAGAAGATCGTGCAACTGCTGGAGCAAAAGGTTCACCAGACCGTACTGGAGATAAATCTATCCGCGATTGCACATAACCTGAAGGAATACCAGAAACTGTTGCAACCCAGTACCCGGGTAATGGCGATGGTAAAGGCCTTTGCTTACGGAAGCGGCGGCGCCGAGATCGCCGGCATCCTGCAGTATCATAAGGTGGATTACCTGGCCGTGGCCTATGCCGATGAAGGGGTGGAACTCCGCAAGGCCGGTATTCAGTTGCCGGTCATGGTGATGAACCCGGATGAGAACGCGTTTGATAAAATAACTGAGTACAGCCTGGAACCCGAATTATATTCCTTTGAGTTATTACACTCTTTTGATAATTACCTGCGCCAGGAAGGCCTTCAGTTGTATCCTGTTCATATCGAACTCGAGACGGGCATGAACCGGCTGGGTTTTGCGGTGAATGAGACCGGTAAATTATCAGATGCCCTTCGTTCCACTTCGTCTTTCCGGGTACAGTCGGTCTTTACCCATCTTGCGGCCAGCGAAGATCCGGCCCATGATGATTTTACCAAACAGCAGTTTGAGCTGTTTCAAAGGGCCGCGGATGAACTGCAAAAAAATACCGGTTATTCCTTTATCCGTCATATAGCCAATTCTGCCGCCGTGATCCGTCATCCGCATTTACAGCTTGACATGGTGCGACTGGGAATTGGTTTGTACGGGGTCGACAGCGCCGCATCCGGTAAATTGCAATTGCAGACCGTAGCAACATTGAAATCAACCATTGCACAATTAAAGAAGGTAAAAGCAGGGGAGTCTGTCAGCTACGGAAGAAAAGGGATCGCCCCAAAAGATTCGCTGATCGCCACGATACGTCTTGGCTATGCGGACGGGTATTCCCGGCGGCTGGGCAACGGCGCGGGCGTGGTTTGTATCAGGGGAGTTAAGGCCCCTGTGATCGGGACCATCTGTATGGATATGTTCATGGCAGATGTAACCGCCGTCCCCGGAGTGGAAGAAGGCGATGAAGTGATCATATTCGGGAGCCGGTTGCCCGTTCAGGAACTTGCAGAAAGGGCGGGAACTATTCCATACGAGATCATGACGGGGATTTCACAGCGGGTACGAAGGGTTTACTACGAAGAGTGAATAACGAATGGGCGGGGAATTAAATGTTCAATGAGCAATGCACAATATTCAATGATCAGTTAAAGCTCTGGTTCCCACTAGCTACTCGCCATTCACCACTAACCGGCATATTCCTATATTTGTAGTTTACCATGAAGTCCCTTAAACTCCGTCATGTCGCGCTCATTATTTCCACGATCATCATCGTCGACCAGGCGCTGAAGATCTGGATCAAGACCACGCACCCCACCGGGGAAGTGCTGCGGGTGTTCGGGATGGACTGGTTCCGGCTCCATTTTATTGAGAACCCGGGAATGAATTCGGTAACGAAACCGGAAAGGTTGTCCTTACCCTGTTTCGCCTGGCGGCAGTGATCTTTGGTACCTGGTACCTGGGCAGGATCGTTAAACAGGGGTACAGGAGGGGTTTTATTGTTTGCGCCTCCCTGATCTACGCGGGCGCCCTCGGCAACCTGATCGACAGTATGTTTTACGGAATGATATTTGACAAGGGTCTTACCTATGACCCTGCCATCAGTGATTATTTGCAGTATTCAGGCGTGGCGCAATTTTCTTCCGGCGGTTATTCCTCTTTTCTTCACGGGAGCGTGGTCGATATGCTTTATTTCCCCCTATTTAAGGGTCATTTCCCATCCTGGCTTCCGGGTGTAGGCGGAGATGAGTTTGAATTCTTCAGCGCCATTTTCAATGTGGCAGACGCCTCGATCTCGATCGGCGTGATCACACTTTTGCTGTTTCAAAAAAGATTTTTTAAAAAGATCGGTTCCGCAGAACAACATACAACCGTGGAGACCAGCACGGAAGTGAGTGATAAAGTGCAGGTATCCTGAACGGGTTATTTTTTGTGTTGCCTGACAACACTTTTCTGTATCACAGCAGATCCGGAAAAGACCCTCAGGTAATAGATCCCCGCTGCCATGGTCCCGGTTTGGTCAAGGTGCAGCCTGTTTACACCGTCGGTAAGGTCATACTCCTTTTTCATAACGATTCTCCCTGTTGCATCCAGCAGTTCGGCCTGCACCCTGCCCGGAACGGCGGTATTGATCTCGAAGGAAAGTACATTGTCAAAAGGATTTATGACAGAAATAAAAGATAACCGGTCTTCATTTTGCGATAGCTGGATAGTGCGGGAAATAACGGACTGGTGGCGATCATTCTTCATGACAATACGGTAATACGCCTTACTGTATACCGGGGAAGGGTCTGTATAGGAATACGAATTCTCTTCGGTTGTATAATTATTATGACTGCCAACAACCGCGATGACGGAGAAATGGATGCCATCCGTGCTTTTCTGGACCTCAAAACGCAGGGGTTCATTTTCCCGCGTGGTCTTCCAGTTAAGGATTGCATGCTGATTGGTTAGTTTACCGGAGAAGGAGATCAGTTGCGACAGCAGCGGTATCCCGCATTCGATCACATGCATGGTCACAATGCTGCCCTGATCGGTAAAACTGCAATTGGGATCAGACAGGTTGCTGAGCGTACTGGATGTAACGAGCCGGTACCTGTCGCCATTATTGATCATCTGTGTTTGGGCAGGAGGCACGATATACGTTGACACGTATTCCCATTCAGAACCGTTCCAATAAGGCACGATAGGTCCCATTGGCCCGGTAACATCCGCCCAGGTGACACCGCCATCTGTACTTCGCTGCCATTTATAATAGATGTAGTTGTTGAAAAAGGAACGTACGGTATCCGTAAGTGTCAGGATGTTGCTGTCACAGATAATGGGATTGGTGTTGGGCGTATAGATCATCGTGGGGGAACAGGTGGCTACCGAAATGTCATCCAGCGCCCAGTCATTTCCGCCTCCTCCCGGTGCATTATTAAAATACTTCAGGGTGAAACTGGTCTGTGCAGGTCCTGTAAGGAACGTGAATCCCTTCTTCACCCATTGCCCTGTGTAAAGGAGATTCCCGGTTGTATAATAGTCTATCCCGTCTATTTCAAAAGTAATGTTCGGGTATACACCTGAAGAGTCACCGGGTGCTGTTGGAATATAGTAGGGGGGGCCGGTGCTGTTGGTAGCTCCTTTACCGTTGGAATCGCAACCGCATTTGGAACAGATACTCCTCATCCAGCAGGAGATTTCGTAATAGGTACTGGGACAAAGCCCCGTAATGGTTTGCTGGAAGGCCGAGTCGATCCGGTAGGCTGCGTTAACCACCAGCATATAACCGGCATTGGGGTTGGCCACCGTATCTGCGGGGGGATTACCTGCCGTTAGTGAAGCGGCTCCTGTATGATCACCAATGATATCCCATACCTGGAATACCCTGTGTGTCGGGGCGGTTAGATCCGGTTTGGCCCAGGTATCGAGTGTTGTATAGTTTACGTTGGTGGAAGTGTTGTTGGCAATGCCGTAATAATAGTCCTGCGGTGAGTTTGTGCCGAAAACATTGTACGTATATCCCGCCGGTACATTGGCAGACGTGCCCCGGTTACGGGGCTGACCGGATCCGAACGTACCATTGAATTCCGTTCCAAGCGCATTGGTTCCGATCGTATTGGAACATATGCTGTAGTTGGGGTACAACCTCAGTGTATTGGCAGGGAATGTATAGGTCTGTATGGCGGCTAACCCGTTCTTATAGGTGATATTTCCTCCCCCCGTACTGATATTGCTGCCGGTCACTGCTGTTACTCTAACCCGGAAGGAAGCGACCATGATACAGGTACTTCCGTAATAGGAAGGTTTATAGGTATTCCTTACCCGGCCCCTGCGAAATGCAGTGGCATGCTGCGGTGCAACATATCCCAGGTGAATCGTGATATTGCTGCCCGTTATCCAGCCGGGGTCATCGCCATACGCATCGGTGAATTGTTTGTATATCTTCCCTTCGTTGGTGAGTACACGGATGGTTGCAGGAATATAAGCAGTGCCGGCGGGAACCACATCCTGGTAGCGGCAACTGTCATAGGTACCTGACCGCACAACAAGTGCGGCTCTTATCTCAAGTGTATCACCCGTTTCCACGGTGCCCCCGTTCAATCCCTTGGTAACATTGATATAACTTTTACCAAAGTCGATATTCTGGGCAACGCTTTGACAGCACCCCGCGATCAGCATTGCTGCTGTGAAAAAAAGGGGTAACAGTAAGGAGGTACAAAGTACAGGTTTATTCATACAAGGATATTCGGATTCACTAATCTGACGGCGGCAGTTAAAATTAGTTTAATGCTCCAACCTGGGCAATAGTGATTTCTACCTATTATTTGCTGAGAATACTATTCTTATATTCCAGGTAAAACCACTATGCTGTACTGTGATTATACTTCTTAATTTTATTGCAAATTCCTTCAATGAAAAATCTCCTGTTTGGATGTTGTAAAACAGGCCTGTCAGTATTCCTGCTGATGATATCGCAGGACAGGCTGCTGGCGCAGGGAGAACCATTTAGTTCCGTACAACTGGTTCCCTCCTTAACGTTCAATTTTCCCTATGAGATCAGTTATGGCCCCAACGATTCGCTATGGGTGACCGAACGGGTGGGGAAAAAAGTGGTGGTGGTTAGTCCCGTGAACGGAGGTCGAAGAACCGTACTCACCCTTACTTCGGTCGTATATCAGTCCGGTGGCCAGGACGGCCTGATGGGGCTTGCCTTTCATCCCAACTTCGGTCTTTCCACAGGTGAGGATTTTGTTTACCTGGCTTATACGTATGATAACGACCCCGGCGCCGGGGTGCAACGAAGAACAAAGATCACGCGATATACCTATACCTGGAATACGACACGTGTACTCGATCCGGCTTCGGCTGTTGATATCATCAGCGGACTGATGGGCAGCGTGGATCATAATTCCGGCAGGATCAAAATCGGTGCTGATTCAAAGTTATATTACACGATCGGCGACCAGGGCAATAACCAGTTCGGAAATATGTGCAGCCTGGTACGGGCGCTTGACCTGCCCACGACAGCCGAAGTGGCCGCCAGTAATTTTACCAAGTACCAGGGAAAGATACTAAGGATGAACCTCGATGGTTCCATCCCTGCCGATAACCCTTTACTGGACCCGGATGGTGCCGGTGCAGAGGTGGCCGTAAGAAGCCATATTTACAGTTACGGTCACCGCAATCCGCAGGGGCTGATCTTCGCCCCGGATGGAAAATTATATGCCGATGAGCACGGGCCGAAGACCGATGATGAGATCAATCTTATTACGGCGGGTAAGAATTATGGCTGGCCAAGGGTGGCCGGGTACAATGATAACTCCGCTTATGTATACGGGGAATGGGCGTCTTCTTCACCCACACCCTGCAGTTCTCTTTCATACAGCGATTATAACATTCCGGCATCTGTACCCCAGTACCAGGAAAGTTCTTATTCGCATCCTGACTTTACCAACCCGATCAAAACGATCTATACCGTGCCTACCGGGTATAATTTCCAGGACCCTGCCTGCGCGGGAAATTATTTCATCTGCTGGCCCACCATCGGTCCTTCCAGCCTGGATATTTATACAAAAGGAAATGGCGGCATCCCGGGATGGGCCAATTCATTACTGGTGACCAGTCTCAAGAGAGGTAGTGTGCTGCGTTATAAATTAAGTGCGGACGGACAGACGATCCCGGGCAGCGCGATCGAATACTGGAACACGACGAATCGCTTCCGGGATATTGCCATCAAACCGGATGGCACTGAGTTTTATGTGATCACGGATAATTCAGGCGCCACTTCGGGACCCAGTTCGGGCTATACCACCATCCTGGCTAACCCGGGTACCATTATGAAATATACCTATACCGGTTACCTCCTGCCCATTACTGATAACAGGGTTAGTCCGGAGAGGGTGACGGATATGGTAAGACTATTTCCTAACCCGGCTGCTGACCGTTTTACGGTTAAAGGCAAAAGAGAATTCCGGAAACCGTTGCGGGTACAGGTTTTCAACATCACCGGAAGGATGATGAAAGAAATGTTTAGTTTCCGCAATGAATTCAGCGTGGATATTGCGAACCTGCAGCCCGGGGTTTATCTTGTAAAGGTTTTCAACGGAAATGAACAGGAAGTGCAGGTGGAGAAACTGGTTAAGTACTGATCTTGCTAACCTGCCAACGAATAGCAAAACCCCCATCGCGGGGGTTTTGTTTTAGTTATGGCTCAGGGTTTGGAATTACGGTTTGCGGATTTCTGAACCGGTTCAGACATGGCAGAATTTGTTCCGCCATTTGCTTTCCTGTATATACCGGATCGCAGCCAGTTTGTCGGAAACGACCATACGGACCACCTGGCCGGTACGCTCAATGTTGCCGGTCAGAATTGCTTTTAAATAGGGCGACTGCTGTGGTTGTTGCGCAGAGGGTTCCTGCGTATCGGGTGTCAGTGGTGATCTCGAAAAGGAAAGCGGGGCTTGTTCTTTACCTTTCATGGGGTGGATTTTGAGTTTTTTAATGAGGTTTGGATTTTAAATTCTATGTTAAGATAGGAACAATAATTCCTGTTTTGCAAGTTTTACGGGATAAAAAAAATCAACATTGGTTACCAGCCTTTTTTACGATAGGGTTTTTACGAAGTAACATCGTCAAATGGGTCATATAGGTCAAAGTTTTCCTACCATGTTAGCCGGTATTACCCATTTGTCAAATTCATCCGGGGTAACGTAACCAAGTTTCACGGCCATTTCTTTTAGAGTGGTACCCTCTTTATGCGCTTTTTGGGCAATCTCTGCGGCTTTATAGTAACCGATCTTTGTGTTCAGTGCAGTAACCAGCATCAGTGAATTCTCCACGTGCTTCCGGATATTCGCCTCGATCGGTTTAATACCTGCCGCGCACCGGTCATTAAAGGATACACAACCATCCCCGATCAGCCTTGCGCTGTGAAGAAAATTATAGATCATCACGGGTTTGAAGACGTTCAGTTCAAAATGTCCGTTAGCGCCGCCCACATTAATGGCCACATCATTGCCCAGTACCTGCGCCGCGATCATGCTCAGCGCTTCGCACTGGGTGGGATTCACTTTACCGGGCATAATGGAAGAACCGGGTTCGTTATCCGGTATAAAGATCTCGCCGATCCCGCTCCGGGGACCGGAGGAAAGCATGCGGATATCATTGGCGATCTTCATCAGGCTCACCGCTACTGTCTTTAAGGCACCATGCGCCTCCACGATGGCATCATGCGCTGCCAGGGATTCAAATTTATTCTGAGCCGTTATAAAAGGCAGGCCGGTTAGTTTGGCGATCTGGCCGGCCACATTCTCCGAATATCCCGGGGGCGTGTTGATACCGGTGCCAACTGCGGTTCCACCCAGCGCCAGCTCAGACAAATGCGCAAGGGTATTCTTAATTGCCTTTATTCCGTGATCCAGTTGCGAAACATAGCCGCTGAATTCCTGTCCCAGTGTGAGCGGGGTGGCGTCCATAAAATGGGTGCGGCCGATCTTTACCACTTTCATGTACTTTTTGCTCTTTTGGGCCAGCGTGTCCCTGAGTTTTTTGATCCCGGGAAGGGTGGTTTCCACCAATATCTTATAGGCGGCTATATGCATGGCCGTCGGAAAGGTATCATTCGATGACTGTGATTTGTTGACATCGTCATTCGGGTGGAGGAACTTTTCCTTATCCGTGAGTTTGCCGCCTTTCAGCACATGACCGCGGTAAGCGATCACCTCGTTCACATTCATATTGGTTTGAGTGCCACTCCCAGTTTGCCAAACTTTTAAGGGAAAATGCTCTTGAAGTTTTCCAGCGATCACTTCATCAGCCGCTTGGGTGATCCATTGTAATTTTTCTT
>JBGATE010000054.1:0-15143 GCA_044229375.1 Chitinophagaceae bacterium
ATCATGAATGAGCATTTCATCAACATCAAGATCGACCGGGAAGAACGACCCGACCTGGACCATATTTACATGGATGCCGTACAGGCCATGACAGGGAGTGGCGGCTGGCCGCTGAATGTATTCCTAACCCCCGACCGGAACCCTTTTTACGGAGGTACTTATTTCCCCCCGAAAAGAGCCTATAACAGACCTTCCTGGCAGGAAACGCTTCATAGTGTGATACAGGCCTTCCGGGAACGTCGGCATGAAATAGATGCGCAGGCCGGGAACCTGACCGCACATCTGCTGCAATCCAACTCTTTCGGATTACAAAAAAACGCAGAAGCTGAGTTTTTCGTTTCCCAAAAATGCGATGAGGTCTTTCAGAACATCATGAAACAGGCCGACCGGGAATGGGGCGGATTCGGGAGGGCGCCCAAGTTCCCGCAAACGGGGAGCATACAATTTTTATTAAGGTATAGCTATTTAAACAGCATTGCGCAAAACGATTCATCGGAGTCTCCAACTCCCCCTCTCCGCCAGGAGAAGGGGTCGGGGGCTGAGGCGGCACTCCAACAAGCCCTTCTCTCCCTCGATAAAATGATCGAAGGCGGTATCTACGACCAGGCGGGAGGCGGGTTTGCCCGGTATTCAACCGATACGGAATGGCTGGCCCCGCATTTTGAGAAAATGCTCTATGACAATGCCCTGCTGCTATCCGTGCTGAGCGAGGCATACCAGCTTACAAAGAAAGAGCGATACAGGGAAGTGATCGATGAAACGATGGATTTTATACGGCGGGAAATGCTGCAACCCGACAATGGTTTTTATGCCGCCATTGATGCCGACAGTGAAGGCGTGGAAGGAAAATTCTATGTATGGCAATTGCAGGAAGTGAAGGAATTGCTTGGCGGGGATGCGGATATTTTCTGCGCCTATTTTGATATCACCGAAAAGGGGAATTGGGAGCATACCAATATCCTTCGGGTCAAAAAATCATTGGAGCAATTTGCCGCGGAGAAAGGCAGGAAAGCCGGTGAGGTCAAAGAACTGTTGCTGAGGGGTAAGCAAAAACTGCTGCAGCAGCGGGAGAAGAGGATCCGGCCCCTGCTGGATGATAAGATCATCCTTGGATGGAACGCCCTGATGAATACCGCAGCAAGCAAGGCTTTCGCTGCCACGGGGAATGAAGGATACCGGAAGCTGGCGCTGGATAATATGGCATTTATCCTGTCGGTGTTCAAAACCGAAAAAGGTTTTCATCATACCTGGAAAGAAGGACAGGCCAAATACCCGGCTTTTCTTGACGACCTGGCCTACCTGGCCGAGGCGCTGCTCCACCTTCAGGAGATCAGCGGAGATACCGCCTGGCTGGAAGAAGCGAAAAAGATAGCCGGCCATGTACAGGATCAATTCAGGGAAGAAGGCACCGGGTTCTTTTTTTACACCCCGGTGGGTCAGGAGGATGTGATTGTAAGAAAAAAAGAGGTGTATGACAGTGCCGTTCCTTCCGGCAATGCAGTTATGGCGTTTAATCTTTACCGCTTGGGGATCCTTCTCGACAAACCCGACTGGAAACAACAGGCCATGGAGAACGTGTCGGCCCTGGGCAACGCGGTGGTCCGGTACCCCACTTCCTTCAGCTACTGGGCCTGTTTGTTACAGGAAATGACCGCGGGAACTTATGAGATCGCGGTTGTCGGCGAGGGTTTTGGACCCATAAGGGATGAGATCCTTCAAAATTACCTGCCTCACCGGGTGCTAATGGGGGCCGCGGAAGCCGATCCAAACTACCCCGTTCTGGCCGGCAGAAAAGTTGCCGGAAAACTGGCCATCCATCTCTGTAGTAATTACACTTGTCAACTCCCCGTATTTTCTGCAAAAGAGCTTATCTTGCTGATAAACAAGGGTCAAAAGCAATAATTAATTTTAAGTTAATACAATAAAACGGTCCCGGTGACCGTTAGAAATTTTACCCCGTAAATTACGCTTTGAACGCAAAAAAATAAATATTAACCTTGTATCAGCAAATACCTCAAAATATTATATTTGCCCAATACCCCTTTAAGTGTATGAAAATGAAAAACCTTTACTATACCCTGTGCTCAATGGCATGCATTGTCTTGCTTGCCGGTTGCGGAATCCTGGGTAAGAAAAACGGAAAGGGTAAAGGCGGAAGCCTTCCCAATGATGGTCAGGTGCATGGCGTTGCTCCTGGTGGTAAGTATTCATTGCCCAAACCTCCGGGCATGGTGTACGTTCCGCAGGGTACATTCCATATGGGTCCCAGCGATGAGGATCCTGCATACGCGTTCAGTGCCCGTAACCGGTCCGTGTCGATCAGTGGCTTCTGGATGGATGCCACGGAGATCACCAACAACGAGTACCGCCAGTTCGTACAATGGGTGCGTGACTCCGTTGTGGCCCGGAAGATGGGGTATGTAAAAGCCGGTTCCGACGGTAACGAGTATGTAGACTGGGCCAAGATGAAGACCATGAAGTGGAGCGATCCCAAAGTGATGGAACAGCTCAGCAGTACGGACATTATCCTTCCTCCTGATGACAGGATCTTCGGTAAAAAAGAAGTGGATGCCTCCAAGATCGTTTTCCATTCTGAGACCTTCGACCTGAAGGAAGCAGCCAAGAGGGAGAACGCCGGCAAGCCCCGCTCGAAATTCATTGTGAAGAAAGATGTACAGGTGTATCCCGATACGCTCTCCTGGATCAGGGACTTCTCGTACTCCTATAATGAGCCGATGACCAAAAGATATTTCTCACACCCTTCCTTCGGTAACTATCCTGTGGTAGGTGTAAGCTGGAAACAGGCCACGGCTTTCTGCGAATGGAGAACCCATTTCCTGAATGCATGGCTTGATTCGAAGAAAAGATCACAGGAATCAGACTTCCGTCTCCCTACCGAGGCACAATGGGAATATGCGGCACGCGGCGGACGTTCACAATCAATGTTCCCCTGGGGTAACTATTACCTGCGCAATAAGAAAGGATGTCTCATGGCCAACTTCAAACCCGGCCGTGGTAACTATCCCGAGGACGGCGGATTCTACACCGTTAGAGCCGATGCCTACTGGCCCAATGATTATGGCCTGTATTGCATGAGCGGTAACGTGGCAGAGTGGACCTCCTCCATCTATTACGAAGGCCGTAACAACTTCCAGCATGATATGAACCCGGATGTTCGCTGGAACGCCAAAGATGACGATCCTCCCCTGATGAAGCGGAAGATCATCCGCGGCGGCAGCTGGAAAGATGTGGGTTATTACCTGCAAACCGGTACCAGCACCTACGAGTACCAGGATTCTTCCAAATCTTACATCGGTTTCCGTTGTGTGATCGACCTGCCGGCAGCGCCCGTTAAAGGCAAGAAAAAATAAGATGATCAATAAAAAGCAAAAATCTTGAGAGGGCAGTTATTTTATCTGTCCTCTCTTCTTTCCCCTTCTTGATATCATAATTAAAACCACTTTTAAAAAATCCAATTATGGCAGCAGCAATTCCATCCAAAGTAAGCAAATGGGTAGACGTAGGCGTTTCATTCGGTGCAGCACTTGTTATCTGGGGAGCCCTCAGAAAGATCACGCACCAGTCAGACGCCGATACCTGGCTCTGGATAGGTCTTACCACCGAGGCGATCATCTTCTCGCTCTATGGTATTCTTTATGCAATTTATCCCCCCATCAAAGACGCTTCGCATGACGAAGAGCAGTTCTCTGTAGCCGGCGCCAAGGCCCGGGCAGGGTTCGCCTCCATGGACAAGATGCTCATGGAAGCCGATATCACACCGGATACCATGAAACGCCTGGGTGAAGGGTTCAAGCAACTGAACACGACCGTGGGTGGAATGAATAATATCAGTGACACCATCGCCGCTACCAGTGACTTTTCCGCAAAAACAAGAGAAGTGACCGGCCAGCTCGATAAAGTAAAAGATGCTTATTCCACTGCGGCCAACTCTGTGGGAGCTTTCAACCAGGCAACGGAAGGAGCCAAGGTATTCCATGAGCAGGTGCAGGTACTGACTAAAAATCTTTCTTCGCTCAATACTATTTATGAACTGGAACTGCAGGAAAGCAACAACCACCTGAAAGCCCTGAATGCTTTCTACGGCAAGCTTTCCGAAACATCTGCTTCCATGCTGAACAGCGCTGAAGATGCTAAAAAAGTACAGGCCCAGATCGGCGACCTCGCCGTTAACCTTGGCCGACTGAACAACATCTATGGCAATATGCTGACAGCAATGCAGGGTCGCAGCTAAAACAAAACATTCCCCGGTAATGCCTTTTGCATAGCCGGGGGAAAAGGAGAGAAGTCATCATTTCTAAATCCAATAAACATAAATAGTCATGTCTCTACCTAAAGAGCCGCGGCAGAAGATGATCAACATTATGTACCTGGTGCTAACAGCCCTGTTAGCACTCAACGTATCATCGGAGATCCTCAATGCCTTCAAAACAGTAAGACGAAGCCTCGAGAATACAAACCTGACGGTGTCCCAGTCAACAGGTACTATCATGAAGTCATTGGAGGAGAAGACCCTGGATCCCGCTACCAAGGAAAGGGCGGATCATTGGTTTCCCAATGCGCAGAAAGTGACGACGACTTCCAAGGCCCTTTACGATTATATCGAAGGACTTAAGGGGAAGATCATCACCCTGGCCGACGGCAGCCCGAACGACCCCACCAAACCCTTTAAAGAAGATAACCTGGATATTGTAACCAAACTGATGGTAAAAGAAGGTGAAGGAAAGAAGCTGAAAGCCATGCTGGAGAAATATACGGCGGATATCAAAGGCATTGATCCGGAGATCGACAGCGCCTTTTCAGCCGCTTTTGTCGACGTTGCCAATCCTCCCGGCAGGGACGGCAAGACCAAGGAGTGGGATATCGCTTATTTCCACATGGTGCCTACCGTTGCCGGTCTGACCATCCTGAGTAAATTCCAGAATGATATCAAGACCGCAGAGAATAAGGTTGTCGCCTTCTGTCACCAGAAAGTAGGAGAGGTGAAAGTGGTATTCGATGCTTATGCTGCCATTGTCGGACAAAACTCAAACTATTTGATGCCCGGGCAGGAACTGGAGATCAAAGCCGGTATCGGTGCATTCAGTAAGGCCGCCCAGCCTACCATCTCTATCGGTGGCAATAATGTGGCCATCGGTGAAGAAGGATTTGCCCTTTATAAGTCACAGGCAGGCGGAGTTGGTTCTCACAGTGTTCCGGTTCGGATCACTTATATGAACCAGGTGAGTGGTAAAATGGAAACACTCGAGAAGAATGTGGAGTATGTTGTTGGATCGGCCAACGCTTCCATCGCCCTGGATAAAATGAACGTTTTATATATCGGTGTTGATAACCCGGTTACCATTGCAGCCAGTGGCGGCGGTGATGATAAGGTGAATGCTTCGCTCACGGGCGGAGGCGGTTCGCTGACAAGGGTTGGTCCCGGTAAATATATTGCCCGGGTGAACCAGGTTACCGATGATGCCCGGATCACTGTAATGGTGGACGGGAAAGTGGCCGGCGCGGCTCAGTTCAGGGTAAGAACGATCCCTGACCCCGTAGCTACTGTTGGTGGCGTAATGAGTAACGAGAACATGCCTGCCGGCCAGTTCAGGGCCCAGACAGGTGTGGGTGCCTATATCAAGGATTTCCCTTTCGAGTTGAAATATTCGGTTGTAAGCTTTGTATTAACGGCTGATAATGCAGACGGAGATATCGAAGAAGCGCCCTGCCAGGGCAATACATGGAGCCCCAGAGCGTTAAATATCATTAGGGGTCTTGCACCGGGCAGAACGGTTACGATCGATGATATCAGGGCGCAGGGTCCGGATGGCAGAACCAGGAAGATTCCCGGATTAGTGTACTACATTAAATAAACCATTGATAATGAAACGTATTCTTCTAAAAAGTTGTTTGTGTGTACTGGCTGCAATGGTTATTGCAGAAAGTTCGGATGCCCAGCGTTCCGGCAGAAGGAGGAATAGCGGTACCAACCCCGCCAATCCTGCTGATACAACCGGGCAGCCCAATGTGCAGCAGAATAACAACCTGCCCCCGGTGAATTATAATCCCTATGCGAATATTCCCATCACCTATGACACCGCGGGATTGGATAATAACGATATCAAGAAATCATTGCGGAATGAAAACGCATTTGATAAATCCAGCCTGACGCAGCGTACCCCGCTGCCCTATGAACACCTGCGCTGGGATGACGCGTTATTCGCCGAGAAAGTATGGAGAGAACTGGACCTCCGGGAAAAAATGAACAAGGTGTTCCAATATGACGCTGTAGATGATAATGGCAGCCAGATATTCATGAATATACTGATGAAAGCGGTGAACAGCGGTGAGGTTACGGCCTTTGCCGATGAAAGGTTCACCACTCCCATGAGCCTGACCGAGATCCAGCAACTGACTACCGGCACCAATGATACGGTTCCGCAGGTTGACCCCAACGACCCCAGCAAGATCGTGCGTTACGTGGTAACCAGGGCAAGTTTTGATCCTAAGAGCGTGATGAAGTTAAGGATCAAGGAAGAGTGGGTTTTTGACCGTGAGTCCAGCAGAATGTTTTGCCGGATACTCGGTATCTGCCCTTTGAAAACCTTGTATGCACCGAATGGAAAGGAAAGAGGCGTTTCCCAGATGTTCTGGATCTATTATCCTGATATCAGGGGTACCCTTACCCGCTATGAAGTGTATAATCCCAAGAATATGGGTCAAAGCCGGATGACCTGGGAAGAACTCTTTGAAAGCCGGATGTTCAGCAGCTACCTCGTAAAATCATCCATGGATAACCCGGGTAATAAAATGATCAGGGCCTATATCAAAGACCCTATCCTTGCCCTCCTGGAAGGTGATAATATCAAGGATAAAATGTTCAATTTCGAACAGGACCTCTGGTCGTATTAAAAGCATTTTACCGCAAACCTCATAAATTATTAAAGCCCCTGTTAAGGGGCTTTTTTATTGGGCAACTATTTCAGGTTCAAGCGTAAAAAAAGTTTCAAAAATCGTAAAAGTCCTATAGGAAAGTTGGGGAATTGTTGTATTTTCGTCTCGGTTTTTCATAGGATATTGGATTTTAAAAACGGGGCTGGATTTCTATCCGGGCCCCATTTTTTTTATCACCCGCCGTAGCTTTCGCGAAGGAGGGTAGCCCCCAAACCTCACCCCCAACTCCCCTGAGGGGGGCTTTAGACCCGCTTTTACAATTAGCACTATTTTACACCGGTCACTTTATTACTTCGTTTTAAAAAAATTTACTACTGACCTTGCTTTTGTAATGCCAATCACCTTGCCGATCTCGATCTCGCCTTTACCTTCCCTGATCAATTCAAGGATATTCTTCACCGATTTGAATTCTTTCAGTAATGTATCCGCCGTTGATGGGCCGATGCCGGGGATCTCTGCCAGTTCGTTTTTAAAAGTGCCCTTGCTTCTTTTCAGGCGGTGGTAGCTAATGCCAAAACGGTGCACCTCATCCCTGATGCGGCGGATCAGCTTCAGGCTGGCACTATTATACGGTAGCTTTAGTGACTCCTTATCACCCGTGAAGAAGAGTTCCTCCTCGTTCTTGGCAAGACCCACCAGTGTGCTTTTGCCCTGTAAACCGAGTTCTTTTATGGCTTCCGCTGCGGCACTAAGCTGACCTTTACCTCCGTCGATGATCACCAGTTGGGGGAAGGGCTGGTCCTCTTCCTTCAGTCTTTTATAACGCCGGTAAACAGCTTCTTTCATAGTAGCAAAATCATTGATGCCTTCAACGGTCTTCACATTGAAATGCCGGTAATCTTTTTTGCTGGGCACGCCGTTCTTAAAGCAAACCATGGCCGATACGGGATAACTGCCCTGGAAATTGGAGTTGTCGAAACATTCGATGTGAGCGGGCAGTTCCTGCAATTGCAGGTCCGCCTGAAGTTGTTGCAGCAACACCAGTTTGTCCTTGCCTTGCGGGGTAAGTTGCAGCCTTTCCCTGTTTTTCAGCTCTTCGATGAAATGGCTCACGTTCTTCTGCGACAGATCAAGCAGTTTTTTACGGTCGCCTCCTTTTGGAACGGTCAGTTTTATTTCCTTCTGGGGGAAATCGATCAAAAAGGGAAGCACGATCTCGGCGGCATCACTGTTGAAACGGGCCCTCATCTGCGCCACGGAGAACGGTAGTATCTCCGCAGGGCTTTCGCCGAGATGTGTTTCCGCCCGGTTGGTATGGGTTTGAATGATGGAGCCGTTCCGGACCATGAGGTAATTGATATAGGCTACATCCTTTTCCTTCTGAAGGGTAAAGACATCCAGGTTGCCGGTTCGGGTATTGGTCACTACGGAACGCGACTGGTAGTTTTCCAGGAAGTCAATTTTTTTCCTTGTCGCTTCCGCCTTTTCAAAAGAGAGTTCCCGGGCATGGTCCTTCATTTCCTTTTTAAAGTGCCGTATCACCGGGCCAAGATTGCCCCGGAGCAGGTTTTTCAACTGGTCAAGGTTTTCCCGGTAATCCTCCGGCGATTGCAGCCCTTCACAGGGTCCCTTGCAGTTGCCCAGGTGGTATTCCAGGCATACCTTGAATTTCTTCTTTTGAATATTGGCCGCGGTCAGGTTGAGCGTACAGTTTCTCAATGGAATGGTTTGCCGGATGAATTCCAGCAGTTCCCTTACTTTTTTCACGGACGTATAGGGGCCGAGGTATTCAGAGCCATCCTTAATCTTTTTCCTGGTGAAAAAGACACGGGGGAATGGTTCGTTCCTGATGACGAGGAAAGGATAGGTCTTATCATCCTTCAGGTTGATATTATAACGCGGCTGGAATTCTTTGATCAGTGAGTTTTCCAGCAAAAAGGCATCCTGTTCCGAATTCACGATCGTGAACTCGATCCGGGCGATCCGTTGCACCAGTTCATGGGTCTTGTAACTGGCCAGGGTCTTGTTGAAGTAGGAGCTGACCCTTTTTCGAAGGTGCTTGGCCTTTCCCACATAGATCAGTTCATTGCGGGAATCGAAGTATTTGTAGATACCCGGTTGCACCGGGATGCTCCCGGCGATCTTTTGAAATTCAGCGCTGGTCATTGTTGCGGTTGCTCGTTCCAGGCAACTTTTGTCACCGTGGTTAGTTCCGGTTTACCGGGTTTCTGGCTGGTAGTGATGACCTGGAAACTCTTGTTCATCTGCCAGAGCAGTTTTTTCTGCAGGAAACTGTCCCGGTTACTGATCTCCCGGATGATAATGATGTTATTGATCTTCGCGTCCTGGCCGGGTATAGGTGTTGCCAGCAGTTCCTGGCTTTTGATCTCTTCTTTTTCCGGCCGGATGGGAAAATATTTGAAGATCACCCTTCCCAGTAATTCATCGTAACGGGGCGGCTCTTCCCGGTATTTGGCGGCAACTTTTTTATCGCCCAGGTCGGGGATGCTGAGAAAATCCGCAGCTTCATCCGCAAATTTTTCCCGCGGTATATAAAAGGTATCGGTGCGGGTACTGTCGTAGGTAATTGTTTTAACGATCGGGTAAAGCGAAGTGTCCACATCGGCCACTTCCGCTTTTATCAGCGAGAGTACGGAAATGAATTTCGGCCCGGTCTTCGTTGTTTGCCTGCAGGAAAGCAGGCCCGGCAGGGCCAGTGATGATAAAAGAAGGAGTCGCATGTATTTCATGCCCTAAAATTAGCAGAAAGAAAAATGAAAAAAATGCAAAAGAAAAACCCGTCGAATCAGATTGACGGGTTTTTCAGACAGTTAGTTCGGGTCCTATTTTAGCTGGATACCCAGCTTCAAACCAAAATCGAAAAGATGTTCCTTGATCGGGTAATTCTGTACAAAGCTTGACATCACCTGGTAACGTACCTGCGGCCCCACTCTCCAGTTAACTTTACCGGTAGTGTGCGCGGAGAAAATCTCAAAGCTTGTATTCAGGTTCCATTTGCGGGTGAGCGAAGGCATTTCCGCGTAATTCTTATAATCGGCCGAGATCAGGTAAGCGCGGTTATCGAGCACGTAGGTAGGCTGTAAGGAAGCGGCCACACCAAAATAATTCTTATTGCCATCCGATAATTTCAGTTCGGCGCCCAGCGGGATGGAGGCGGAGAAGTAGAAATTGCGGAGCCAGTTCTCTTTATAACCATTCGTGTTCCTGTAACTGCTGACGGTTGAAACGCTTCTGTCGCGCAGGGCGATGGTAGCCACTTCGGCAGGGTGATCGTAGGCTTTGATATCATACTTGCTGACGGAAAACTGGAAACCGCCGGTCAGGCTGAACCACCGGGAAACGGGATAAGCAGCCCGAACACCCAGCTGGAATCCCAGATCGGGGCGGTGATTCACCATGGTATTGATATCCGTGGGATAGTAAACGGCCGGGCCGCCATTTACGGTATTATTGTAACGGCTTGCAGCGAGAAAATCTATATTCTCGGACAAGGTCCTGTAGCTAACGGTGGGCGTAATATAGAGTTGCCACTTCAGGCTTTTCTTCGCCAGCTTTTGCGTACTGTTCTTCGCGATCCTTTCGGTGATGGCCGGCATTCTTTCATCATCAGCTATATCTTTTTTTGAAGGATCAGGAGTGACTGCATCTGCAAGTTTGTCCGCCTTGTTCATTCCGTCGGGCATAGCTGTTACTTGAGTGATCGCAGGGGTGGCCAAAGTAAAATTGATTTGCTGACCATTGAGCTGCCTGTTCTGTTGTTTCAGCGATGCAGGACCTGTTGTGTATTGGGGAACTGTCGCGGCAGACCTGATCGCGGAGTTGGTGACCGGGCGAACGGTGACATCGTTATTAAAGTCTTGGGAATTCACTTCGGTGCTTCCCGGGGCTGTGATCGCAAAGAAATCTTCCTGTAAGCCATCCGGGGCATCAATGAACTGATCCTTGTTCTCCTTTGGTTTTACCGGTCCTGCTTTGATCGCATCAGCAGGTTTATTGTCAGCATGCAGGGCAGCTTTATCAAAATTGGAACTTGCCGGCAAGTAAGCCTGTTTCATTTCTTTATTTCCGGGCAGGAGCATAACCCAGGTTACCAGCGAGGAAGTGATGAGCAACAGGGCCAGGCCAAAGCCCAACCAGCGCCTGCGGCGGGTATGCAGGGTATTGTTGATACCCTCCCATACCTTTTCAGACGGGATCATACGGTATTGATCGGCATTCTGTTTCAGAAACCGTTCAAAATCCCTGTTATTAAAATTGCTCTGCATAACCAGCGGTCGTTTAGGGTACGATCAAAATTTATCGGCGGGCAACTGCCGCCAGCCAATCCGTTTCCGGTTTGGGTTTTTGTAATATTCTCTTACGGATCAAAATATCTTCGAGCATTGCCTTTGCCCTGGTGTACTGGCTCCGGCTCGTGCTTTCTTCAATATCCAGCATGTTTGCAATCTCCCGGTGACTGTATCCTTCCACCGCGTAAAGGTTCAGCACTGTTCGGTAGCCGATGGGCAGAAGGCGGATACATTCCACGATCTGCTTAGCCTGGATGATCGCCGGAATACTTTCTTCCCTTACCTGGACCCCGGTGGCATGAATGATGTCCACGCTTTCATTGAATTTCTTGTTCTTTTTCAGAATATTGATACAGGTGTGTACCACTATCCTCCTGATCCATCCTTCAAAAGCGCCCCGGTTCTCAAACGTGTGAATCTGTGTAAAGACCTTTATGAAACCCTCCTGGAGCATGTCTTCGGCATCCTCCCGGTTGTGTGCAAAACGATAGCAAACAGCCAGCATTTTGGGACTGTACCGGTTGTACAGTTCCCGTTGTGCGGCGGCATCATTTTTCAAACAACCTTGTAATATGGCTTCCTCGGTCATAAATACCTATTGGTTGCCTGTAATTTAGACAATTTTCCTGTTCGGGTGCTGCATAGGATTGTAAAATTTGTTAGCGGGCCTAAATTGAAAAAACGGGTGAATGTATTGACAATCACCCGTTTAATTGGTTTCCTATACCCTGTTGAATTACCAGTTAGCCCGAAGGGCTATGATAAAATTGCGTCCCGGTGCCGAGAAACCTGAAGCGAAATAACGATAGTTCCTGTCAAGTATATTTTCCACAGCGAACTGCGCTTGTACGTTTTTAGTCAGATCTACACTTCCTCTCCAGTTAAGGGTGAACCAGGAAGGCATGCCCTCCGGGGTGGCATATTGCTGGTTGTCTTCGCCGTCGGGATTGTAATCTTTGATCTTTTTCCAGCCATTGTACAGGCCGAATAATTCCAGGGAAAATTTTGACTGCTGGAAACCGAGACTTGTTTTGCCAAAGAAGGGAGGAATATGGTCCTGCGGAATTTCACTGCTGTTAAAACGTTGAACCCTTCCGCGGGTATAGGTGGCGGTACTGGTCAGCGATAGTTGTTTTGTGATATCAACTTTTACATTCGTGTTGAAACCATAGGTCCTGGCCTTATTCAGGTTTTGGTTGGCATACACAGCACTCATTACGCCATTGTAAAGAATAGAATCCTGTTCATTCAGCCTGAACGGCGCGGAAACGATCGCGTTCCGGAAAAAAGAATAGAAGGTGGTCAGTTCAAAACGGATGATTCCGGCAATTTGCTGCCGAAAACCGAGATCGATATTGTAGGTGTATTCCGGATCGATTTCCGCATTGGGTACGTACACTCTTTTGGCTACAGAGAAATCAAATACTTTCACCAGGTCATCAATATTGGGACTCCTGAAACCCGAGGACAACCCCAGCGATAACCTTGTTGTTACCTGCGGAGTATAGATAAGACCCAGGTTTCCTGTAACGGCAAAATTGTTCTGTTTGAAATTTGTTACCGGCAAATGGAAGAAAGAATTATCAATGACATTGGACCGGAGAGAAACCGTTTGAAGGCGGATGCCGTCATTCAGCACCCATTTCCCGCTTTTGAATTTCAGCAGGTGCTGGGCGTACACGCCGAAATAATTCATCCGGTTCTTTCCGTCCGGGTACCTGGGATCCAGTTTGGAAACGGCACCGGTAGTCAGATTGGTCCGGTCGGCTCTTGAAATTACATCATTGAGCTGCCCATCCACACCCATCGTGAGTTCGTTGTTGCCGAATTTTCTTCTGCCGTCCACCACAAACCCCCACACTTTAGCCCTTTCCCTGCGGCTGTCAAACCGGTCGTAACGGCGGTATTCCCGCTGCTGGCGGCTTTCCTCCACATCCTGGTAATTGATATTAGCCCTGAACTCATTAAAGAAACCCGCGCTTAACACATTCAGTTCATAAGCGCCGAGGATCCTTTTTTGCGGACCATAATACCATTCGGCAAACCGAAGCGTGTTCCCGATACTTCCCCCAAAATTCCGCTTGTCCTGGAGCCGGTCATACCGGGGTACATCATTGGTGTTGGAGTACTGGAAATTCAGTTCATGGGAGACCTTGTCATTTTGCTGAAACAATAATTTCTGCATCACATCCCATTGTTTGTAGCCGGAATATTTCTGCACCCTGCTGTCCTTATTGGCGATGACGGAATCTTTGAATCCGAAAAACGCAATCAATGAATCCCGGCGGCCGAATGTTGGATATTTATCGGGGTAGTTGCCACCCATTTTCATGTCGCCAAAATCACTGAAAGTGAAAGAGGTCAGCCAGGCCAGTTTTTTCCCTCCCAGGCTGATATCCGCATGAAAGGTCTTTTCCTCATTCGCCGAACTGAAACGGCCGAATGCGGTTCCCCTGGTCAGCAGTTTCTTATCGGGAGAAAGTTTGGGTGATTTCGTACGAAGATGAACCACACCACCCAACGCATCGCTGCCGTAGAGCGTGGAGGAAGGACCGTACATCACTTCCACCTGTTCAAGCATATTCTGGTCAATGGTGATGACATTCTGAAGGTGACCGGACCTGAAAATGGCGTTGTTATAGCGTATGCCATCCACCACGATCAATACCCGGCTGGCTTCAAAACCCCGAATTACAGGGCTGCTGCCGCCCTGCTGGCTTTTTTGAACAAACACATTCCCGCTGTTTATCAGCAGGTCGCCGGTGTTCTGCCCGTTGAATCTGGCGATGGTCCTGGCCGTAAGAATATCGATCTTCTGTACCAGGTTTTTCTTGTTTTCAGCGAATTTGTTGGAATAAACGATCGCTTCATCAAGTTCTTTTTCGGAAGTCGTGTCCGTTTGTGCATACATGTTCATACAGGTATATAACCCTGCAAAAAGCAGTAAAGCTTTTTTCATAATAAGTTTATTTTGATTACAGAATGAAATTGATCAGAAGAAAACTTCGATCAGGACTGTGGCGGAGGGGTGAGTATCGAATGAAAGGGGGGAGGGAGAAGATCTTCTGAATAAAGAGGCCGTTGAAATGCAAGGGGAAGCGAGAAGTTATCCTGTTCCGGATGGTTATCCGGTAATGCCTGCATGAGTTGGAACAACTGCACCAGTTGCCGGTTATTTTTGTTGGTTTCTTCTTTCCTGTTCTTGTTCAGTTGCGCATAGAGAAAGCTTTCTTCGTGGTCAAAAAGGCCGGTGATATAAACCGTTCCGTCGTTTCGGTAACTGATCGTTTTAATATCAAACATCTGATCTCCCACCAGGATCTCCTTTCCGGGTTTGACCCAGCGAAGATCCTCTTGGGCCATCACCAGGTGGTGTAGCATGTTTACCTGCAGTTGTTTTTTCATTTTACGCTGCACACGGGCCTGTTTGGCCTGGAAAATACAGGTATAGGAAAGGGGAGCCAGCAGCATTGCCAACAGGAGAAAAACGGAGATTTTTTTAAGCAATGGGTTCATCAGGCTGCCGGGAAACAGCAAAGTTACCCTTTATTTTTTCCGTATCAAACTGTCAAGGGGGTAACGGGCTTTCATAGTATCCATTATGGATTGGGCCCAACCGGTGAGTATACTCTTCTCATTATCAGTTAGTTTTGCATCTTTATGTGTCCAGGTGTAAGAATTGAGCGGCATTTCACCTTCCTTCACCATTTCGATGACCTCTTCCATTTTATGGTATTGATAGCGCAGGGGTTTATTGGAGTACTCATCGAAATTGATCTTCTTTTTTCCTTCCACTACGTGTTTGTTCAGCCACCAGTCTACCGGCTGGATCTTTGCATACCAGGGATAACGGGTGTTATTGCTGTGGCAGTCGAGGCAGGCTTTTTCCAGTATCGGTTTTACATCTGCAGGAATGCCATAAACGGCACCAATATAATT
>JBGATE010000055.1:0-15123 GCA_044229375.1 Chitinophagaceae bacterium
TGCTTTATCGTTGATTTTTTGAACACGCGGGTGGCTCCCTTTCCGTAAAGCGGGCAATAGTAATCCAGCGCATCCTGCGCTTCCGTATAGGAGAGCCAGTAATCGGTCACCGTTCCGGTGAATACAAACCCGGTGGAATAGTTATACATATCCCTGGTGCCGCGGGCGCTGAAATTGCCATAGACCATGGCGCCTTCGTAAGGTTTGTAACTGCCTGCGGCCTGTATGACGTTGTAACCATAATAGGTTTCCACCACGTAGTAGCTGCAGTACGGATCGCTATAGACCACTTCTCCTCTTTCCTTGGCAAGCCAGTAGCCTTCGTCGAATCCGTAATACGTGTCGTTTTTAACGCAACTGCTGAGCACCAGTGTTACAGAAAGCACCAGCGCGGAAAGTGTAAATATTCTTTTCATGACGAATCGTTTTAATTGTTTAAAAAATTTGTTACACTACTCCTTAATGACAAGATTGTGCCAGATCGTTTGCTGCTTTTGTTAAATTCAGTATAAAGGCTACATTCACTTTTCAACTGTTACAAATGAAGCAGATCGCCTTAACGTTTCTATCACTTTTCAACCTCTGTTGTGCCGCCCAGGAATACTACCTGCTGGCAGGCACTTATGATTCCCCCGGGAGCGACGGCATCTATGTGTACCGTTTCAGCAGTGATAACGGAACGGTCGTTCCCGTAAGTCAAATCCGTTCCTCGAACCCTTCATTTCTCGCCGTTGCACCCGGGGAAAGATTTGTTTATGCCGTATTTGAAAACGCTCCTAAAGACGGTAAGGGAGGCGATGTGGCCGCTTTTGCTTTTAACAAAACATCCGGCACCCTCTCCTTCATTAACCGGCAACTTTCAGGAGGTGACCATCCCTGTCATGTGGAGACAGACCGGACAGGCCGGTGGGTATTTGCGTCTAACTATTCAAGCGGTACCCTGTCTGTGCTTCCTGTTAACCCCGACGGCAGCCTGGGCAATGCCACTACCCTGCAGCATACCGGGTCCGGGCCGAACCCGCAACGGCAAAAGGGGCCGCATGTACACGGTGCCGTTGTATCACCCGATAACAGGCAGTTACTGGTAACAGACCTGGGCATTGATAAAGTAATGATCTATTCGTTTGATGCGGTCACCGGTAAACTCAGTCCGGCGCAACAACCATTTGCCCTTTCCGTTCAGGGTTCCGGCCCAAGGTCATTAACATTTCACCCCAATCATAAAATAGCCTATGTGATCGAGGAGATCTCAGGAACGGTAGCGGGGTATAAATATGACAAAGGCAGGTTGAAACAGGTTCAGCGGATCAGTACCCTGCCCGCAGGGGATTCCCTTTCCCCGGGAAGTGCCGACATCCACGTATCACCAGACGGGAAATTCCTGTACGCTTCCAATCGCGGGGAAGTGAATACGATTGCGATATACCGTATCGGGAAAAAGGGCAGGCTGAGCCTGGCCGGTCACCAGCCAGTTTTGGGAAGGACACCCCGGAACTTCAGTTTGGATCCTACCGGGCGTTACCTGCTTTGCGCAAACCAGAACAGTGATGAGATCGTGGTTTTTAAAAGGGATGAAAAGACCGGATTTCTGACGGATACGGGAAACCGGATAAAGGTTGGAAAACCGGTTTGTATCAAGTGGATACCCGTAAACTGATCGCCACAGTAAAAAGAGGCAATATTCCCTAACGGTAAATGATCATGGGGTCATTGGTCAGCGGGTTGCTGATCACGGAGACCTTCACTTCAAACACCCTTTCAATAAGTTCTTCGGTAAGGATATCGGCCGGTTTTCCCTGTTGCGCCAGCTCACCGTTCTTTAAAAAGAAAAGTTTATCGCCGTAATGGGCGGCAAGGTTGATGTCATGCATCACTGCGATCAGCACGGTTGCTGCGGTTGTAAACTCCCTTGCGATCTGTAAAAATTCCTGCTGGTAATTGATATCAAGGCTTGCCAGCGGTTCATCCAGGAAAAGATATCGCAAACCGTTTTCCGGGGGCTCCCATACCTGGGCAAGCACCCTGGCGAACTGCACGCGTTGTTTTTCACCGCCGCTCAGGGTCAGGTAGTTCCTTTCGCGGAAAAAAGAAAGGTCCATGCGTTTGATCACGTCATTACAGATCCTCTTATCCTTTTTACCGGGATTGAATAAAAAATGAGGGTAACGACCCATCATCACCACTTCTTCCACGGTTAGCGGAAAATGAAGATCCGGTTGCTGGCTCATCACCGCTCGTGTTTTCGCCAGTTCCTCCTTGCGGATCGTACGGAGTTGCTGATCCGCATACTGTACCGTTCCTTCATAGTTTGATGTTTCTCCGCTGAAGATCTTCAGGAAACTGGATTTGCCAGAACCGTTCTGCCCCAGGATCATATTGAACTCACCCGGGAGGAATTCGGTACTGATGTCGTTCAATATCTCTTTTTTACCGATCCGGTAGCTGATGCCAGAGGTTTTAAGCATGGTAACCTCCTTTTTGGTGCAGGATGTTGAATTGTTTCAGCAGGATGATAAAAACCGGGGCCCCAACCAGGGATGTGATGATGCCTATTGGCATTTCAGCAGGCGCCAAAATCAACCGGGCCCCCATGTCGGCGAGTACGAGCAGCAGGGCCCCCATGATTATTGCCGCAGGAAGCAGTCGTTTATTGTCGCTCCCTATCAGTAACCGCAGGATATGCGGCACGATCAGCCCCATAAAACTTATCACTCCCGTAAATGCGGTGGCAACGGATACCATGGCCGTATTCAGGATCAGGATCCTGCTTTTCAGTTTTGCCGTATCAACACCCAGGTAGGTGGCTTCTTCCTCGCCCAGCAACAAGGTGTTCAGTTGTTTGGAATACCGGAAAGAAAAAAGGAAAATGACCGCGGCTACTGAACCAACAATAAGGACTTGCAGCCAGGAGGCGCCCGAGAAAGTGCCCAGGTTCCAGAATGTGATACTCCTCGCCTGCGGATCCCTTGCGATATAGGTCATAAATCCTGTACCGCTGAGGCAAGAGCGACATGACAGAAGCCCTGCTTGCATTTTTGGCAAGGGCATATACGATATACGTGGCCACCAATCCGCCGGCAAAAGCAAAAATGGGAACCAGCAAAGGCCCGGTCATGCTCTTCAGCGCGGGGCTCATTTTCGGTGCCATGACAAAAATGAAAGATGCACCAAAGGCGGCTCCGGCACTCGTACCCGTTAGACCCGGTTCCACGATGGGGTTACGGAAAAGACCCTGCATCAGCACACCTGAAACCGCGAGTATTGCCCCGGTTATGGCACAAAGCAATACCCTTGGCAAACGTAATTGCAGGAACACGCCTTCATGGATGCTGGCCGGTTCTCTTCCCTTGAAAAAATTCCCGAGCGAAGAGATCATTTCTCCCGGAGAAATGGGTACGGCCCCGAACGCGATGGCGCATACCAATACGACAAGCAGCATTGAGGTGGATAGGATCAGAAAGGATCTATTTCGCTGTGCCATTTCCTTCCGGATGAATACAGTTGAATAATTTAAGGATGTTTTCCCCGGTTCTCGGCCCGAAATAGATCAGGTCATGTTCTTCAAACCGGTAAATGCGCCGGTTCCTGGCGGCTTGCGTAAGAGAAATTCCCGGTACGCCCGAAATGAATTTGTCCATGCTCCCCATCTGGTCATAGCCATAATCCGTTGCGATGATGATATCCGGGTTAGCCGTAGCCACCGCTTCAGCGCTGATCTGCCGGGCTCCCTTTGCATCATACTTCGCCGTCCTTCCCCCGGCCAGCCGGATCATCTTATCCCCTACCCCGTTGCGGCCGCTCATCACGAAATAAACATTGTTGGCGCGCCCGAAATGGATGATCATGACGGTTGGGGTATCGGTGATATGCAGGCTGCTGATCTTTTGTGTTGCCGATCCGATGTCCGCCTCCATTTTTGCAATAACAGAATCCGATTTTTGTTCAGCGTGGAAATAGCGGCCCAGTTCGGCAAGCAGCAGTTTCGCGCTGTCAATGGTATTGGCTCCCCCGAATATCTTTTCTTTGATCCCGGCTTTGAGCAGTTGCGGTTCCACATTTTCGGGCCCGATATCCCTGCTGTGAATGACCAGTCCGGGTTCCATGGAGATGATCCCTTCGGCGCTCAAAGCGCGATGATAACCCACGGTCTTGAGTAAACGCGCGCTGTCCGGATAGGTGCTGCTCAGGTCAACGGCGACCAGGTCATGCCCCATCCCGATCGCGAACATCATCTCGGTGAGATGTTTGGAGAGGCAGACGATCCGCAGATCGGTGTTGCTCTGGTTTTCCTTATTTCCAAACCGGCCACAGCCCGCGAAGAGCAGGGCGATCAGCGGCAAAAAGAATATTTTTTTCATGTTTCTTAATTGGAAGGAATGAACGGGGCCGCCATTCAACAGCCCCGTTCATCCTCTGGTTATTTATGCAGGTTATACTTCAGGTTGATACCGCCGAAAACGACCGCGTCAGGAGGCGCCGGTATATAGGCATCCGGCAACTGGTTCACAAATACCATCAGCGGGTATTTTGTACCGGTGATGTTATTCACACCCAGGAACAGGTCCATATCCAGTCGGGAAGTGAATGACCGGCGGAAACCGATCTTCCCGTTGAGCAGGTTAAAACTGCTGGTTTTATTTATGCCATCAGATGTGATGGGCATTCCGTCCTTATAGTTATGGATGAAATTCAGGTAAAGACCGGGTCTTGTTGTAACATCAAATCCCCAGTTGACAACGATTTTTGCGACTCCCGCAACCCGTTTACCGCTGTAATCAACCGTTGTGATATTTGCGGTTGTACTGCCGGACTGGTATTTGTAATTATCCCCGTAATTAAAATCAGAATACGCCATATTGAAAAACGGTGTCACAGCCGAGAAGAATCCTGTGGCCGACTGGTAAGCGACATATTTCACCAGGGCCTCAACGCCTTTATGGTCCTGGTCACCGCCATTCACCATATAGGTATAGGCTGTGGTTGTGCTGTTCAGTTGCACCGCCACCGTCGTCATTTTATTCCGGAAACGGGTATGAAACAACGCCAGTTGATAGTTGAGCCTGTTGTGGAGCAGGTTTCCTTTCGACCCGATCTCGAACTGGTCGGCCCTTTCAGGCTTCAGCACCGCATTCACCCTTCCGGTAGCGGGCGTAGCGGGGGATGATACGGCAGGTGTAACAATAAAGAAATAAGAACTTACCGGCGCCTTAAAGCCGCTGCTGTAAGAAGCATAAGCGGAAATATGCTTATTGAAAACTTTATTGACCGCCAGGTGAGGTGAAACCATGCTTTTATAAACGGTATCATAATGCGAAGGCTTTGTTGCCGTTTCCGCATTAAACCGGTCATCGAGGGCGATCTTCATGTTGCTGATCCCTATACCAGCCGTTACTGACAGATCCTGCAAAAACGCCATTGTCCATTCCGGGAAAAGGGATGTGGTTCCGGCTACCGTCGCATTGTTGGAAGTGGTCGCGTTGATTACCCAGTAAGGCTTGCCAATCACCCAGGGGGTGCTGCTGGGGTCGGCAGGGTTTTGTTTCAGGTTATAACCGATCGTCTGGGCAATTTGTTTTTGTGTTTCCAGCCCGGTAATACCGCTGATCAGTATTCCGTTCTTACTTTCAAATTTGGTGTCAAAGGTTGTGCGAAGTCCATAATTAATGGCGGTTTTGTCGGTCCAGCCACCGGCCGAACTCGCATCACTGTTGAACCCGGTACCAAATACGGAAGTGGTATTGGAAATGCTTTTATTAAAGAGATAGGTATGACCCAACCCGCCCCGGAAACTTGTTACGTGGCTGTGGGCATTTCGCTTGATATAGTCAATATTACCGGAATAATCATTATTGGCCCATTGTGCCAGGGTAAGTTCACCCAGCCGCTCGTCATAGCTATCCGAAAAACCAACATACGATGTGACGGATTGTTTCTCGTTTGGTTGAAAATCGCCGGCTATGTTCACAAAATCCTTATGCGAGGCATTGTGATTGGCAAAACCATCGGATTTCTGTTTGCCGTAATTCAGAAGCAATGATGCCCTGTCCGCCCCCATCTGCAAATGAGTGGTATAACGTTGAAGGCCGTAGTTGCCCAGCATGATATCCTGTCCCACCGTGGTTTTCCCTTTTTCCGGTTTCAGGGTTGTCAGGTTGACTGTGCCGGCTATCGCCAGGCCATATAATGTTCCGGCCGGACCTTTCACCACTTCCACGTTCCCGACAGAACTGTAATCAATGTCATCCAGTGTGGTGATCCCCTCCGCGTCGGTTACCGGGATCCCGTTCAGGTACACTTTATACCCCTGGCCGTCAAAATTGCTGCTGATACCCCTGGTACCGCGGGAACCATTGCCGTACCCGCGGATATTGAACTGTTGTCCACCGGATACGGACCTCCGGTTCATGGTAACCCCGGGTACATTGCCATTGACGGCATCATCCAAAAACAGTCCTGTCCCCCTTTTCAATTCGAGGGTGGAAAGTTTGGTGATGGAAACCGGTTGATGAAGCATCGATTTATTGCGGCCAGAGGTGGCCGTTATCTCCACATTATCCAGAGTATTTCCGATTAATTCAAGCCCGATCCTGATATCCTCGCTGCAGTTTACCGTTCTTTTTTGCGTTGCATACCCCACAAAAGAAATGGTCATGGTCACAGAACCATTGCATTGAAAGGAAAACCTGCCTTCTTTATCGGATGTCGCGACGCTTTTACCGGCAACCGAAATCGTTGCTCCCGCTAAATTATTCTGTGTAAGAGCGTCAAAAACCTTACCCTTCAGGGTTGATTGTGCAGACGTATATAAGGACATACCCGCCCAAAGGGCGAATAATAAAATTCGTTTCATGTTGATTTTTTTTAATTCGTCAAGTAAATAAAAGACAAGCAGTATCCCGCGACCGCGGGCTGCTTCCTGGAAGGGATCAGTACCCTTGCGGAGGAGGAGTAGGAACTTCGCAGGTGACGAATGCCAGGGAGTATCTTCTCATATCTCCCGTTTGATTGCCGGCGTTGGGTGACGTGGCGGTGAGCATAGCGACTGCAGATGTATAGAAATTACAGGCAAGTTTAAGTAACAAGGAGGTTCTTTTTTTGGACTTCTCCCCGAAATCCTTCCGGGTAAGGCTCTTGTAATAGTCGATCAGGTTCTTTTCCTTTTTATCGTTAAGGCAACGAATGATCATCTGACCACCTTCGATTTTTTTGTCCAGTACATCATACATTTCCCCGCGGAAAGTGAATTCATACTCGCCGATCCATTCGGGCATCGCTTCCTTATCATCCGATGTGATGGGGAATGTCATGAATTCCGTCATGGAAGGGTCAACCCTGCGGCGTATCCTTTTCCGGACGGCCCTTTTCATGTCGATCTGCCGGTAGTGAAAATAAAGATGATACCCCGTGATCTGAACGGAAAAACAAAGCAGCAGCAGTATGACAAATGCTTTTATCAAGGCGGTAAAAACATTCAAAAATAATAGATTTCAGGAGATTTGAAAGTTTTTTAGTGAGCTGCCGTTCAGGCAGTTTCACTTAAAACGGGCCAGTCCGGACCTGGATTTATTGAATACATTCCTCCCCTTATCGATCCCGCTGCGTTTTCTCTTTTGTTCTTCTTCCGGCAAATGAATGAATGCAAGACAATCCCTGCTGCAGGTGCCTTCCATTTTTATGCGGCATTCTTCGCACTGAATGAACAGCAGGTGACAGGCATCATTGATACAGTTCACATGCGTGTCGGCGGGATTCCCGCACTGGTGACAGCGGGCAATGATCTCTCCGGTAACCCGCTCACCCAAACGCTGATCAAAAACAAAGTTCTTGCCATGAAATTTATTGGGCAGGCCCTTTTCTTTTACCTGGTTCACATAATTGATGATACCGCCCTCGAGGTGAAACACATTCCTGAATCCCCGGTGAAGCATATAGGCCGATGCCTTTTCGCAGCGGATACCGCCGGTGCAGTACATGATGATGTTCTTGCCCTTGTCGGCGTCCATCATCTCCGCCGCCATGGGTAATTGTTCCCGGAAAGTGTCACTCGGGATCTCGATGGTATTTTCAAAATGTCCCACTTCGTATTCATAATGATTGCGCATATCGATCACCACGGTACCCGGTACCAGGGTCAGATGGTTGAATTGTTCCGCATTCACATATCTGCCTTTTTGGGCCATGTTGAAGGATGGATCATCAATGCCGTCCGCAACGATCTTCTTCCGTACTTTGATATCCAGTACATAAAAGCTCTTGCCGTCGTCATCCACGGCGATATTGAGGCGGAGACCCTTGAGGTGATCATAAGAATCGAGATAGGCCCTGAGTGCTTCAAGGTTGTCTGCAGGAACGCTGATCTGCGCGTTGATCCCTTCCCCGGCCAGGTAGATCCTTCCCAGTAAACCCAATTCAGACAGGTCAAGGTACAAACGGTTGCGAAAGGCAACGGGGTCTTCGATCGGGAAATAACAGTAGAAGGAAATGGTGATGCGGGGTGTCGGGTCGTTCTTGATACGCTCCTTCAGCTCCCTTCGGGAGATGCGGTTATGTAATACTGCCATGATGTATAAATTTTATCCCGGCAGAGCCGGGACCCGGTTGCAGGCCGGGCAAAATTTTAAAGCATTGCAAAGATAATTTATTTCGGAGAAAGGGCATACCGTTATCACAAGAATCTACCTTGATACGGCAACCAGGAACCTTAAGTTATTGCCCCCCTTCGTTCAAGCAACCATGTGGAGGCCATTGCAGATGGCCAATTGCCTTTGACTTCACGGCCAATCATCTCCCCTCTGCCTGCCCAAACGGCTCAGCCCGATTCGAAATTCGTGTTGCCAGGATCTTCCATTGAGAAAAGATTGCACAAAATCGACCCGGAACTGTTTGAAGATATTGTCTAAGCCCACAAAGAGTTCAAAGTAGTTGTTCTGCCGGTAATAGAAACCATTCCCCCCGGCAACCAGGTAGAGATTCAGTTTCCGGATACCGGGGATCTTGTTGGTAAGCATGCCATTGAAATTATGCTCCAGGTGAGCCTGGGCATAGAACTTTGAGAGATTGCTGAACTGGTAAATGGGAAGCAGTTGGAAACTGTTCAGGTATTCCGTGGCAAAAGTGGAGATATTCCCGTTAAAGTGGTTGTAATCAGGGATAAAGACCTTTTTATTGTCCAAAAATCCACCCATTCCCAAACGATAACGAAAAGTACCCGCGAGCTTGAAATTGAGATCATCCCGGATCGTGAACATCCACTTGCTGAAATCGGCGTCACTGCCGAAAAACCTGCTGTAATTGCGGGTGTAGGCGATCGAGAATACGGGGTATTTTGAACCGACATTGATCTTTCTGTCAGGCAGTTCGATATACCGGGCCCCGGGTTGCCAGGTAATGCCGAAAACGGTATAAAAAACCTGGTGACGCTGCAGGTTCTCTCCCATGATCTCGTTGGGATAGTTGGGAGTGTATGCTTTATCGGCCTTGTCCCGCCAGGTGTAATGGGTTGTATTCTCTAATGGCCTTCGGTCCTGGTACTGGAATGCGATGACCCAGGAGAGACCATCCCCGATCCCTTTCCTGTAACTTCCGCGGAGGTAAGCCGCTTCATAACTCTTGATCCTGTTCTCTTCGCTCCATAAGCAACTCAGCGTATTTCCTTTATCCCCGATTGGGCTGTTATTGTTGAACTGGAAGACCCTTCTCCCTCCAGACATACGAATCGAGTTCGAATACTTCTTTCCGAATGAATACCCAATGGTCAGATGCGGGTTCAGGTGCCGGTTCGAGAAACCATAGCGCAGCGAAGGCGAAATGGTTATCCTTTTTCTCCCGGAAGAAGCAGAATCCAGTCGTGTGGACCAGGTGATACCGGTATGGATCACCCAGCCTTCGGCGGGGTTAAAGGACAGCTGGTCGATCAGTGAAGGACTGCTTACCGAACTGCGTTTTCGTTCCCGCGTTAAGGTTTTCCCGAATACCAGTATCCCCAGCGGATTAAGTTTATTACGTTTCCGGTCCAGTGAATCCATATAACGGGGATCCTTACGGGCTTTTTCCAGGCTGTCTTTTTTCCGGTAGTCGTTCACTTCATCTTCCTGGAGGGGCACGGGGCGGTTCCTCTCCCAGTAATCGGTATTGCGTTTATTGGCGCTGTCATGGTATTTCAGGAGGGTATTGTCAAAGCTTTTTTTGGTGAATACCGGCTCCACATCGATATCGGAATAAACATTGACAAAACTCCCGTAGGCATCGATCCCAAGGAATTTTACAGACGGGTAAAGGACCTGGCTGCTGATGAACCAGTTGTTCCTGTCATGCGGCCGGTACAATTGTTCAATACGCAGGGTGTCCACCAGTTCCATTTGCGATTCCTTCAGCAACCTGAGTTGCAGCGAGTGGATCCTCCAGTCTTCATCCACAATACAGAGAATGCCGCTGAAAAGCGGTTCGTATTTCCGGCGGGGAATGACCTCTATCCGGCTGATGAGGTTACTGTCCTCAAAAAAAGTTCCCAGCAGTTTATAGCGGTAGTAACGAAGGGCATTGTCGGAAATCGGTGAAATAAAACCCCGCGGGTTCAGGTTGTTGCCGATAAATACATTGTTCTCGTAAAAGGAAAATATATTAGGGGCGCTCAGGCCAAAACCATCGCTTTGCCCGCTCACACGGGAGGAGATCACTTCCGTCCTTGACCTACCCGGTTTGCTGACCGTGTACTTCGAAATGGTCTCCGAGAGATAGATCATTTTTTGCTTGCTGCTGTCACCATCTTCAAAATCCAGTTTCTGACCGAATAACTTTTTGGGATAATCCCGGAGCCGCAATTGTCCTTTTGTGTAAACCCTGCATTCAAATTCCGCTGGATTGTCCCGGTAATAGCTCCTTTTCCGTATCGTATTCCGGATTATGGCATAGGCAGGATCCTCCCCGGTTGTAACGATCGCCTCAGACAAGGTGACATCTTGCTGTTGCAGTACAAAGTTGATCTCCCTGTCTCCATCGTTAACCTGGATGGCCACTTCCTGGCGTACATAACCAACATACTGGCAAACCAGCGTGTAGTTCCCCGGCTCCGGTTTCAGAGAATACCTGCCTTCATTGTTTGCGTGGGTGCCTTTCCTGGTTTCTTTAATAAAAAGGGAGGCGTAGGCAAGCGGTTTTCCGTCGCTCCCGGTGACCGTGCCTTTGATCTTTTGTGCAAAAACCGCAGCTAATTGCAGAAGGCAAAAAAGTATAAGGGCAAGCTGTTTCATATCGGATGAAGCAGTAAGATAACGAGCTATGATGATGAATGGATCAGGAAGCGTTTTGGCGAAATGGATTAAACATTATTTCGGTGAAGCCCGGAGAAAGCTGCCGGTCATTGCAGCGAACCCGCCTACCAGGCCACCTACCAGTGCCGTAACCCCGATCAGCAGAATGGAGTTCCCGTTCAGCGGAAGTATGGACGCAATCCTTTGCGACAGGATGCCGTTGTTCTTCATGTCGATCCACCAGGCGAGACCTGCCCATAAGAGGAAAACCCCCAGAAGACCCGAAAGGAATGCCTTTCCCGCTTTTTGATGAACCAGTACGGCCACCACGACCGCCGCTATTGCGATCCCCCACCAGGGAAGGAAAAGGCCGGTGATGAATGCTAATAGTGCGGTCAGGACAGTTGCAACGATGAATTTCATGATGGTTAATTAGTTGATTGGTTAATTAGTTAATTGGGCAGGTCGTTGTATATCGTCAATTCAGTACTGGTTTTAAGTTTATAAGGCAATGTTCAGACTCTTCAATCGAAGGAACTAATTAACCAATCAACTATTTAACCAGTTAACCTTTTTCAAACCTCATCACCCACTTCACCCCTTTATCCTTCCTGTCGCCATCCCGCATAAACCAAAGCTTATTGTACTTTCCTTCCACCCAGCGATCAATATAATCATCGTAAAACCTGCTGCCGGGATTTCCGCTTTGTCCCCCGGGATAAACACCGTAGGCTTCCGTGGGAGTTGTCAGGTGAACGATCATCCGCCAGCTCGGCCCGTGACTATGCGTAACCGCGTTTATGATATTTCCGTTACCGCCCACATTCAGACCGGGCCGGGCAAAACCTTTCAGGTCCTTGATCAGGTGGTAGACGGTAGGGTTCTTGAATTTTGCCCAGGCAAGTTTTCCTTCTTTTTCCTTTTCCACAAGGTAATTGGCCGTATTCCTGAAAGCATCCGTCACCACATCAAACAAGGTTTCGGTTTGCGGTGTATTGATATTATCCGCGTATTTCAGGGCTGAATCCCGCAGTAATATTTCCAGTGTGGTTTGTTCTTCCGGCAGGGGCGCCACGGGTTTCACCCGGCTCAGTTCATCTTTCCAGATTCCGGCTTCAAGCGTGTCCCACCAGCATTGGTAAATGGTCTGACCTTTTGAATCCGGCGAAGCCATGAGGTCCCAGCTTTTAAAAATGTCCAGGTATTTTTTATCAGTGGCGCTGAGTTCATTTTCCCGCAGGTATTTCAGCAGAACCGGTCTTGCGTCTTCCGCAAGGGTATTAAAATAATTTCCGTGCAAACTCATCATATCCCTGACGGTGACACCGTTCATTACCGAGAGATATTTCTCAACTGCAATACCTCTTGGCGTTATATAACTGCCCGGGATAAAATAGGGATAGGTGGAATCCGCCGGTCGCTGGTTGGCGCTTTCGAGGAATCCCCTTTCCGGGTTTTTCGCGTGCGGGTTCTCCGCCTGGGGAATAAAGCCCTGCCACATAAAACTGCTGTCCTCACCCGGCATAATGTACAGTCCCTGCCTGTCCCAGCGTGCCGGGAATTTTCCCTGCTGCCAGATAGCGATATCCCCGGATTTGGAGGCAAATACAAAGTTCTGACCGGGGCAGGTGAAGGTGCTGATCGCCGTTTCATACTCCTCGTAATTACTTGCGCGGTTTAACCTGTAAAAGGTCATTCCTTCATTGCTGGGATCATGCGCCGTCCAGCGTACGGCAAGATTTCTGCCGGTAGTATCTTTGGTTGCAAAGCTTCCATCATACATCACCGGGCCGAAGATGGTATAGGCAACCGTATCATGAAAAGTCTTCCCCCCTTTTATTTTTATCTCTTCGATCCTTTGACGGGTGGGTTCCCATTTTCCATTGAACCAGTATTCCTTTTTGCTATTGTCCCTGAATTTTATTTCATAGTAATCCTTTACATCCCGCTGCGAATTGGTCACGCCCCAGGCAATGCTGTCGTTGAAGCCGATAATGACAAAAGGACTCCCAGGGAGGGAAACGCCATATACATTACTGGTGGGGGTTACGAGTTGTATCTCATACCAGATGGAGGGAAGCGACAGTTCAAGGTGTGGGTCATTCGAAAGGATGGGCGCTCCGCTTTGCGTTTTGCTTCCTGCCACTACCCAGTTATTACTCCCGTTATTGATATCGGGCCGCGAGATCTCGCTGGCAGCGATGGTTTTTTTATTCTCCAAATAAAGGGAATCGGCCGTGGCCGGTTTTACCGGAACGATACCGGGTTGATCAAAAACGGTGCCTTTCGGAACGATCGGCACCAGGGAATCATTCACCTGCGGGTAAAGCAGCCGGAGTTCATCCGGCAGGAACAGGGAACGGGCCTGGGTGTTGGCCAGGTCGTTTTCGGTGCCGGACGAAAGATTTTTCGACATCATCTTTAATAAAAGGGCCGTGCGGAGGTTGCTCCATTTCTCCGGTTTAACATTGAGCAGTTTGTATTCCACCGGTATCTCGGATTCCTTCATGGACCCAATGAAGGCATTCACGCCATTTGTATAAGCATCGAATAGCCGCTTTGAGGCAGGATCCTTTTCGATCTCCGCCACTGCATTTTCCGCCGCATAAACCATCCCCAGTCTTCTTTGCTCCCGGTCGTAAGCAAGGGCTTTGACACCGGCCATTTCACTCGCCCTTCCCGCGGCAGCCTTTGTCTGCAGGTCGATCTGGAATAACCGAAATTTCGCGTGCAGGTAACCCTGTATGAAATAAAGGTCCTCGTCATTCTCGGCAAAAACATGGGGCACCAGCCTCTCATCCAGGTAAACTTCAGCTTTGCCCTTCAGTTCCGGAAAATTCAGTGTGGCATCAAAGTCCCGGCCCGCCGGTTCGGCATTCTGCCAGAAACCATGCTGGGGGCTCAGGAAACTGCCCATCGGGGGAACGGTGGACCATTGTTTATTCAGGGCCCAAACGAGAGCGGCTGTGACACCGGCAGAAATGATAAAAGGAACGATACGCATAAGCTGTGAATGATGCCGAAAGGTAAGAAATGTAAGAGGAATTTTTATCTCCTCACCTGTTGTACAGCGGTTTTTCATTAATTTCATTGTTCATTAAAGCAAACTACAATGGCAGTACTCATTATTTTGGGAATAATCGCCCTGCTGGTGATATGGGTGATCTCTTTATACAACGGGCTGGTCCGTTTAAGGAACAGGAGACAGAATGCATTTGCGGATATAGATGTCCAGCTTAAACAACGTCATGACCTCGTACCTCAACTGGTGGAAACGGTAAAAGGTTACGCTTTTCATGAAAAAGACCTGTTGATGAAAGTTACGGAGGCCAGAACCTCGGCCATGGCTGCTACTTCAATTGACGGGAAGATCGTTGCCGAGCAGCAGTTGTCGTCAGCTCTCCAGGGTCTCAAAGTGCAGGTGGAAGCCTATCCCGACCTGAAGGCCAACCAGAATTTCCTGCAATTGCAGGAGGAACTCAGCGATATTGAGAATAAACTGGCAGCTGCACGGAGGTTCTTTAACGGGGCTACTACCGAATATAACAATGCGGTGGAATCCTTCCCCGGCAACCTGATCGCGCGGAACTTTGGATTCAAAAGGGAGATCCTGTTTGACCTGGGCGAAGATACCCGCAGGAACCTGGAAGAACCGCCCAAGATCCAGTTTTAACCCCAATCCACCGTCAAACGACGGAGTATAACGAAGATGCAATACGTTGGATTAGACAGCCAGATCAGGAAGAACAATTTCAATTCTCTTCTTTTACTGATAGCATTCCCGGCACTGCTGCTGGGAATGACCTATGCGCTCGCGTATTTCACAAAACAGGAACACCATGAGGACCCGAACCTCCTTTTTGCGCAGGCCATG
>JBGATE010000056.1:0-15063 GCA_044229375.1 Chitinophagaceae bacterium
CAAAGGGATCTGCAAACGGGTCGGCACTCCCATCATCATCAAACCGGCCGTTTCCGGCGGAAGCATGGGGGTTTCGGTAAAAAATGTGGTGCACACGGAAGAAGAACTGAATAAGCGGGTGGAAGAGATCTATAAGGGATACCGGGGCTGGAACCTTCTCGCCGACGGTTTGTTTGTTGAGCAATTCATAACCGGTCCGGAGTATACCACTTTTATCACCGGTTCGGCCGACGACCCTGCTCATTGTATCATCTATGAGCCCGTGAAAAGAGTTTTTCATGAATCATTGCCCGAATCGGAAAAATTTCTCTCCTTTGACCGCCTTTGGGAAATTTATGAGGACGAGACCCCAATGCCGAGAAACGAAAATTTTTATGAATACCGTCCCGCGGAACCGGGGTTGGTTGCCTCGCTGAAGAAACTGAGTATGGCCGCCTACCGGTCCTGCGGCGGCAAGGGATATACACGGATCGATATCCGCCAGGATGCAGCCACCGGAAAATTGTATATGCTGGAAGTGAATGCCCAATGCGGCCTGAGTGAAGATGAGGATTATACCTCGATCGGCGCTATCCTGAAAGCCTCCAACGTATCCTTTACAGAGATCATTGCGGAGATATTAAAGGATGCATTAAGAAGAAGTGTGGTCAGGCAGGACGCGCCGAAACGGCCAAAGAAAATAGTAAAGAAAAAGCGCTCCCGTTTGAAAAGCAGTTCTTAGCCCTTCATATCCCATTCGTGTATCACGAGGCTATCTGAATGTGACAAAAAAATAAGCCACGAAAAAACACGAAAAGACACGAATGGGACCCATTACTAAGCTGTATTTTTCGTGTTAGTTCGTGTTAGTTCGTGGCCAATAAAATCCGTGTAAATTGGTGTAACCAGCCGGCCGGCAGGTCTGTGGCAAAAACAAACGATAATAAATAGCTTCGTGGCCAATGAAAATTTGCGTACTTCAACCCGACTACTCCACCACCGGGGTAGATTATAAAAACTACGACCCACCTCGCGACCTTTCGGCATTGATCCCCGGGCACGAGGTACACCATGTATTTCTGAACAAACTCACCACCTACAAACAATTAAAACAACTGGCCGGGGAAGGCTATGATGTGTTTGTCAATCTTTGCGAGGGTTACCTGGAATGGGAAGTACCCAGTATCGATGTTATCTATACACTCGAGTTGTTGAACCTGCCGTTTACGGGCCCTTCCGCCAAGTTGTACGATCCGCCTAAGGAACTGATGAAATACCTGGCCTATTGTGAAGGAGTGAAAACACCCGGTTACGTGGTCATTCATGAGCAGAAGGATGTGGAAGAGGCTGTCAGGCATCTGCCGTTCCCGTTGTTTGTAAAACCTGCCAAGGCAGGTGACAGCCTTGGGGTGGATGAATATTCACTGGTGCACAACAAGATCGAACTGCAGCAGAAATGCATCAGCATACTGGATGAATATGGCCCCCTGCTGGCAGAGGAATATATACCCGGGAGGGAATTCACCGTCCTGGTGGCCGCCAATACCGATGAACACAGCTGTACCGTTTATCGCCCCGTTGAATACCTTTTTCCCCCGGGAAAAGAATTTAAGACCTATGCGCTAAAGACATCTGAACTTCATCCTGATTGTAATGTTCCCTGTAATGACCCGGAGCTGGACAGCAAACTCCGGGCGGCTTCCGAAAAAATATTTAAGGGATTTAACGGCCTTGGCTATGCGCGGCTGGATTTCCGTGTGAACGATAAGAACGAGATCTACTTCCTGGAGATTAATTTTACCTGTTCTGTTTTCTATGCAGATGGATTTGAAGGTTCTGCCGATTACATACTAAAGCATGATGGCGTTGGGCAGGTAGGTTTTCTCCGTCATATAATCGCCGAAGGGATCGCCCGGCATCAACGAAGGATCAAACCCTTTGAGATGAAGGGAAACTCCATAGCCGGGTATGGCATTTACGCCAGCCGTGTTATAAAAGAAGGAGAGATCATATTCAAAGGGGAAGGCCGTTCCCAGCGGATCATCACCAAACGCTATGTGGAGAAAAACTGGAACGAAGATGAAAAAATGCATTTCCGGCGTTATGCCTACCCGGTGAGTGAGGAACTATTTATTCTCTGGGATGAGGATCCTTCGGAATGGGCTCCTCAAAATCATAGCTGCGATCCGAATACCGCTTTTAACGGCCTGAATGTGCTGGCCATAAAAAACATTCATAAAGGCGAAGAACTGACATTGGATTATGCACAATTCCTGGATGAGAACATGGAACCGTTTCAATGTCAGTGCAAATCTTCCAATTGCAGGGGAATGGTAATGGGAATTCCCGAAAACTCACTGACTTTACGGGAGAAGTACATGAGTGATAAAAGTTCGCAAAGAAACTAATCACCTACAATTTAACGAATTTCAGGTAAGTAATTGCGTACTTCTTTCTCAGTAATATTATATAGTTACCGGGACGAAGTGTTTCTACCTCAATCCTCACTCTTGTTTTACTTTCAATATTTACCAGTCGTAGTTGTACACCGGCCATACTGATGATTTCAGCGGTTTCCCACCTGTCTGATATCCTGAGACTATCAATATACAAAACGTCCTTTACGGGGTTGGGGAAGTATTTCAGGCCATAACTATTCCCATTAATGGGATCAATGGATGTTACCGGACTTACGGTAAAAGCGATGACATTACTGCTAAAGGTGTAATTAAGGGCGCAGGAGGCATTGCTTGTCATAATGCACTTCACTCTGTCTCCTGTCTGTGAAGGGGAATAACTTAGTATTGAGCCGGTTGCACCCGAGATTGTTTGCCAGCTATGGGCGGCGGTACTGTCTTGCCATTCGTAAGTAGGGTTTGTTCCTCCATTGGTGGCAACTGATGTTACTAGTACGGATTGGCCGGAAACTACAGTTGTAGTTGGCGAACTGATCGTAACCTGAATAGTTATTGGATGATTGTATTTTGCAAGAAAACAATCCTGCGATGCGAGTGCATTCAGCGTGGTTACCCCGGAACATGGATCGGCATCTATACTATGAAAAAAAGTTCCGCTTATTACCAAAGCATTTTGCGAATCAATGTTTATAGATGTTGAATTGTCAAAATCTACATTTCCAAGTTGGAATGCGTACTTAAAGTTTCCGTCCGGATTCAGCATTGTAATAAATATATCATCGGAACCGGAGGATGTAAGTTGATAAGATCCCGTACCCGGATCGAAGTCAGCGGTCCCATCAAAACCGCCCATGAGTATTATATTTCCGGAATTGTCCAAACAAAGTCCTGAAGCTCCATCAGAACCTGGTCCTCCCAATTGCCTGGCCCAAATAAAACTCCCTGTTGGATTTAATTTAAGAACGAAGGCATCTCCGAAGCCGGCCGTAGTCAGCCTTGTTATTCCTGGGCCAGGGTCCATATCAGCGGAACCCTGAAAACCACCAGTCGAATAAATATTTCCTGTTATATCAAAAGCCAGATCGGAACTGCTCGTAACAAATCCTCCGGCTCCAAATTGTTTGACCCAGTCAAGATCCCCGGCATTGGTGAGTTTCCAAATGTAGGCCGAACCATTTATTGAATCCAGGTTTGTTGTAGATGGGCCAGGGTCAAAATCGGCGACGCCTGCAAAATATCCGGTAAGATAAATACTGTTGGAGGCATCAATTTTCGTAGACAAAACAGTTCCTTCGCCAGGATCATTGATTTGTCTTGCCCAAATAAATCCCCCATCAGAACTTAATTTTAAAACAAAAGGATCTCTGCTAACAGTGCTCGCCGTCATATTGAATACACCCGGACCCGGGTCAAAATCTACAGTACCCATAAAGCAGCCGTATACATATAAATTACCAGCACCATCGATTGGCATTACTCCCACTTTTTGGTTGAGTGCAAAGGACGCGATCTGCTTTGCCCATTGAAAATCGCCCGAAGAATTTAGTTTTAGAACAAATAAGTCATAGGAAGCCGGCATGGAAGAGGTCATGTTAAACACTCCTGGACCGGGGTCAAAGTCAATTGTGCCCATGAATTGTCCCATTGCGTAAATATTGCCCGACAGATCAACACCAATTGACCATGATATGGATAGATTTGATATGTTTAAACTCTGGATTTGTTTTACCCAAGTAAGCCCACCTGATCCGCTTAGCTTGGAAATGTAAACATCTGTATAAACAGCAGTAAGGGCTGTTGTGCCGGGACCTGGTTCAAAATCTACAGTGCCGCTAAAATTACCTGTTGTGTAGACATTATTGTTCTGGTCAATAATAGCTGATCGAATTGACTCAAAATCTGTACCTGTTGGATTAAAAGAAAAAGAAAGAGATGGATTTTGAGAGGCGAGGTAGCGAAAGTTAAAGAGAACCAGAAACATTACATACACTAATCTCATGGACAATGTTTCGTTGAAATTAGAAATTTTATTTCACCTTCCCATAAACACCATCAGTATCTGCACATCACTTGGGTTGATTCCGGAGATACGGCTGGCCTGTCCCAGGGTACGGGGGCGGATACGCGTCAATTTTTCCCTTGCTTCATTACCCAGCGAAGAAATTCTTTTGTAGTCAAATGTTTCAGGTATTTCCAGCTCTTCCAGCTGGCTCATTCGCTGAACGAGCTCCCTTTCCTTTTCTATATAGATATCGTACTTGACCTGGATGGAAGCCTGTTCAATGGCTTCATTTGAAAAACCGGAAAGGGATTCTTTCAATTTTGGAATTGCCCCGGCGAGATCATCCAATTCAACGGAAGGACGCAGTAATATTTTTTCAGCTTTTTGCTTCTCTGCTATTTTCGCGGAACCGATCTGCTCCAGCCAGCCATTGATCTCAACGGGCTCCACCGGCAATTCTTTCAAGAGTGTTTTGATATTTTCAACCGCCTTATTTTTAGCGATCACTTTTTCCATTCTTTCCTGCGAAGCCAGGCCGAGACGGTAACTCAATTCGGTCAGGCGCAGGTCAGCATTGTCCTGGCGCAGCAGGGTCCTGAATTCAGCCCGCGATGTGAACATCCGGTATGGCTCCTGTGTGCCCTTGCTGATCAGGTCATCGATCAGTACGCCGATATAGGCATCGCTTCTTTTCAGGATCAGCGGATCAAGCCCCTTTGTTTTCTGATGCGCGTTGATCCCGGCCATTAATCCCTGGCAAGCAGCTTCCTCATAACCCGTGGTGCCATTGATCTGCCCGGCGAAGTAGAGGTTCTGAATTAATTTTGTTTCCAGCGTGTAGTTCAATTGTGTGGGCGGGAAGAAATCATATTCTATCGCGTAACCAGGACGAAACATTTTCACGTTTTCAAAACCGACTATACTACGAAGAGCTTCGTATTGAGTTTCTTCCGGTAAGGAGGTTGAAAAGCCATTGACATAAATCTCAACCGTATTCCAGCCCTCCGGTTCTATGAAAAGCTGGTGCCTTTCCCTTTCCGCAAACCGGTTGATCTTGTCTTCTATGCTCGGGCAGTACCGGGGCCCTACCCCGTCGATCCTGCCGGCAAACATCGGGCTCCGGTCAAACCCGGTTTTCAGGATATTATGTACTTTTTCATTGGTATAAGTGATCCAGCAGCTTCTTTGCTTTTTCGGCTTCTCTGTTTCCAGGAAGGAAAACCCCAGCACTTCATTATCTCCTGGTTGTTCTTCCATTTTTGAATAATCCAGGCTGCGCCCGTCAATCCTGGGCGGAGTCCCGGTTTTCAGGCGGTCGCTTTCAAATCCAAGGGAAACCAGTTGTTCAGTAATTCCAGTGGCCGCTTTCTCGGCCATCCTTCCCCCGCCAAAATTCTTTTCCCCGATATGCACGATCCCGTTCAGAAAAGTACCATTTGTAAGTACAACGGATTTTGCCCTTATTTCATGACCCATTCCGGTTACAACGCCGGCGCAACGACCATCCTTTACGATCAAACCCTTTACCATATCCTGGTAAAAATCGAGGTTGGGCGTGTTTTCCAGCATTTCCCGCCACTTCAGGTGAAATAGCATCCGGTCGTTCTGGGCCCTGGGACTCCACATGGCCGGACCCTTGCTCCGGTTCAGCATCCGGAATTGTATGGTGGAAAGATCCGTTACGATCCCTGAATACCCGCCCATTGCGTCTATTTCCCTTACGATCTGGCCCTTTGCAATACCCCCCATCGCCGGATTACAGCTCATTTGGGCAATGGTTTGCATGTTCATGGTTATCAATAAGGTACTGGAACCAAGATTGGCCGCGGATGCGGCCGCCTCACAGCCGGCATGACCGGCCCCAACAACAATAACATCGTATTCTGGAAACATGGGGTGCAAAGTTACTGTAAAGTAACAAGGTTTATGCTATTTCTGATTTATGTTGAAAATCAAGATGTAATAAAGCATTCCACGTGAAACATTGAACTGTTTCAGTATAGAACGTTCCACGTGAAACACTACCCGAAATATCGGGTAAGATAAAAATCCTCCTTTTGCCTCATTTCTTTCAAATCAGGAGCCGATTTATCGTCGTACCCGCATAAATGGAGTGCCCCATGAAAAATAACCCGGTGCAATTCGGATTTAAAACTAACACCAATTTTTTGGGCATTTTCCCGAACCCGGTCAATGCTGATGTAGATTTCCCCCCGGATTTGCTTTGAATTTTCGGAAAGATCAAATGTGACGATGTCGGTGAAATAATCATGACCCAGAAAATCCTGGTTGATCTTAAGCAGGTATTTATCTGAACAAAAAATATAATTTAGCCCGCCCAGTCGTAGTTTCTCCTGCCGGAAGATATTCTGAATATAGTTCTTCAGCCGGGTCCTCTCGCGAAGGGTTACTCCCGGGTATTGAAAAAAGAATCGTATCGTGCTGGATATAGCCATTATTTCAAAATTCGCAAACAAATGTAAATCAGCAAGGTTAGCTTTGTAATAATTAATTAAAATGATGATCAGGTTATCGGATCTGAAACCAGGGCAGGAGGGTGTGATCAAAGAATTCAATAGCAACGAGATCCTCCTGAAATTAATGGAAATGGGTTGTGTGCCCGGAGAAAGGGTGCAGATGGAGCAGATCGCTCCATTAGGCGACCCCATTTCGGTAAGTGTGGCCGGATACCACCTGAGTCTCCGCTTGAATGAGGCTGATCAGATCATGATTGAGATAACTAATTAATAATCAATATTTTGTGAATGAAAATCGGGCTTTATTTTGGCTCTTTCAACCCCGTCCATGTCGCCCATCTGATCATTGCCAATCATATATTGAACGAAACGGACATTGAAAAGATCTGGTTCATTGTTTCTCCGCAAAACCCCTTCAAGTCGGAAAACGGATTATTGAACGAATACCATCGCCTCCACCTGATCCGGCTGGCAACGGAAGACGATAACCGGATCAAAGTCTCGGATATTGAATTTAACCTTCCCCGGCCCTCCTATACCACCAGCACCCTGGCCTACCTGGCGGAAAAGCATCCCGAACACGAATTCTGCATCATCATGGGCAGCGATAGTTTTCAAAACCTGCATAAATGGAAGAACGCCGAAGTGATCATTAAACATTACCCGGTCTATGTATATGTGCGGCCCGGTTTTGAAGTTGAAAATACAATCGGCGCCCGGCTGCACCTGCTGGAAGCGCCGTTATTGCAATTATCGGCTACGCATATACGTAAGTATATACGGGAGGGAAAATCCGTCAGGTATATGGTGCCCGACAAAGTATGGGAGGAAATAATAAAAGGTGGCTACTACAAGAAATAAACTCAGAAAATAAATCCCAGCAACAGGCAGCCGAGCACAATGAGAGGCGGGGGGAACCGGGTGAACTGCAGCAATAAAAAGGTGCCGGCGAATACTGCGATATTCACAAAACTGATCGTCTTGACATCGCTGAACGAGATATCCTTCATGATATAAAAGGTGGAGGCGATCATGATCCCAACGATAACGGCATTGATCCCTTCCATGGAACGGTAAACGGCAGCGTATTTTTTCAGGTTATTCCAGATCGGGTAAAAGAACAGGACCAGCAGGGCGCTCGGTAAAAAAATGGCGATCATTCCTATCAAACAGCCCACCGCCTGCATCTCTTTTCCCATATCTTTCAGGGCCATTCCCCCGGTAAAGGAAGCGATCGAGAAAACAGGTCCGGGCATTGCGCGCACGATACCCATACCCGTGTACATATCCCCTTCATTGATCTGGATGGCATTGGGATTTCTTTTCCGGATCTTTTTTTCCTCCGGGCGAACACTCCACTGCTCATACATCATCGGTATCAATACCTGGCCCCCGCCAAAAACAAGGCTCCCCATCCGGTACGTGTTTTCAAAAAGATTGATGGGTTTGCGGTTCGGCCAGTCGTTCTTCCTGGCCATTTCACTGATTACACCGGCCGCGAGAAAAATGATACCGAATAACCAGAAATTCCACCATTTGATCTTCCTGGGTTTTTGTTCTACCTGCGGAATACGCTTGAGACTGAAATTGGTGGCGATACCCGAAACGATGATCAGGCCCGGGATAACCCAGGGTTGTCCGAATAAAAAATAGGTGATGATCGTGCCCGCGATCATGATGATCCAGGTAATGGTATTCCTGACCGCCAACGGAAAAGCCGCTACGGCGGCATAGGCAAGGAAGGCGGCGGCCATGGGCGCTATGAATTTGAAGATATCCGTACCCAGTTGCCGCTGGTCGATATATCCCAGTAAAAAGGACAGGGCCCCCATCAGTATGCTCGCGGGTAAAATCCATATGATCAGGGTAATGACTGCAAGGGGAACGCCACCTCTTTTATAACCGATTAACGTAAGTGTTTGCGTGGACGAGGCCCCGGGAAGCAACTGGCAGAAAGCATTATAGTCCATCAGTTCCTGTTCCGTGATATAGGGACGGTTCTTCACAAAGGTCTTCATCATCATCCCGATATGCGCTTGCGGTCCGCCAAAGGCGGAAACACTGTGAAGCAACACAGCTTTCAGAAAAGGAACATGACGAAGCAGCAGCATGGAACTTTAAATATAAAAAAAATTGGCCAAGGGGTGCCGGAAGGCAAAAGAACCGCCTTTTACAGTAAATTCAACAAAAATTCGATGATGAAAAAAATCTGTCTCTTCCCCTTGGTCCTGCTGGGTATGCAGATGTCCGCCCAAACGGATCTTGCAAAACTGAAAGAGCGTGCATATGAAGCCGCCGCTAAGATCGAATCAAAATGTATTGAATGGCGAAGGGACTTTCACCAAAATCCCGAACTGGGTAACCGGGAGAACAGAACGGCAAGGATCATCGCGGCGCATTTGAAGAAACTGGGAATTGAAACAAAAGAGAATGTGGCGAAAACGGGCGTCGTCGGTATCCTGAAAGGAGGTAAGCCGGGTCCCTGCATCGCCCTCCGGGCCGATATTGATGCATTGCCCGTTACGGAAAGAGCAAATATTCCCTTTGCCTCTAAGGTAAAAACCACGTATAACGGGCAGGAAGTGGGTGTGATGCATGCCTGTGGTCATGATACGCACACCGCGATGCTCATGAGCGTGGCGGAAATCCTTTCCGGCATGAAGAGTGAAATAAAAGGAACGGTGAAGTTCATCTTTCAGCCCGCTGAAGAAGGTCCCCCGGAAGGCGAAGAAGGCGGTGCGCCGCTGATGGTTAAAGAAGGGGTGATGGAAGATCCCAAAGTAGATGTTGTTTTCGGATTACATATTTCATCCAATACCGAAGCGGGCACCATTGAATATAAGCCGGGGGCCTTTATGGCATCCTCCGACTGGTTTAAGATCGTGGTAAAAGGAAAGGGCAGCCACGGTTCAAAACCCTGGCTTGGGATCGATCCCATCCAGGTTTCCGCCCAGATCATCGAAGGATTGCAAAATGTAGTAAGCCGCCAGATGGAGCTCACAAAGGCCCCCGTGGTCATTACGGTTGGTAAAATTCATAGCGGGGTGCGAAATAATATCATCCCGGAAGAATGTATCATGGACGGTACCATTCGCACGCTGGACAGCAAGATGCAACTGGAAGTACACGAACGGATCAAGTGGACCGCGGAGAAAATTGCCGAAGCCTCCGGCGCAAAAGCGGAGGTAAGTTTTGATACCAAGACCCTCGTCACCTACAATACTCCCGACCTGGTGAAAAAAATGATTCCCTCACTGGAATCCGCCGCAGGTGCAGCCAATGTGAAAGAAAGGGATTGGGATACCGGCGCCGAGGATTTTTCCTATTTTGGCACAAAGGCCCCTTCATTCTATTTCTATATCGGGGGAATGCCAAAGGGCCAGGACAAGAAAAACGCAGCCCCGCACCATACCCCTGATTTTTATATCGATGAAAGCGGGATGAAGACGGGGATAAAGGTTTTTTGCGCGATCGTGTTTGATTATATGAATATGAAATGATTTTGGCTACGGATTCACGTATTAACACGGATTGAATACAAATAGCCACGAAAACACACGAAAGGGGTTTAATTAACATTATTTACTCAAGATGCGAAGCAGCCATCTGTGTAACCTGGGCAAAACCCACGCAGTATGAAAAAAATAATTCTTGCCTTCCTTTTTTCCCTTCCGCTATTCGTGGCTGCTCAAAGGACGGATAAAAGGCTGGCAACAAAACTGCAGGAAACCATCAGCGGCTATAACGGTGATATCGGCATCTATGTTAAAAATCTCCGTACCGGAAAAATTGTGGCCATCAATGCCGACAGCATTTTCCCAACGGCCAGCATCGTCAAAGTGCCGATCCTGGTAGGGATCATGGACAGGATCGGGAAAGGGGAAATGAAATATGATTCTGCACTGACCTACAAGGACTCATTGTTCTACGCCGGTTCCGATATCCTTGGTTCATTCAAAAACGATGAGAAAATAGCATTGAAAAAACTCATCATGCTCATGCTCACCACCAGCGACAATACGGCCAGTCTCTGGCTGCAGGGCCTGGCGGGCACCGGCACCCGGATCAACGAGCTGATGGACAACCTCGGACTGGCAAATACAAAGGTTAATTCAAGGACACCGGGTAGAGAGGGTTTCCGCGCAATTTACCAATGGGGACAAACCACACCCCGTGAGATGGGAAAACTTTTTGAAAAAATATATCGCAAGGAGGTTTTTTCCGCGGTGGCCTCTGAAAGAATGATGCGCTGTCTGGGCCGCAATTACTGGGATGAGAACGAAGCGATCTCCCAAGTACCGCCCACTATTGAAGTGTTCAGCAAGAACGGTTGCGTGAACGCCTCCCGTAGTGAAGTATTACTGGTGAACGCCCCGAAGAATCCCTATATTTTCTGCATTTTCACTAAGAACAACAAAGACCAGCGCTGGACCCATGACAACGAGGCATGGACCGTGGCAAGAAAGCTCTCCCTGCTGCTTTGGGAGCATTTCGGAAACGCAAACAGGGGACCCTCCTGATATAGATCATTGTTGAAAGGGTATTCGCTAAACTAACTTCATCGATTAACCATTAAAAACCTGGTCATGAAAATCCTCCTGATCTTCCTGCTTTGTTCAATCTTTTCCAACGAGCTCTTACAGGCACAAAGGACGGAACTACCGGCAAATCCCGTTTTAGCACGAAATACACCCCTTAGCAACAGGGTCAGTTATTCCACTTCAAACAGGGATTCTTTGCGTGTGGAGCTGATAAATGTAGATGTCCCGGGACTTGAAATTATCTCCTGCGAAAACTGTACTGTTTTTGCTCCATGGTTTATGAAGAACGGGGGTACATTGGATGTAGTCGTAAAGAACAGGGGAGCCACCCGGTCTAACACGGCAACCGTCTGGCTGGAATACAGTATCTACAAGTTCAAGTCGTATAAAATTGAAAAAGTACTTGCTTCTGACAGAAAAGGAGTGCCGGCACTGGACCCGGGTCAATCTTCGAAACTTTCATTTACCATCGAATACAGTTTTCCCGATAAAATATATAATCAAAAAGCGAAAGGGGTCAGGGTATCGCTAACGCAGAACGGGGGAAGAGCCTGGAGAGAATCCGAATAGGGAAGGGTAAGTTATTTGGCGATCGTATAAACCAGCAGGCTCATCAGGTAGGCCAGGCCCGTCATATAGAGCAACTGGATGATGGGCCATTTCCATCCCCTTGTTTCTCTTTTCACAACGGCAAGGGTGCTCATGCACTGCATGGCAAACACATAAAAGATCATCAGTGATAAACCGGTAGCAAAATTGAAGACCGGTTTCCCGTCCGGTCTTACCGCTGCCTTCATTTTTTCTTTCAGCAACATACTTCCTTCGTCTGCATCGCCCACACTATATAAGGTGGCCATGGTGCCGACAAAGACCTCTCTTGCTGCAAAAGAAGTTATCAGGGCGATGCCGATTTTCCAGTCAAAGCCCAGCGGTGAAATAACGGGCTCGATCGATTTTCCCAGTAAACCGGCATAGGATCCCTCCAGTTTGGCCGTCTGAAACTCCTTATCAAGTTGTGAGGCATCAGCCCCGGGCGCCTTCTTTAACTGTTCATGCTGCTGTGACAGTTTTTGCATCGTGTTGCCGGGGCCAAACGAACTGAGCGCCCAAAGCACCAGGCTGATGATCATGATCACTTTCCCGGCATCAAACACGAATATCCGGGCCTTACTGATCATGGTTGTCATCACATTTCTCCAGCGGGGGGAGCGGTAGGAGGGCAGCTCCAGGATGAAAAAACTTTTTTCATTTATCTTAATGAACCACTTGGCCACATAAGAAACGATCAAAGCCATCAGCAACCCCAGTAAGTACAACCCCATCATCACCAGTCCCTGCACTCCCAGGAACCCAAACAGGTAGTGTTGTGGTATCACCAGCCCGATCAGGATGGTATACACGGGCAGTCTTGCCGAACAACTCATCAATGGTGTGATGAGAATGGTCAGCAGCCGCTCTTTCCGGTTTTCAATATTCCGGGCGCTCATGATAGCGGGTACCGCACAGGCAAAACCGCTGATCATCGGCATCACGCTTTTTCCGTTCAGTCCTACCGTACGCATCAGGCGGTCCGACAAAAAACTGATCCGGGCCATATATCCCGAATCTTCCAGGAGCGTGATCAACCCGAACAGGATCATGATCTGCGGTACAAACATAAAAATTCCGCTGAGCCCCGCGATCACGCCGTTCAATAACAGGTCGGTCCAGCGGTTATCCGGCAGGGATGCGGAAAGCGATTGGCTGAGTTTGGCAAAACCAAGGTCGATCCAGTCCATCGGGTACTGTGCCAGCCAGAATACGCTTTGAAATAATAAGAACAGTACGGCAAGCAGGATCAGGTAACCCCAGCGCCGGTGCAACAGAACATTATCGAGTTTTTCATTGAGCAGGGTCTTTTGCAGCGGATCGGGTTCCGAAACCGCCTGCTGCATGATGTGTTTGATCCGGCCATAACGCTGCAGGATCTCTTCAGCCTGCGTCTTGGTGGGATTGAATTTGTTTTTCTCCTCGATCCCCTCGATCGTATCCTGCATTTGCGAGGGCAGGTCGAACGACTCATGGTTGATGAGGAAATGAATGGCAGCGTAATCACTCAATTGCGGGAAATGCTGCTGCACCGCTTCGATTGATTCGGGAGCGAAGGCCTTATTGTCAATAAGATCCCGGGCGGGTGACTGGTAAAGTTGCTGCGAAGTTTGTTCAACCGCTTTCTTTAACTGGACAATTCCTTTATTCTTTCTCGGGTTAACGGCCACCACGGGCACTCCCAGCTCTCTTTCCAGGGCCGCGATATCAATGTTGATACCTTTGCGACGGGCCATATCCATCATGGTCAGCGCGATCACCACCGGCATCTTCAGGTCGATCAGCTGTGTACAGAAAAGCAGGTTGCGCTTGAGGTTGCTGGCATCGGCCACCGCCACCACTACATCGGCCCTGATCTCTTTGTCCTGGTTCAGCAATACCCGGTAGCTCACCCACTCGTCCATCCGGCGGGGATAAAGGCTGTAACTGCCCGGCAGGTCGATCACTTCGGCGCTTACGCCGGCTGAAAGCGATGTTATTCCGGCCTTTTTATCCACCGTTACCCCCGGGAAATTGCCCACTTTCTGGTTCAAACCGGTCAGGCAGTTGAAAAGCGATGTTTTTCCGCTGTTGGGGTTGCCAACCAGGGCAATATGAAGCTTGTTTTTTTTCACGCTTTTCGTGGATCGCAGTTGCGGTTCAGTGCCGCGACCCGACTATAACCAGCAAATGTAATCCCGATGTCCTGAACCACCTTACGAATTGCGATTTTTGGGCAACGCAAAGAGGAAAATGATGACAGAAATATGCCATTCCTGCGGACTAAAAGACGGGGTCTCTTAATACCTTTGCGCATTGATAAATCACCGAGCATGCGAAACACCACCCTCAGCATATTTATTGCGGCCCTGATTTTTACGGGATGTTCTCCCGCTGCAAAAATTACCCGGGATGATACAATAACGCTTGATCACCTGAAAACGCATATCCAGTATCTTTCAGATGATAAACTGGAGGGGAGAAGGACCGGCACAAAAGGAGAAGAGCTGGCCGTTGAATATATCAGCAACCAGTTTAATTCGATCGGTCTCCAGCCCAAAGGAACAGAATACTTTACCCAGTCTTTCATTGTCAACGACGGGAAAAAGATCGACTCCGTCACAACCTTGAGCATCAACGGAAATGAACTGGCCGTAGGCAGGGATTTCTTTCCCTTTCCGTATTCTCCCGATATGGCGCTGGAAGCATTGCCATCCATCGCCATACAGGAAGCGGGCATGCCCTGGTTCTTTGACCTGAATGAACCACTGCAAGAGAATAAGAACAACCCGCACTTCGATCTCCAGGATTATATCCGGAATAATTCCAAAAAGGCAAAGGACCGCGGCGCTTCGGCGGTCATCCTGTACAATACTTCCGGTACAGACGACAAACTTGTTTTTAACCCTAAGGACCGGTCCCCTCAAATGGATATTCCCGTACTTTATGTATCCCGAGCGGCGGCCGACAAATATTTCACCGACAAAACAGCCACCCTGAACCTGAAAATGCGGATCGGGATCTCTGAAAAAACAAGACAGGGCCGCAATGTGATCGGTTATATAGATAATAAAGCGGCA
>JBGATE010000057.1:0-15062 GCA_044229375.1 Chitinophagaceae bacterium
GCGGTGGTGGAAAAAGTGGCGGCCGATAAAAAAATACCGGTGCAATGGCGTGCGCTCAGCCGCAGCACGGGCACGGATACGGATTCATTCGCTTACTCCAATGATGGTTGCCCGTCCGTACTTATCTCCATCCCGCTCCGCTATATGCATACCACGGTGGAAATGCTGCACAAGGATGATATCGAGAACACCATCCGGCTGATGTATGAAACATTGTTAACTTTAACACCGAAAACAAACCTGGCCTATTTGTGATGAGTGCATTCCTGTATATTGACCCGGGCAGCGGCAGTTTCCTGGTACAGGCTATTATTGCAGCCGTCCTGGGTATCGGCTTTTTCTTCAAAAACATCTGGGCCTTTATAAAATCCATTTTTTACAGGGGTCCTAAAAAAACCGACGATAACCAGGCCAACTGATGGAAAAATCTTTCACGCACCACCCCTCCTCTTACAGGGATCCATCAGGGTTTATTTTTACCAGCAACAATGTGTTATACCGGCAGGTGAATAAAGTTTTCGCGGCCGATTATGATCATTTTATCAACAGCGGTTGTTATGCAAAAATGATATCGGAGCAGTTGCTGGTGCCGCATGAAGTGATCGGCGAAAACCTTACCGGCAGCGCTGAATGGCATACTACGCTGAAGCCGGCGACCATTCCCTTTATCACCTATCCCTATGAATGGAGTTTTGACATGCTCAAAGACGCGGCCCTGCTCACCATACGTTTGCTGAAAGAAGCAATTGGTTTTGGCCTGATTTTAAAAGACGCAACTCCCTATAACATTCAGTGGATGCAGGGGCGGATGATCTTTATTGATACGCTTTCCTTTGAAAAATACAACGAAAAAGAACCCTGGATCGCGTACCGCCAGTTTTGCGAGCAGTTTCTCGGGCCCCTGTTGCTGATGCATTACCGGAAGATACCGCTGCAACCCCTGTTACTGGCATGGCCGGAGGGTATCCCGCTGCAGGTTACAAAATCCCTTTTACCTATAAGAAGCCGTTTTTCCCTGTATACGTACCTGCACATTCACCTGAATGCAAGGGTCAGTTCCAACAACAAACCCGGTGAGGGTAAAAAGGTAACCTTCACAAAACAGAAATTACTCAACCTGGTCAATAGCCTGGAATCGCTGGTAAAGAAACTTACACTCCCCCCGCAAAAAAGCACCTGGTCGGCGTATTATGAAGAGGCCTCGGGCAGGGACAATTACCTGGAAGAAAAGAAAAAGATGATCGCCGCATGGATCCCTTCACTGGAAGGAGTGGAAACAGCCGCCGATCTTGGCGCGAATGATGGCAGGTTCGCGCAATTGCCCGCCCATCAGAAAATTTACACCCTTGCCGCAGATCTCGATCCTTATTGTATCAATAACCTCTATGAAACCATTAAGAAGAATGACGAACAGCATATTCAGCCCCTGATCGCCGACCTCGCCAATCCATCGCCTGCCACAGGTGTGAACAATACAGAACGGTATGCTTTAACGGACCGCATCAAAGTAGACCTTGGACTTGCACTCGCGCTGATCCACCACCTGGCCATCGGCAGGAATATCCCCTTTGACAGGATCGCGGAATTTTTTGCGGGCATCTGTAAAAAATACCTCGTTATAGAGTTTGTTCCGAAAACCGATGAAAAAGTAAAACTGATGTTCAGCGGAAAGAAAGATATCTATCAAAATTATTCGGAAACAGGATTCTCGGAGGCTTTTCAGCGCTTTTTTCAGATTTCCGGAAAGCAGGCCATCGCTGATTCCGGGAGGGTTTTGTACTTTATGATAAGGAATGAAAACTAGAGCGATACATATCGTACGTAATTGGCCGTTTTTCCTGGTATTGTTACCTCTATTTTATTTGTTGCATGGACTGTCGGCCAACTACGCGCCGCTGCTTACCGGCATAGCTTTAAAAACATTCCTGCTGCATGCTGCAACGGGGATACTTATCAGCATCCTGTTTCTTCCGCTATTGAAAAGTATCAGTAAAGCTGCTCTTTTCAGCTTTTTACTCCTCTTTTTCAATTACTTTTTTTCCTATTTACAGGATGGCCTGATAGAACTGTTTGGCAGAACCGCTTTATGGAGCCGCTATATCTTTCTGTTGCCCTTATTCATTACCCTATTTGCCTGGATACTCATCCATCTGAAGAGAATGAAGAATAACCCCGGAAAACTAATTTTATTTTTAAATACTGCCCTTTTTCTCCTGCTGGTGCTCGAGGTTATAACTTTTACCCGTACAGCATTCAATACCCGGTATTACAACCCGTCTGTGCAAACAAACGATCTCCGGGCCTGTGACACCTGCAACAAACCCAGCCTTTATGTAATAGTAGTGGACGAATATGCGGGTAAACAGGAACTCCGGGATATTTTCTCCTATGACAACACGCCTTTCGAAAACGAACTGGAAAAAAGAGGGTTTCACATAATGGACGGGAGCCGTTCGAACTACAATCAAACGATTTATTCTATCGCTTCTGCCTTCAGCATGGATTACCTCCGGCTGAATTCCACTTTTCTCAACAGGAAAGACCTTTTACTCAGCAATGTTATTATCAACAGCAACTCAGTTGCCTCCTTCTTTTCCAGAACAGGTTATAAAATCGTGAATCATTCCATGTTTGATTTCAATGGAATTAAAAAAGCGGTATTTCACTATTACCTTCCCCCGGTCAGTGAAATTCTTACCTTTCAGACATTTACAAGCCGTTTTACAAGAGAATCGGGATTTAACTTTATATATCTCTTTAATAAATCAGCCGTTTCAGCACCCCAATACCAACTCTACGATAATAACTTGGTTGACAGCCTTACGAGGCAAACAGCAGCAGGAACAAAGGGGAATCCCGTCTTCGTTTACTCTCATTTCCTTATGCCGCACGCTCCTTATGCATATAACAGTGAAGGCCGCCCATTTTCGGATATTACACGGATAAGAACTTTTAACGAGGCCCGGTATGAATACGTTGAGTATCTGAAATATACCAACAAAAAGATGCTTTCTCTTTTTGATCATATCCTGGCGCATTCGAAGGAAAAACCAATAATTGTTTTTGTCTCTGACCATGGATTCAGGCAGTTAAACCCGGAAATTGACAAGCAGTATCATTTTATGAATATAGCAGCAGTACATCTCCCTTCCGGTAATTATTCCGGATTTTATGATGGCATTACACCGGTCAACATTTTCCGCCAGGTACTGAATGCACAATTCGGCCAGCAGCTGCCCCTTTTGAAAGATTCAACCATATTTATCCCTGATTAACCATCTGTTTTATACCGTGTATGTTTTATACATTAAATAAGCTGTTGTCAGGAAAGAAAGCTTCCCTGATTGTCATTCTTATAGCCATCGCATCCCGCGCTCTTCAATCCCTGTTCTACCTTGACCTGATGTTTGATACCAGTTTCCAGGTTATCGGGACACAGAATCTAATCAACGGGCACGGAATAAGTACTGCAATAGTAACCCCGGGGAATCTTGCAGCCATCCAATACCTGCCCCAGATCGGCTGGCCTCCCGGTTACAGCCTGCTGCTTACGCCTTTTTACATCGCCAGCGGACAGCAATACCTTGTCGCATGTTTTGTACTCAACATGCTTGCTGCCATTTCCATTATTATCTTTTGCCGGAAGATCCTGAGGGTTCTCGATGTCTCTCTCCCGGTGATCAACCTGTTTACACTGGTGACAGGATTTTATATTAATTACTTTTATTTTATCGGTTCAACAGACGTGATTGCAATCGCTTTTTTCCTGGCTGCCATTTATTATTCCCTGGATGCGATCAAAACCAACCAAAAATGGACTCACAGTGCTGTTATCTCCGGGTGTTGCCTGCTGATCTGCGCAAGCTTAAAATATCTTTTCTTCCCGGTAGTATTCACCTTACCGTTGTTCATTTACGTATATGGTTCTCATAACCGATCAAAACTGATCAAAAAAGCCGCCTTTATTTCCTTTGGAATTGTTGCGGCCGGGGTGGCCACGATCATTTTATATCAAAAATATACCAGTGGCGCCGGCACCTATATCAGTTCCCCGGGCCGGGGATTCTTTCCCGAGCACCTGCTCCGGTTATATCCCCTGATCCCGGCTTCCTTTTTAACCTCCAATACACTAAGTAAGCTCCCGGGCAACCTGCCGGCACTTATTATGGATATTTTCAGGGTGATCCACGTGGTTGCCCTGGGTGCACTGGTGATCGTAGCAGCCCGGTTTTTATTCCGGAACGGGCCTGGAAAGACATCACTTACAACATCCTTTTTATTACTGGCACTTTTTATTTCAGTGACAATCAGTATCGTCCTTGCCTTCCTGTCGTTAGTGGTGGATAAAGAGATCATCAACCAGGATAACTGGTGGACCTATATTGAAGATGCCCGGTATTTTGGCCTCGCAGAAATATTACTTCAACTGGCTGTATTCCTGTTATTACAACAGGCAGGGAAACAAATAAACAAACCTGTAAAATTACTTTTTACGGCCCTTCCTTTCTTACTGTTGCCGGAAATGGCAAGGGGCATGATCTTCACGGCCAACAGGATCAAAAACCTGGGTAAAGAAACCTATTACTGGCAGCGGGAATTGCAGTTCCAGCAATATGCTGCAAAATTTATCCAGGATAAAAAAACATCGCTGGGAGTAACGAAAGTGGTTGTTTCGGGTTCAAAATATTACCGGAATATATACACCAGCCGGCACCAGCAACTTCCCTGCCTGCAGCATTGGGCGAGCCTCAACGATCCCGCATCATTCAAAACCACTGAGCCGGTACTTCTGTTAGCGCTGATCGGTGAAGACCACCTGGAAATGTTCCGGCCCTTTACAACTTTTCCCGGAACTGTTTTAGAAGGGAAATATGAGAATTACTATTTTTATACGCTTTATATTACTCCCCGGTAAGTTCAGGTATGCAATTGTCCCCCATTAATAAGATCTTATCCGATAAAAGAACAACCGTATTCATCCTACTGCTGGCAGCCGGTGCGCGTATCCTCCAACTGTTATTTTACCTCGACAGCTTCTTTGATACCACTTTCCAGGTCATCGCCACCCGGAATTTAGCGGAAGGCAATGGCATCAGCACTGCCATCGTCAGTCCGGGTGACCTTTCCGCCACCCTCTACCAGCCACTGATCAACTGGCCACCGGGCTATTCACTCCTGCTGGCTCCCTTTTATATTGCCTCCGGTCATGATTACCTGGTCGCCTGTTATATACTGGACGCCCTGGCCGCTCTATCCATAATCCTGCTTACGAGGAAGATCCTTTTCCTGCTGGATATTTCGTTACCGGTAGTCAATCTTTTTACGCTGATGAACGGCTTTTTTATCTATTATTTCTTTTTCACTGGTTCTACCGACAGTATCGCCATCGCTTTTTTCCTTGGCGCAGTGTACCTTATCCTGGCTGCCATCAAGACCAACCAGCGATGGACCGCAAGGGCGGTACTCGCGGGTTTTTGCCTTTTACTGAGTGCCAGCCTGAAATATCTTTTCTTTCCTGTGGTCTTCACCCTGCCCGTCTTTCTTTTTCTTTTTGCGTACCAGAATGTATCTGCAGCTGCCCGTAAAGCGGCATTGGTCTCAATGCTGATCGTGGCCATTGGCATATCGGCTCTTTATCTGTACCAGCAAAACATCAGCGGTACCGGGGCCTATATCAGTGCCGGCGGCAGAGGGTTTTTCCCTGAACACCTTCTTAAGGCACACCCGTTCATACCCTCCGCATTTATCACTCCTAACACGGTTGGGAAAATTGCGGGGGATGCGAAAATGCAGGTGATGAACGCTTTCAGGGTCATTCATGTACTGTTATTTACTGTGTTGCTGATCTCAGCCACGTACTTTTTCTTCCGGTCGGGACTTAAAAAAGCATCCCTCCCGAAAACATTTTTTTTCCTTGCTTTCTCCCTCGCAGTTTCCATTTCGCTGGTACTGGCCGTTCTTTCCCTGGTGGTTGACAAAGAACTGATCCCACCGGACCGCTGGTGGACCTATGTGGAAGATGCCCGTTATTACGGATTGGCCGATATATTGGTGCACCTTTCCATTTTTGTACTCTTTTATCATTACAGGAACCAGGCAAAGGGTCTTTTTAAATACAGCATCCTCATCCTTCCCTTTTTGCTGCTGCCGGAAGCATTCCGTGGCCTGGGATTCACAGCGAAAAGAATGACCGGTATCGGAAAAGAAGAATATTACTGGAAGCAGGAACAGGGGTTTCAGCGCTACGCTGCATCCCTTGTCCGGCAGCAGCAGGATTCATTACGGGTCAAAAAAGTGATAGTGACCGGCTCCCTGTATTATGCCAATTACCGTGCAAGCCTTTACCAGCATGCCCCGGTACTGGAAGACCCGGGCGTGTTGCAGGATCCCGGCTCATTAAAAACAAAAGAACCGGTGATCCTCCTCGCCATGATCAGTGAAAAAAGCCTTTCCGCTTTTCAGAACTTTATTAATTATCCCGGAACCAAACTTGCAGGTCAGTATAATCGGTTCTACTTTTATACACTTTATGTTACCCCCGATTAATACCAGGGATGTCTTTGTCATTATACCTGCTTATAATGAAGAGAAAGTGATTGAAAAGGTCCTTCATGAACTGTCGCCAATGCATTATTCCATTGTGCTGGTGGATGATGGATCATTCCAGGATCTTGGGTTATTGCTGAAAGGATTCCCGTTATTTCTGTTGCGGCATAAAGTAAACCTCGGACAGGGTGCCGCGCTTCAAACGGGTATTGAATTCGCCTTAGCGAGGAAAGCAAAGTTCATCGTGACCTATGACGCCGACGGCCAGCACCAGGCAACGGATATCGATAAACTGCTCGGGCCTTTAGTAACCAGGGAAGCGGATATCACATTGGGATCCAGGTTTATCCTGAACACCAGCAGGATTCCGGCCGGCAAAAGAATTGTCCTCCAAATTGCCCGTTTCATCAACTTTTTCTTTACTGGTTTGCTGCTGACCGACGCACATAACGGCCTGCGCGCTATGACCAGAGAAGCCGCTGTGAAGATCCGTTTCCGGCAAAGCGGTATGGCGCATGCCACCGAGATCATCGGGGAGATCAGAAAACACCGGCTCCGGTACAAAGAGATCCCCGTCACCATTCAGTATACCGATTATTCAAAACAGAAAGGTCAGACCGTCTGGGGAAGTTTCCGAATCCTTTTTGATATACTTTTAAATAAAATTTTCAAATGAACGGGATACAGATATTACTCCTTAGCGGCGTGGCTATCATCTTCGCCTATTATATTTCCCGGTTCCGGAATGCGCTGATCGACCTTATCGCCCTTTTCCTGTTTGTCGGACTGGGCGTTTTCTTTATACTTTTCCCGGAATACACCAATAAAATTGCGCACCGGCTTGGCGTTGGGCGCGGGGCCGATCTCTTGTTTTACAGTTGCATTCTATTTTTCCTCTTCATCATACTTAAACTCTTCTCCCGTATTCGCAGGCTGGAAACCACCCTGACTGAACTGGTACGACAACAGGCAATAGACCAGGCAAGGGAGAATGGTGAAACCAGGAATAGCGCATGAACTGATTCATCTCCAGAATGTTCAGCTTCCGGAAATCAAACCTGTGGTCAACCGGGCCATTTCATTCCTCTTTAAATATCATTTACTTTTGCCCCATGTCGAACCCTGAAAAAATTTTGGTATTGGCCCCGCACACAGATGACGGCGAACTCGGTTGCGGCGGAATGATAGCGAAATATTGCGCTGAAGGAAAAGAAATGTATTATGCCGCTTTTTCCCTCTGCAAAAAGTCTTTGCCGGAAGGCTTTCCGGAAGACACTCTCGAAAAAGAATGCCGGGAAGCCACCCAGGCGCTTGGGATCGATCCCTCTAACCTTTATTTCTTTGATTTCGAGGTAAGGGAATTTGACATGAACCGGCAGCCCATCCTCGAGGAGCTGGTAAAACTGAATAAAACCATTCAGCCCGATACCGTATTTATTCCTTCTTCTTCCGATAACCACCAGGACCACCAGCTCATCCATAACGAAGCAATCCGGGCATTTAAGAATTGTACCGTACTTGGATATGAACTGCCCTGGAACCACAGCAGTTTCCGTTCTACCCATTTTATCAGGTTGTCAGCGGATGACATCCATAAGAAAGTCCGGGCGATAGCAGCCTACCGTTCACAGTCGCACCGTAATTATATGCAGGAAGATTTTATCCGCTCCCTCGCCAAAGTCAGGGCCGTTCAGTGCGGAGGCGAATACGCGGAAGCGTTTGAAGTGTACAGGATGATTGAGTGAGTCGGCAGTCAGCAGTTGACTGATAGCAACCAGTATCCAGTATCTAACATCCAGCATCCAGTATCCCTCCTACGCTGAAGCTACGGCGGGCAAGCCAGCATCCAGTATCCAGTATCCAGTATCCAACATCCAACATCCAGCATCCAGTATCCAGCATCCCGCTACCACCCGATCCGCTCCCCAAACTTACCCAACCCGAAATATTCATTCAGTTTCAGGTTCAAGCCAAACTGGTTATAAGCCGAATTTCCCTGGTAATGGGACCTGGCATAACGCACCTGTATCTTTCCCAACATCACCCCCGCTCCCAGCGAAAAACCATTCAACCCGTTGCCTTCCCTGCCGATGTTCAGCTCCCTCCGGCGAAGAAAATTATAACCGGCATTGAATTCTACCCTGTCCCCAAAATAGATCGTAGCGCCCAGTACAAGGTGATCGATCAGTTTACCCATGCTGAACTTTTTATCAGCTGCATTCGGGTAACCGTTCTCGCTATTGAATAATGTATCATCATAACGGATATTGAACCGGTGTATCCGCTGGCCGGTCAGCGAAAAACCAAGGGGTGCCTTTTCAAGACGCTTGCTGATCCCGATCTGCAGGTCAAAGGGAAGGTCATCCGCTTCAGTGCCTTCATATTTCTTCAACTGGACACCCATATTCTTTGCCAGTATGGATGCCGAAAACAAGTTGGCGGTATCGTGGTATAACACCCCCATATCCATCGCAATTCCATTGGAACTGTATTGACCGTAATTAGAACTGATAAATTTCAGCGTGCCACCGTAATTCCACTTTTGCAAATAGTCCCTGGAGGCTGACACCTGCATCACCCAGTCGGTGGGTCTGAAGTTTCCGAGAATATTTCCGGAGGCATCCGTTTCCGCTGTGCTGCCGTAACTGAAATAATTCAATCCCCAGAGGAAATTCGTTTTCAGTTTTTCACTCCGGTAACCCATGGAAAGATGGTACACGCTGATCCCAGAATAAAAACCGTTGAAAACGGCATTTAACTGCGAATGCATACCAGCATTTAGCAGCGCCGGGTTATTGTACGCAAGCCCGACATCGCCGGAGACCTGTGATACATTGACACCGCCCAGCGCCGTTAGCTGCGGCGTGTTAGGGAGTCGTAAAAAATTGAATACGGCATTGCCGCCAAGGGTCTGGGAACTTACCTGTTGGAAAAAAGAAAAGACTAGTATTGTAATGAAGGAACGCAATCTGTTGCGAAAATACAGTATTACAAAAAAGAAAATCCTCCTTGCAAAAAGGAGGATCAATTTCTTCTTACGCCGTAAGGTATACCTGTTATAACTCAATCCACCAGCGCCATTTCCAGTACCTGGTTCATCGTTTTCACATAATGGAACTTTATCCCTTTAATGAATTCGGATTCGATCTCCTGTACATCCTTCTCATTCTGCCAGCAAAGGATGATCTCTTTTAATCCGGCCCTTTTCGCCGCCAGCACTTTTTCCTTGATCCCGCCTACAGGCAGCACCTGTCCGCGGAGGGTGATCTCACCAGTCATCGCCAGGAAGGGTTTTACTCTTTTACCCGTCAGTGCCGATGCGATGGCCGTCATCATGGTGATACCGGCACTGGGACCATCTTTAGGCACAGCTCCTTCGGGAACGTGTATGTGGATATTCTTCTTTTCAAAAAGCCTGGCATCCAGCTTATATCGTTTAGCATTGGATTGCAGGTAAGTCAGCGCGGTGCTGGCACTTTCCTTCATCACATTGCCGAGGTTACCGGTCAGTTTCAGTTCACCTTTCCCATCACTTAAACTGGTTTCAATAAATAAAATATCCCCGCCTACATAGGTCCAGGCAAGACCCACGGCCACACCCGGCATGTTCACCGTCTTGTAAATATCATTGCTGTAACGTGGCTTGCCCAGGATCTTTTCGATATCAACCGCTGTCAGCGTGCTTTTCAGTCTTCCTTTCATGGCCAGTTGTTTGGCCTGGTAACGCATGATGGAAGCCAGTTGCCGGTCGAGTTCCCGTACACCGCTTTCCCTCGTATAATCCTGGATGATCTTCTCCAGCACCTTGTCATTCACGCGGAAATTACTGCTCTTGAGACCATGCAGCTCTTTTTGCTTGGGAAGAAGGTGTCGCCTGGCGATCTCGATCTTTTCTTCCACCGCGTAACCGCTGAGATCAATGATCTCCAGCCTGTCACGCAGCGCTGGTTGTATATTCTGGTAATTATTGGCCGTGGCAATAAAGAGGACCTTGCTCAGGTCATACTCCATCTCCAGGTAATTATCATAAAAACTATGGTTTTGCTCGGGATCCAGCACTTCCAGCAATGCGGAAGAAGGATCGCCGCGGAAATCGCTTCCCACTTTATCGATCTCATCCAGTATCATCACCGGGTTGGAGGATTTCACCTTCCGGATGGATTGCAGGATCCTGCCCGGCATGGCGCCGATATAGGTTTTGCGGTGACCCCTGATCTCGCTTTCGTCATGCAGCCCGCCAAGACTCAACCTGACATATTTTCTTCCGATGGCGGCGGCAATGCTTCTTCCCAGTGAGGTCTTACCGATACCGGGAGGGCCGACAAAACAAAGTATCGGGCTCTTCATATCACCCTTCAGCTTCAGCACCGCGAGATACTCGAGTATCCGTTCTTTTATCTTTTGCATCCCGTAATGATCGATATCCAGGGTCTTCTTTGCTTTCTTCAGGTCATAGTGATCTTCCGTATATTCTTCCCAGGGCAGTTCGAGCATCAGGTCGAGGTGATTGTACACCACGGAGTAGTCCGGCGTGCTGGGATGCATCCTTTCCAGTTTCTCCACCCCTTTCCTGAACATCTCTTTGGCGGCTTCGGGCCATTTCTTGGTCTCGGCCTTTTTCTGCATCTCCTTTACTTCCTGCACATTGCTTTCGCCGCCGAGCTCTTCCTTGATACTCTTTAACTGTTGCTGGAGGAAATATTCCCGCTGCTGTTTGTCGATCTCGGTTTTTGTCTTGGTCGTTACCTTATTCTTCAGTTCGGCGAACTGCAGTTCCTTTTGCAGCAACTGCATCAGGAGGTCGGCCCGCTGGCGGATATGGTTCAGTTCAAGCAAACGTTGTTTATCCTTGATATCCGTATTGAGGTTGCTGGAAACAAAATGGATCAGGAAAGAAGGGTTCTCGATATTCCGCAGAATGATCGACGCCTCGGCCGGGATATTGGGGGAAAGCTGTACGATATCGGCAGCCAGGTCCTTGATATTGGCCACGTAGGCGTTGAAATCCTCATCCTTAGGGGATTCTTCTTCATCGAGCTTCCTGATCTTTGCCTTGAAATAGGGATCCTCTGAAAAAATACTTTCGATCAGGAACCGGCTTTTCCCCTGGATAATGATGGTGGTTCCACCATCAGGCATCTTGATCAGTTTCACGATCCGGGCCACGGTGCCGATATCTTCCAGGTCCCTGATGGCAGGATCTTCCACATTACTGTCCGTTTGCGCCACCACACCGATCAGTTTGTCGCCCTTGTAAGCATCATTCACCGCCTTAATGCTTTTGTCCCTGCCTACCGTGATGGGGAGCACCACGCCGGGAAATAACACCGTATTCCGAAGTGGCAGTAAGGCGATCTCCGCAGGCACTTCAACAGCATTGAGATCATCCTGCTCGCTTTCATTCAGGGGAATGATGGGCAAAAAATCCATTTCATCTTCCGAGCGCAATAAAAACTGGTCAAAATTCATAATCAAAGCTTCTTAGGTCAAACTGTCACTTCTTCTCCTCAAAACAGGGAAGGCGGTAAAAATAGAGTGCAGATTCAGTATTGCCAAGATTTGTGCCCGGGAAACATAAACTGCCAAAATAGGTAGCTGAATGAGAAAAGGTTACAAAAAAGCCCCTCCGCAAAGAAGGGGCCTGTTCACAAGGTCGTATCGTATTTATAAGGCAAATCCAACGGATACCTGGAATCCCTGGCTTTTCCATTTGTCATCATCGGGCAGGTCGCTGATATTGTTCAGACCGATGGCATACCGTGCATTGAGACGGAAAGCGAGCACTTTGAACTGCAACCCGGCCAGCATGGAGAGATCACCCCTTTTAAAGGCATTTCCCCCGTTCTGCAATAAGGTCTTGTTCTGATCGATCAGGATCCCGAACTGCGGACCGGCCTGGAGCGAAAGGAAGCTGCCGATCAGTTTGTAGTTCACCACGATCGGGATGGAGAGATAGTTGAGTTTCACATTGGCGTTGCCATTAAAAACATCATCGTAGATATTCTTGTAATTACTGTCCACCTTGGTGGCATACTGGTTCCAGAGCACTTCGGGCTGGATCACGAACTTGTTGCCGGCCCGGATCTCCATAAAACCGCCGAGGTGATACCCGAAACGGAATTCATCTTCAAATGATTTTCCATTGACCTTGGTGACGTTGGCGCCGGCCTTAACGCCAAGATGGAACTGGGCCATGGCGGCCTGGGTGAGCAATACCAATGCAAAAAGGGAGAAGAGTTTTGTTTTCATGGCTATACTTTTAATGATTTACTGGTGAAAAAATTTGACCCTTAAAAATTTCAAGGATAATGCCAGTCACCCGTTCCGGCTGTTAAATTTCCTTAACGGGAATGAGTCATTTCCAAAACAGGAATCGTAACCTTTCTATTGCCGGGGAAATGTGAAGAATTTCATAATCCTATGCGTTGCACAGGACATTAAACGTATCTCGCGGCGAACACATCGAAACCGCAACGTATCGCCGCGAGAGGGTAGTACGCATATGTTTCAGCAGGTAAAAAGAATAACCAGCAGACAGTTTCCTTTGTGTCTCTGTGTCTCCGTGGTTCAATTTGTAGTTCTGTTTTTAAAACCACGGAGACACAAAGACACGGAGAAAGAGATCTGTTTATGCTCCCTTTTGTGAAAATTAATCCATCCTCTCAAAACATGAACCCTGCATTCAGCGAGAAGATCGTATTGAAATTCCGGGAAGAAGCGGGAAAGAAATAATCGAATGCCAGCTGAGGCTGTACGAAGAATTTACCGATCGAATATTCACCCCGCAGGAATAACGTGAGGGAAAGCGGCTGGAACTTCAGTTCATCATCCAGGTAAAACTCATCGGTATTATAGAGCACATTGCTGCTGTTGCGGATGATCGTGGCATAAGTTGAACTGGACTGGTTGAACCCGAATTTCTGCGTACCGCTTGTAAAACTGAACTGGGGTGTAAACCGAATATGATCCCGGTACGTAAACACATCCAGCCAGTAAAAATCGTGTCGCACCGAGGCCATCACGGAAAAATCACTGACCTTTTCTTCCGTGTTGATATACGTGAAGCCTCTTCTTCGCAGCCGCAGGTCCTGGATGATGGTCTCCCTTTCTTCATAATCTGTCCGGCTACCCCAACCAAAACTCAGTGCCAGCATGGGCCGCACCCACCACTTTCGGTAGGTAAAGTAAGCATAGAGCTCGTTTTGGATCGGCGTGGTATAAAAGGGCAATGAATCTTTCGTAAAAAACTTAGTATACGATATTCCCGTGGCGAAATCCTTGTTGGCGAGGTAATCAAAAGAAGGACTGAGCCCTGCCTGGTAAAAATTCATATTCGTCCCGTCATCCGCGATATAACCCATGGCGGTCAGACCCAGCCCGCTCTTATGATAATAACCCAGCGTGGGCGAATAGGTCAGTTTCCTGGATGTGGTGATATCGTAATTGCTTTTATTCTCAAAATTGTAATACCCTTTTCCGGCGGATAAGCTGACCAGGAAATAACTGTGAGGTGAAAGGATGGAATCCATAAAAGCATCAAAATCCTGGAAGAGTTCCTCGTAGTCGATCGTGGTATCGATCAGTGAGGCATCGATCTGTTTGGGCGGCACAATAGAAGTATCGGCTGGGTTGCCTTGCGCATGTACGGTGGCAACCAGCAGGAGAAGGGCCGGTAATATTGTCCATCTTTTTATCATGCAGTCGTTTCCTGTCCCTGCCGTGCAACCGGGACGGAATTGGCTCAGGGTCCGGTTCGGTGAAACAGGCAAACCGGGGTTCTATGACCAAAAAGTTAAAAAAAAGTTTAACGCACTGCCAATCAGGCTTAAAAACGATAAAACAACCTAATTATTTGACCGGGATCAGGATAGTTCCAGAACGGTGATCTCGGGCAGGATGCCTACCCTTCCGGGGTATCCTAAAAAGCCATAACCCCGGTTCACATAAAGTCTCCTGACTGGGGCGGAAACGGTGGCCTGGCTTTCATACAATCCGGCCCATTCCCTGTACATGTATTGAACAGGGCTCCATTTCAAACCCGGTATCTCCACCCCGAACTGCATCCCATGTGTATGGCCGGCAAGCACCAGGTCTATACCGGGGTACTCTTCCAGTACCTGTGCTTTCCAGTGCGAGGGATCATGGCTCATCAGTATCTTAAACGGATATTCTTCCGTGCCTGTATGTGCTTTCGCCAGATCGCCGTACTTGGGAAAATTGGCCTTGGCGCTCCAGTTCTCAATACCTATCACGGCGATCTTCTCCGAACCCTTTTCCAGCACCACATGTTCATTGAGCAGGAGTTTCCAGCCAAGATCGCGATGCACCTGCTTTAGTTTTTCCAGGTTGGCACTCTTCTCCTCCGGGCTGTCCCAGTTCACATAATCTCCATAATCGTGGTTCCCGAGCGTGGAATAAACCCCCATCGGTGCCTTCAATTTATCAAATACATCCATGTAGTCATCCATCTCACCGGCCACATTGTTCACGAGATCCCCGGTAAAAAGGATCAGGTC
>JBGATE010000058.1:0-14989 GCA_044229375.1 Chitinophagaceae bacterium
TCACGGTTATTTTAAGTGGTTGAATAATTTATTACGGATGTAAAAATGCTTACTGGCAGTAATGTATCCTATCCTGTAAAAACAGGATATTTCTGGAAAACGGAAAAATCATGGAAAAAGGGGAGTAAGGAAGCTGGCGCGGGTTTGTTTATTTGTATAATGGATGTAAAAGATTATTTTTCTGTATGAGAAAGTTCCTGCCATTGTTGTCTGTAATGGTGATGACCACAGTGCTGTTGCCGGCGCAGGGGCTGAACAGCGATAGTCTTCTGCATCGGCTATCCACGGCAAAGGAAGATACCAATAAAATACACCTGTTATTTTCAATATCCGATCAGTTTGAAAACTCGGAGCCGGAGAAGGCTAAGTATTATGCGGGACTGGCCGGAATATTGAGCAGGAAGCTGAATTTTGAAACCGGCACATTCAGGTATTACAGGCAACTCTCCTATATATATGCTTACCAGTCCCGGTATGATTCGGTGTTATATTATACTAAGCTGACGCTGGAGATAGCCAGGCAAAAAAAAGACACATTTAATATCGGAGTTGCCCTGTTTAATATCGGGGAGTCTTATAAATTCCTGGCGGATTACGAAAACGGTTTGCAATACACGCTGGAAGGAGTGAAATTACTGGATGGGAAAGGATATGCAAACATTGAGGCAAACCTGTATGGCGGATTGCAGGGCACCTACCTTATGCTGAAACAGTATGATAAGGCGATCGGTTACGGACTTAAAGCCGTTGAACTGGGAAGGAAAATGGAAAACAAAACCGCATTGATCTCTGCATTGGTCAACCTGGCCAACTGTTACGGCGAAAAACGGGATTTTGAGGAAGCAAAAAAACTATACCGGGAGGCCATTGACATCGCGGTAAAGGAGGAGAATAAGCCCATCGAGGCCATGGCTTATGAGGGGTTGAGTGATATCGCTTTAAAGGAAAACCAGTTTGAACGGCTGAAAGAGTATGCGGAAAGATCATTGTCCCTTCATGTCCAAACGGAAAACAATTATGGCATGATGGCTGCCCGGCAGGCATTGGCGATGTATTACCTGTACAAAAAGGATTTTACATTAGCCATGTCATATGCAAAGGATGCGCTGGCTATTGCGGAGAAGGACAGCCTGCTGGAGGGCAAGGCAGAGGTGCTGAATACACTGGCCGCGATCTCTTTTGCCACCGGTGATTTCAGCAATGCGATCCGGTATAACGATGAGAGTAAGAAAATCACCGAAAAAATATTTACAGAATCAGTGGCGCAGAAGGATGCCCGGTTAAGGGTGATGTATGAAACGGAAAAAAAAGAGGACCAGTTAAAACTGCAGCAGGTGACTATCCGGCAAAAGAATATCCTGAATGCAATCCTGATCGGGGGTGCGGGCGCCCTGCTGATCATATCCCTGCTTACCTACCGCAATTACCGGCAAAAGCAAAAATTACAGGAGCGCCGTATCACCGAACTGGAAACGGAGAAAAAATTGATGGCGACGGAAGCTGTTTTAAAAGGGGAGGAACAGGAACGAACCCGCCTGGCAAAAGACCTGCATGACGGACTGGGGGGCATGTTGTCGGGCATTAAATACTCATTAAACACGATGAAAGGAAATCTTGTCATGACGCCTGAGAACCATCAGGCTTTCGAACGAAGCATGGATATGCTGGACAGTTCGATCCGGGAAATGCGAAGGGTGGCACATAATATGATGCCGGAAGCGTTGGTGAAATTCGGGCTGGATACGGCCCTGCGGGATTTTTGTACCGACATCAACCAATCCGGGGCCCTGCGGGTTAATTATCAGTCGCTGGGAATGGAGAATGTAACCCTTGACCAAACAACGTCTATTATCGTATACCGGGTTGTCCAGGAACTGATCAACAATACCATGAAGCATGCCGCCGCCCGCCAGGCGATCGTTCAGCTGTCCAAAACGGAAGACCGTTTAACTATAACCGTGGAAGACGATGGCCGGGGATTTGATACGGGCATCCTGAAAAAATCGAAAGGGATCGGCTGGGATAATATTCTGAACAGGGTGGAATTTCTGAAGGGGAAACTGGATATAGATTCACAACCCGGAAAAGGGACATCGGTTCATATTGAACTTACTATATGAGTGCAGTAAAAATTTTTATCGTGGACGATCATTATATGGTGATCGAGGGCATCCGTTCACTGCTGCAAAAGGAAAGGGGCCTTGAGTGGATGGGGCATGCCATGAATGCGGAGTCCTGTTTGGCCTTCTTACGGCAGGAGCAACCGGATGTCATCTTTATGGACATCAACCTGCCCGATAAAAGCGGCATCGATCTTTGCCGCGAAGTAAAGGAACGATACCCGTCGGTTTTCATTATCGGGTTAAGCACCTTCAACCAGTTAAGTTTCATTCAGAAAATGATGGATAGCGGGGCATCGGGTTATCTGCTGAAGAACGCGACGCAGGAGGAGCTGATGAGGGCAATAGCAACGGTGATAAAAGGAAAAACCTTTATGAGCGATGAAGTGTCGCACACATTACAGCAAAACATGGATGCCCCGATCGTACTCACCCGCAGGGAAAAGGAAGTGCTGGAACTGATCGCCGAAGGGCTCACCAATAATGAGGTCGGGGAAAAATTATATATCAGCCCTGCCACCGTGGATACCCACCGGAAGAATCTGCTTGCCAAATTGGAAGCGAAGAACACCGCATCGCTGGTGAAAATTGCCATGCAACTGCAACTGATCTGAAGGATCATTCAAAATCATCGTAGAGTAAATATTTTTTCCTGATTTTTTTGAACTCCGCCAACCCGGGCTCCCAGCTTTTCCGGATATCCACTTCGGATACGCCGTTCTTCACCTGCTGCCAGAGATCATTGTTTCCGGCTAATTTATTGAAAAAGGATTCTTCCATTTTGCCGGATTTGGGCAGGAGGAAGAATTTTTCCTTTTCGGGAAACAGGCGGTACGCTTCCAGGAGCCAACCTAACTGCACTTTGTTGTCCACCTTCGCCAGCACTTCCACCGGGCTTCCGGATAGATCCCATCCGTAGCAAAGTTGTCCGTACAACTTGGAACTCTTCGCCCCTTCGTTAGGATTAGGGGTAAATGAATAAAGATTTCTTGGCAGGGAGGGGTGCCCGAATACCTGGAAAGGCTTGCTGGTTCCCCTTCCTTCGCTCAGCACGGTGCCTTCAAAATAACAGGTGGAAGGGTAGAGGTAGACGGATTGAATATTGGGGAGATTCGGGGAGGGTCTCACCGGTAATACATATTTGCTTTTGTGTGTATAGTTCTGGCATTTGATCACCTGGAAATGAAAGGGGGTGTCCGGTGAATTCTGTGCCGTCTTATAATAGGCATATTTTGCATTGGCCTTTTCGCTGAGCCATTTTTCCCCGGCGATCATGAAAGCGTATTCGGCGATGGTCATGCCATAAACAACCGGCACCGGCTGGCGGCCAACAAAGGAACGGTATTTCAGGTCGAGTACCGGGCCATCCACATAATGCCCGTTGGGATTGGGCCGGTCGAGGATCATCAGCGGTTTGCCCAGTTCCATGGCGGCTTCCATAAATTCTTCCAGGGAAGAGATGAACGTGTAGAAACGTACACCCACATCCTGGATATCAAAAATCAGCACGTCCACATTTTTCACATCTTCGGCGGAGGGTCTTCTTTTGGAGCCATACAGTGAAACGACGGGTATCCCGGTTTTCTCATCGGTATAATTCCCGATTTTTTCACCTGCATCCGCGGGTCCACGAAAACCATGTTCGGGGCCGAAGATCACTTTGATTTCCACCCCGAGACTGCGTAACGTGTCGACCAGGTGTGTGTTCCCCACCATCGAGGTCTGGTTGGCGAAAATCCCGACCGTTCTTCCCTTGATCAATGGCAGGTATACATTGATCCTCTCTGCGGCAGGAATGATCCTTACAGGGGCACTGCCGGAAACGGGTTGGGTTTTCTGAGCGGCGCAGCTTATCACCGGGAGAAAGAAGGCGATAAGAGCGGCCTTTTTGATTGTTATAGCATTGATCATATCCTCAAATGTCCTGAAAAATTACGATTAAGACCGCCTCAAATATGTGAATGGTTGCATTGTATATTTTGGCTAACTTGCAGCTTCATTTTTTAATAAAATAAAAATATGCAACAGGTTAAAAAAGGGGATAAGATAAAAGTGCATTACCACGGAAAACTCACCTCCGGTGAAACCTTTGATTCCTCGTCGGGAAGGGAACCGCTGGAATTTGAAGTGGGAAGCGGGATGGTGATCAAAGGTTTTGATGAAGGCGTGACGGGTATGGCGGTAGGTGACAAGAAAACGATCAATATACCTTACGATGAGGCTTACGGCGCCCGCAACCCGGAAATGCTGATCGATATGCCGAAGGACAGGTTCCCGGCGGATATGGAACTGGAAACAGGTATGCCCCTGATGATGAGCGACGGCCAGGGACAGCAATTCCAGGTAACGGTAACTGAAATTAAAGAAGCGACGGTGATGCTGGATGCCAATCACCCGCTCGCGGGCCAGGATCTCGTATTTGATCTTGAGCTGGTGGAGATCGTTGGCGGAAGTCCGCTGATCATCCTGCCGTAAACCTCAGACTATCATATTTTGAAATAAAAAGAGCCCGGGTGTGATCTGTTTCATCCGGGCTCCTTTGTTTTCATTTCTTATTAAGCCACCAGGCCAGCCAGATACCGGCCAGTCCCCAGGCGGCAATCGAATCGATCAGGTGTCCGGTGAGGGTTTCTTCAGGCGTTTGAAACCAGTTGTGCATGGTATAAGGTCCCCAGAGAAAAGTGGCCAGTCCCAGCGCCACCGAAGCTGCAAAGATCCTTATTTGAGGCGGCGTGCTGCCACGGGTGAGAATATAGATCAGTGAAAAAACAAGAAAGAGGTCGATCAGGAAACCGCGTACCAGGGGCATCATCATATCATGTTTGTAAGCGGTCTTGTACATGACCGTGGCCCAGGGTTTGCCATCCATTTTTTTACCGAGTTCCATTCCTTCTTTGGCGGATGTTCCCGGGGAAACGGTTGGCAGCATATAGATCCCGTCTTCCCTGAGGGTGGATGAAAGGTAATTCAGGATGCTGTCCTGTGCAGGAGTGTAACGGGCCTCCTTACCATGCAAATTAAACACGGTCCATGACAGGAACTGCCAGGCGAATACGAGAATGGCTCCAACCAGTGAGCCGATCAGCCATTTTTTCATGTCGGTTAGTTTTGATTTGAATATAAAAGGTAAATATAATCCCGGTATTGGTCAAGCGTTTTAGCAGGGCGGCGCCGAATATCGTATATTCGACCCCCCTAAAAGGTCATTATGTTTGAAAATTACAGTTTTACAGCGGCGGAGCGTTTCATGCGTTATGTGCAGGTGGACACGCAAAGTGACCCGCAATCCAATACCTGGCCCACCACCGAAAAACAAAAAGAGCTGTCCGGCATGCTGGCAACGGAATTGAAACAAATGGGAGTTGCCGATGCGCATATGGATGAATGGGGCTACGTGTATGCCACCATTCCTTCCACAACGTTTAAAAAAGTGCCGGTGATCTGTTTTTGCGCGCATGTGGACACAGCGCCGGGGTCGCCGGGATCATGGACCTCGCCAATTTCCTGGTGACCCATAAAGAATTAAAACACGGAGAGATAAAAATTCTTTTTACTCCGGATGAAGAAGTGGGAAAAGGTACTGCTAAGGCGGACCTTAAAAAACTGGGTGCCGATTTCGCCTATACGCTGGATGGCGGGGATGCGGGTTCACTGGAAGACGAGACCTTCAGCGCCGATGCGGTGCAGGTGATCATCCACGGAGTGATCGCCCACCCCGGTTATGCAAAAGACAAGATGGTGAATGCGATGAAGATCGCGGGCGAGATATTGGCCGCCTTGCCCAAGGACAGGTTATCCCCGGAATCAACCGACGGGAAGCGGGGCTTTATTCACCCCGTACGCGTGGAAGGCATTGCCGAAAAATGTACCATTGATTTCATCATCCGCGATTTTGAAACACCCGGGTTGATCAAAAAAGAAGATTACCTGAGAACACAGATCGAGGAACGGATGCGCACTTATCCCAAAGCAAGCTTTGAATTCATTGTCACGGAACAATACCGCAATATGAAAGAAGTGCTGGATCTGCACCCCGAGGTGGTGGAACATGCCAAAGAAGCGATCACCCGTGCCGGGCTTACGTTGAAAATGGAAAGCATCCGCGGAGGGACCGATGGCAGCCGGTTCTCTTATATGGGACTTCCCTGTCCCAATCTGTTTGCCGGCGAACAGGGTATCCATTCAAAACTGGAACATGTCAGTGTACAGGATATGAACAAGGCAGTGGAGACGATGGCGCATTTGGCGATGATCTGGGAGGAGAAAGCCCCCTGACACCCGCAGGGTGAACTTAGGTCAATGTTTCCTGAAGTTTTCAGTCGGTTATCCAAAGTAATTAGCAGGTATAGCTCGTAATACCCCGGAGGGACTCAATTTTTCTTCCTTTTTCGAAAGTCGGGTGCAGAATAAATAGACAAGACTCCTTCCTGCACCAATAAATCCATATTCATCCAACTTGTCGTAATTTCACCAAAATTATAATCATATGGATCTTAGAATTTGGCTTTCAGAGTATTGGTGGGTGGTCGTGCTGGTGATTATCTTCTTTGGATCACTATTCACCATCAACCAGGGATATATCGGTGTCGTTACTATGTTCGGCAAGTACCGCCGTATTGCCCGACCGGGTCTGAATATGAAGATCCCCATCCTTGAAACGGTCTTTAAAAAAGTCTCCATACAGAATCGCTCCGTGGAACTGGAGTTCCAGGCGGTAACATCCGACCAGGCCAATGTATATTTTAAGAGTATGCTGTTGTACTCGGTTCAGAATGCGGTGGAGGACACCATTAAGAAGGTAGCGTTTAAATTCATCGCCGAAAAGGACCTGATGCAGGCCCTGATCCGGACGATCGAAGGGAATATCCGGTCATTTGTGGCCACCAAGAAACAGGCGGAAGTGCTGGGATTGCGCAGGGAGATCGTGGAATACGTAAAAGTGGAAGTCGATCATTCGCTGGAAGAATGGGGTTATCACCTGCAGGACCTCCAGATCAACGATATCACGTTTGATAAAGTGATCCTGGATTCCATGAGCAAAGTAGTGGCATCGAATAACCTGAAAGCGGCGGCGGAGAACGAGGGGCAGGCCCTGCTGATCACAAAGACCAAACAGGCGGAAGCCGATGGTAATGCCATCAAGATCGCCGCGGAGGCCGAGAAAGAAGCGGCCAGGCTGAGGGGCCAGGGTGTGGCGCTGTTCCGCATGGAAGTGGCAGCCGGTATGACCGAAGCGGCCGAACAGATGAAACAGGCGAACCTCGATACCAATGTGATCCTGTTCAGTATGTGGACAGAGGCGATCAAGAATTTTGCGGAGTATGGAAAAGGCAATGTGATCTTCCTGGATGGCAGCCCCGATGGTATGGAAGGGACCATGCGGCAGATACAGGCGCTGATGGTGAAGCAGGCGGGTACCAAGAGCAGTTAAAGGATTGTACGAATTAACAGACTGAAAAGGTTCAAAGGGTTATCGCAACACCTCTTGAACCTTTTCAACTTCCGGAACCCTGCAAACCTCAGGAAACACCCGGTAGACCTGTTAAAGTACTCTAAAACTTCACCGGGCTGTACAACGTGGCATTATTTTTCTCGTTCAATGCAAAGTTCGATGAAATCTGGCTTTGCATTGATACCGGTTGCCGGGTAAGTATTAAAATGGAACCGCTTTCCCGGTCCGGATGTTATGCAGGATTGTTAATAACGGCAGCAGCCAAAACACCAACCACGACGGACATTTAAGTTTTTTTGAATTGCTCAAGATGGGCGGCTGGATCATGATCCCGCTCGCCATCATGCTGCTCGTGGCAGTTTATGTTTTTGCGGAACGAACCATTGCGATCCGCAACGCGGCGAAGATCGACAGCAATTTTATGAACATCATTCGCGATAATATCGTCAGCGGTAATATCACCGCCGCCCGCAATTTCGCCAAGAACACCAATAACCCTGTGGCCAGGATTATCGATAAGGGCATCCAGCGTATCGGGAAGCCGATCGATGGCATCGAGAAAAGCATGGACAATGTGGGCACCCTGGAAATGTACAAACTGGAAAAGAACCTCGGCGCGCTCTCAGTGATCTCCAAGGCCGCGCCGATCTTCGGATTCGTAGGTACCCTGGTGGGACTGATGCAGTTGTTCTCCCGGATCAATACCTCCAATGAATTTGAAGTAGGCACGATCGCCGGCGGTATCTACACCAAACTGATCACTTCCATCACCGGGCTGGTGATCGGACTGGGCGCTTACCTGGCCTATAGTTACCTGAATACGCAGATCGACAAGACCTCGAACAAAATGGAAGCAGCTTCCGCCGATTTCCTGGATATCCTGCAAGAACCCACCCGCTAAACCATCCGCCCGATGAAATTCAGAAAAAAGCATAAAGGAGAAGCTTCGGAGGTCTTTACCGACTCGCTGAATGATATCCTCTTCATATTACTGATGTTCTTCCTGATCGTGGCCACGCTGGCCAATCCCAACGTGGTGAAAGTGGGCCTTCCGAAAGGGACCAAGGACACCAAGGCCAAGCAGGACATTATGGTTTCCATCGATAAGAACCAGCAATACGCCATCGGCAGCAGGAAAGTGCCGGCCGACCAGTTTGATTCACTGCTATCCCAGGAGATCCGCAAATACCGGGCGCTGCGCGACACTCCTGTGGTCGTGATCAATGCCGATACCGGCGCTTATTATGGTGAAGTGTTCCGCGTGATGCGGATCGCGAAAAGGGACTCTGCGAAAGTGGTGGCGAGGATTGATCAGTAGTTAGGAGTTTGGAGTTAGGAGTTTGGAGTGGTTTTCCGAAAGAACGGAAATTCATTAATGTAAGCAGGGCGAATTCTTTTGATCACCTGTGCCGGCTTTTCAACAAATAATCAAAAATATTTTGGAGTTTGATCTATCCGTTAAAAGCAAAAGATAAGAAACCTGGAACTATAAACGACCGACTCCTAACTCCTAACTCCTAACTCCTAACTCCAAACTCTTAACTCCTAACTCCTCTCAGCATTCTCTCTTTTCCCTGCATATCTTTTTTCAGTTCTGTAAAATACCCGGCTTCGCGGAATAATGCTGAGGTTGACGTGCCCAGGCTTTCATGGATCTCCGCATAGATCGAACCGTTCCTGTTCAGGTTTGTTTTGCCGAATCCGGCAATGGCCCGGTAAAAAACCAGCGGATCATTATCGGGAACGAATAAAGCGATGGCCGGTTCATATTTCAGTACATTCGGCTGCATGGTTTCCCTGTCTTTCTCCGGCACATAGGGCGGGTTGCTGACGATGATATCGAATGAAGGAAGGGTATGCCACTGATCCTTATCAAGAAAATCAATTTGCATAAAGTTGACATCGGTACCCAGTGAAACCGCATTTTTTTTGGCAATATCCAGTGCCTTTGCGCTTACATCGCAGCTCCATACCTCAGCTTTCCGGATCCTTCTTTTCAGGGCAATGGGGATACATCCGCTGCCGCTGCCGATATCCAGTATCTTTAATTCATCTACCGGGAATTTGCAGTTGCTGATGATCCATTCCACCAGTTCTTCGGTTTCGGGCCGGGGAATCAAAACGTTTTCATCCACATAAAAACGAAGCCCGCAAAACCATGATTCGTTCAATATGTACTGGACGGGTTCATTTTGGAGAAGTCTTTCCATGATGGCATTCAATTGAACTTCTTCGTCCGGTGTAATGACCGCATTCTTATAGATCATCCGTTCCGCCTTTTTGGAACCGGTAATGTTTTCCATCACCCAATCGGTGATCGACGAGGCTTCACCTTCCGGATAGATCGTTCGAAGCTTGTTCAAAAGGGAATAAGTGGCGTCCTGGACAGTCATGAAGGCAAACTTACGAAACGGGAGACAGTCTCCAGTCGGCAGTCGGCAGTCCTCAGCCGGCAGTCCAGGTACTGTAGAGTATAGACTCTGGGAATTTGTATATTTCTTTTTACCAACTTTCGGGAATAATACACTTTAGCCCACTGACTGCAGACTGCCAACTACCGGCTGATTCCCCCGCCGGAACAGGAAAAAGTTATATTTGCGAAAACCCATTCACCCCGCCTGTGTAAAAGCTTTGGCGGGCAAGCATTCATCATTCGCCATTGACGATCCACGAACAATACATGCAACGCTGCCTTGAACTGGCAAAAAGGGGAGCCGGTAATGTCGCCCCTAACCCGGTGGTGGGTGCTGTACTGGTTTATCATGACCGGATCATCGGGGAAGGATGGCACAAACAATTTGGGGAAGCCCATGCGGAAGTAAATTGTATCAACCAGGCCATACAGAATGGTAAGAACAATTTTTTCCCGGAAACAACATTATACGTCTCCCTCGAACCCTGTGCCCACTATGGTAAGACCCCTCCCTGCACAGACCTGGTCATTCAAAACAGGATCCCCCGGGTGGTGATCGGCTGCCGTGATCCTTTTGAAGAAGTAAACGGAAAAGGAATTGAGAAACTGGAAGCAGCAGCTGTGGACGTTGTGACGGGCATATTGGAAGAGGAGTGCAGGCAATTGAATAAACGGTTCTTTACTTTTCATACGAAACACCGGCCCTATGTGATCTTGAAATGGGCGCAGACGGGGGATGGGTTCATAGCCCCCCTGAATCCCTCGCAAGGGGGAGCTTCGGCCTCCGCTACGCAAAGATTACATATCAGTAATGAGTTCACGAACAGGTTAGTTCATCAGTGGAGGAGTGAGGAGGCAGCGATACTGGTAGGTACGAATACTGCCTTATACGATGACCCTGAACTGACTAACAGGTTATGTCCGGGAAAATCACCTGTGAGACTGGTGGTGGACCTGGAGTTGAAATTGCCATCCACCCTTAAATTATTCAATGATAAAGCGCCAACGATCCTGTTCAATTCCAAAAAGCACAGCGAAGCGTTGAACTACCGGGCTCTCTTTCCATGGGAGGGTGCGGGGGCGGGTTTGTACTATTATAAAGTGAATAAGGATGAAAGTCTTGTTCGCCAGATACAGCATGCACTGTACGAATTAAAACTCCAGAGTGTGATCGTGGAAGGAGGCGCGAAATTACTGCAGTCTTTTATGGATGAAGGAATTTGGGATGAAGCGAGAGTAATTGTGAATGAAGAATTAATAATTAATAGTGGAATCAGCGCCCCGACATTCCCGGTTGTAACGAAGGAAAGCGATCAGAAGATCCTAAACGACAGGATAGATATCCTCAAACCAAAGGTGTCCCGTTCCCTAACTCCTAACTCCTAACTCCTGACTCTTGCAAAGCGGTTTCCAGTATTATACAATCGACAGGCCTTCCGTAGCTGAGTTCAAAGACCGCGGCAGCCGTTTCATCGCCTATGCTTACCCGCTTGCTGATGTGAGCGGGTTCAAAGAGAAACTGGCCGCCCTGAAAAAAGAACACCACAAAGCCGTGCATCATTGTTTTGGCTACCGGCTGGGGACGGATGGCAACAATTTCCGCGTTAGTGATGACGGCGAACCTTCCGGATCGGCGGGCCGGCCCATCCTGGGACAGATCGACAGCAAGCAGCTTACAAATGTGCTGATCATCGTGGTCCGTTATTTTGGCGGCACTTTGCTGGGAGTTCCCGGGCTGATCAATGCTTATAAGAACGCTGCTGCCCTTGCCCTGGAAGCAACGACTATCGTACAAAAACCGGTTTTGATCAATTATCGGTTGCAGTTTGACTACAGCCGGATGAATGAGGTGATGAAGGTTATTAAGCAGGCGGATTGCCTGGTGCTCAGGCAGGAAACACAATTATTCTGTTTACTTGAGATCGGTGTGCCGAAAAACAAGCTCGGAGTGGTGCTGGGCAAATTGATGGACATCAACGGTGTGGAGGCGGAGCTATTACAGTAATTCGTCAAAGAAGGAAGTATGCTAAATACCAGGTGCGGCAAAACCGGATTGGCGCTTCACCAGGACCGATTATTTATTTAAACCGGGTACTCACCACCAACTCCTTACTCCCCGCCGTATACACATAAAACCCCTCACTGCTCTTCACACCGAGCTTACCGGCCGTTACCATATTCACCAGCAGCGGACAAGGGGCATACTTGGGATTACCAAAACCATCGTGGAGTACATTCAATATCGCCAGGCAAACGTCCAGCCCGATAAAATCGGCAAGTTGAAGCGGTCCCATGGGATGGGCCATTCCGAGTTTCATAACGGTATCGATCTCTTCCACGCCGGCAACGCCTTCGTATAAACTGTAAATGGCCTCGTTGATCATCGGCATCAGGATGCGGTTGGCGATAAAGCCGGGATAATCATTCACAACGCAGGGAACCTTGCCAAGTTGTTTGCTTAGCTCGACGATCGTATCGGTTACTTCTTTCTTTGTGGAATAGCCGTTGATGATCTCCACCAGTTTCATAACGGGTACCGGGTTCATAAAATGCATACCGATCACTTTCCCGGGGCGGTTGGTCACCGACGCGATCTTTGTAATGGAAATGCTGGACGTATTCGTAGCGAGGATCGCATCCTTGGGGGCATAGGCATCCAGTTGTTCAAAGATATTCAGTTTCAGTTCTGCATTTTCCGTGGCAGCCTCCACCACAAGCCCGGCATCTTTCACTCCTTCCACCAGGTTCGATTCAATTTTGATATTGGCGATTGTCTGCGCTTTTTTTTCCTCCGTGATCGTTCCTTTCGCTACCATCCGGTCCAGGTTCTTGCCGATCGTGGCCAGCGCGTAATCCAGGTGCGAGAGCGACACATCCACCATCGTGACTTTGTACCCGTTCTGTGCAAAAACATGTGCAATGCCGTTACCCATCGTACCGGCGCCGATCACTGAAATGCTTCCGTTGATTGTCATAATTTTCCGTGTTTTCTTTCACCATTAAGCGATGAATTGGATTATTGGTTCCAGGTAAGACTTACTATAACCCGGTCAGCCGTTACAAAAATAAGAAAACAGGAACATCTGAATTTGATTCATACTGCGCTGAAATCCTTAGTATGATTTACGTATCAATTTGTACGCTTTACCTGGAAATAGAAAACCTAATTCTTTAGGGAATCACACAACCCGGTATGAATCGTTGACCTAAGTTCCCCTGCGGGGGACAGGGGGCTTTTACTTACTCTTGAAATCACCCCGCTTCCACGCCTCAATAAAACTCGCCCACGCGGCAGGGTTGAAAAGATTTTGCGGTGGCAGGGCGCCCTGGTAGGTTGCTTTGTTCGCGATCTTATTGAACTGGATCCGGGTGGCCTCGCCGCCATCACCCGGGATGGTCCTCATCCAGATCCGCCGCTTGGCAACACTGGTATTTTGACGGGCGATCTCGATATCGTCGTCCGGTATTTTGTTCTTCGCAAAATCACGGGCAAACTGCTCCGCTGTTGGACGGGGTTTGATGATGGTGGCCGGCAGGTAGACCGTATCGATCACCATCAGTTGCACCACGCTGTACTGGTTTCCTTCCAGGTTGCGGGGAATAGTAATGGACTTGGGTTTGTAAGTTACGTGTGTGAACTCCACCTGGTCTCCTTTCAGCACCACAATGGAAAAAACACCTTCCGCATTTGTGATCGTTCCCCGGTTCTGGCCCTTTACCATGATGCTTACGGCCGGTATGCCCACCAGGCTGTCTGCTGTCATCACAATGCCGTATAACTGCACCACGGAGTCACGGGAGGTCTCAAACTGTGCACGGGCCGTTTGGGTACAAAAAAGGAACAGTATAAGTGTATAAAGCAGGGTTTTCTTCACTGCGCCAAAAATAAAGACAAGTTGCTGATTTCGTAAAACAAAATGACCCGGCCAGTGGTTAACTTTGCTGCTTCAACTGACTTTTAACAAATACTTGGAGAATGACAAAAGAAAAAATTCTGGAAGCGCTGGGGAATGTGCAGGAACCCGACCTTGGCAAGGATCTCGTAACGCTTAATATGGTGCAGGATGTGGAGATCGAGGGCAACTATGTATCTTTTACCGTAGTGCTTACCACGCCGGCCTGTCCGATGAAGGATATGATAAAGAACGCCTGTATCAACGCCATCAAACTCCTGGTGAATAAAGAAGCTACCGTGAACGTGAAATTCACCGCCAATACGTCCACCAAAAGGACCGATACCGGCGCTGTGCTGCCAAAGGTGAAGAATATCATCGCCGTGGTAAGCGGAAAAGGCGGTGTGGGTAAATCCACGGTGGCCGCTAACCTGGCCCTTGCTTTGTCACAGGGCGGCGCGAAAGTGGGACTGATGGATGCGGATATTTACGGACCCAGCGTTCCGATCATGTTTGGGGTGCGCGGGGAAAGGCCGATGATGATGGAAGTGGGCGAGGAGAAAGCGATGATCGCGCCCATTGAAAAATACGGCATCAAACTGATGAGTATCGGTTTGCTGGTCGACGAAAAGAACGCGGTGGTCTGGCGCGGCCCGATGGCCAGCAGCGCCATCCGGCAGTTCGTAACGGATGTATACTGGGATGAGCTCGATTACCTAATTGTGGATATGCCTCCCGGTACCGGTGATATACACCTCACGCTGATGCAAACCGTTCCGGTAACTGGCGCCGTGATCGTAACCACCCCGCAAGATGTGGCGCTGGCCGATGCGAGGAAAGGGATCGCCATGTTCGGGCAGGCGCAGATGAATGTACCTGTGATCGGCCTGGTGGAGAACATGAGTTATTTCACCCCCGCGGAGTTACCCGAAAACAAGTATTATATTTTCGGAAAGGATGGAGGAAAAAGACTGGCGGATGAATATGATATTCCCTTCCTCGGCCAGATACCGCTGGTGCAGGGTATTCGTGAAGGCGGTGATACGGGTGTGCCGGCCATGGTGGGAGAGGATGAGATCACTAAGAAAGCTTTTAGCGACTTTGCCTCCAT
>JBGATE010000059.1:0-14828 GCA_044229375.1 Chitinophagaceae bacterium
GATCCGTAATGGCGATCGAGCATATCATGCACCCGGTATTGGTAGCGAGACTGGTGATGGAGAAAACACCTCATGTTCAACTGGTGGGAGAAGGCGCCTTACAATTTGCGCTGGAGCAGGGTTTCAAAAAAGAGAATCTTCTGACAGAAGCAAGTGAAAAAGCATGGAAGGAATGGCTGAAAAGATCGGAGTATGATCCGATGCGTTCAGTGAAAGAACTGGAAAAGAAAATGGAAAAAGAAAAGAAAGATGATTATCCATGGCCGGTAGCAGCGTTGAACCACGATACGATTGGAATGGTGGCCATGGACACCAATGGCAATCTCGGCGGTGCCTGCACCACCAGCGGCATGGCTTTCAAGATGCACGGCAGGGTGGGTGATTCACCCATCATTGGCGCGGGGTTGTTTGTGGACAATGAAGTGGGAGCCGCTTCCGCTACCGGTGTTGGCGAAGAAGTGGTGAAGATCTGCGGGGCGCATACGATTATTGAGGCCATGCGAAGGGGACTTTCACCCGAAGCAGCCTGTAAGGAAGCTATCCGCCGGATCGTAAAGAATAACGGTGTAAAAGCAAAGGATGTGCAGGTGGGTTTCCTGGCCATTAATAATAAGGGTCAGCATGGGGGATTCGCGGTGCAGAAGAATTTTTCGTATGGAGTAACTACGAAAGAAGGGACGAAGGTGGTGCAGGTGAAGAGCTGGTTTGTGTGAGTTGGGAGATAGGAGTTAGGAGTATCGAAGGGGTCGACCTTTTGTGAAATGCGTGTGGTTCTGAGTTTTTTGTTTAATGATCAATGCTCAATGCTCAATGTTCAATTTTCAATTTTCAATGTGAATGGATAAGAACCAAATGTAAAAAGTGAAATATATTATCGAAATAGCGACTTCTGATTTCAGCACTACCCGGTCGGCCGTGGTAGGGGGCGCAGACAGGATTGAACTTTGCGCCAACTTAGCGGAAGGCGGGACGACTCCTTCTTTTGCAATGATCAAAAAATGCAGGGAGGCTTTCCCGGTTGCATTATTCCCGATCATTCGTCCGAGGGGCGGTGATTTTTTATTTACCAAAGATGAATTTGACATCATGCTGCAGGATGTGTTGGTCTGCAAACAGCTCGGCTGCGACGGGGTCGTGATCGGTTTATTGAATATGGACGGCAGCATCGATGTGGTGAGAACGGAACAACTGGTGGAAGCGGCTTACCCGATGAGCGTAACCTTTCATCGGGCATTTGACCGCTGCAAGGAACCCTTTACTGCCCTGGAACAGCTCATTGAACTGGGATGCGAGCGGATCCTCAGCTCCGGGCAGCAGCCCAATGTAACGGACGGGGTTGAACAGGTCGCGGAACTGAATAAAAAAGCCGGCGGCCGCATCATCATCATGCCGGGAAGCGGGGTGCGTAAAGAGAATATTAAAATGCTGGCGGAAAAAACCGGTTGTGTTGAATTTCATTCTTCGCTCAGGGGAAAAGAGCAGAGCCGGATGCAGTTTGTCCATCCCGCTTTCCGGGATTCCGCGGAAAGCTATTCCAATAACGCGATCCTTTCGGCGGATGTAAAAGCGTTGCGGATGGCGTTGGAATAGCAGGATCCCGGGCGCTGATTTAAATTGGGAACACCTAATGAAATATATTTTGAAAACACTTTTTGCCGTTTTACTGACCCTCATATCTTTTTTATCACCCGCACAGAATAACTACGCGGGCCTGGTCAACACCTTTATCGGCACCGGTGGCCACGGACATACGTATCCCGGTGCCAGCATGCCCTTCGGGATGATGCAACTGAGCCCGGATACAAGACTGGAAGGCTGGGACGGGTGCGGCGGTTATCATTACAGCGATAATAAGATCTACGGTTTCTCGCATACTCACCTGAGCGGAACAGGTATTCCTGATTACTGCGATATCCTGTTCATGCCTTTCTCCGGTCCCGTGCAATGGGAGAATAAGGAGTATGCCTCCTCTTTTTCACATGCCAATGAAAAGGCTTCCCCGGGTTATTACGAAGTACTGCTGGACAAGCATGCTATAAAGGCGCAACTGACCACTTCCTCCAGGTCGGGTATGCACCAGTACAGTTTCCCCGCGGGTACAGCTACCGGCAGTATCCTGGTCGATCTTGTTCACCGCGACCAGGTGCTGGACGCTTTTATGGAGAAAGTGAGTGATACCGAAGTGAGAGGATATCGCCGCAGCCGTTCCTGGGCCCGTGACCAGACTCTTTACTTTTATATCCGTTTTGAAAAACCTATTAAAGAATTTGCCCGGGAGGGAAGCGATGACCTCGATGTGAAGCGGCATCTGAAAACAAATGGGAAGAAGATCAAAGCTTATTTTTCATTTGATCTCGATGCTGAAAGTACAGTGCGGGCTAAAGTTGGTATTTCCGGAGTTAGTATGGAGGGAGCCCTGCTGAACCTGGATACAGAAATACCCGGATGGAACTTTGAAAAAGTCAGGAATGATGCCACGGCTTCTTGGAATAAGGAATTGGGAAAAATAGAAATAAAGGGAGGAACAAAGGACCAGCAAACCGTTTTCTATACGGCGCTCTACCATACCCTGCTCAGCCCGAATATCTATACCGATGCGGACGGGCAATACCGGGGTACGGACCTGAAAGTGCATAAAGCGGAGAATTTCACCAATTACTCCGTTTTCTCCCTATGGGATACGTACCGGGCCTATCATCCCCTGATGACGATCATCAACCAAAAAAGAACCACGGACTGGATCAATACCTTCCTCGCGCAGTATAAGAACGGGGGCATGTTACCTGTATGGGAGCTTAGCGGCAATGAGACTTTTTGCATGATCGGTTATCATGCTGTTCCCGTGATCGCCGATGCCTGGCAGAAAGGGATCAGGGGCTTTGATGAAAGACTGGCGCTGGAAGCCATGCGTTCCTATGCGGAGAGCGACCGTTTCGGGTTGCAACATTACCGGGAGAACGGGTTCCTTTCAAATGAAAAGGAACATGAGAGTGTTTCCAAGACGCTGGAATATGCCTATGACGACTGGTGTATCGCGCAATTCGCGAAATGGACGGGTGATACGGCGACGTACAGGAGGTATATGGAAAGAGCGCAGTTTTATAAGAACCTTTTCGAACCTTCCAGTTCACACATGCGGGGAAAATTGCAGGCGATGTGGTATACGCCCTTTGATGCCCGGGAAATAAATAATTTTTATACAGAAGGGAACAGCTGGCATTACAGTTTCGCGGCCCCGCAGGATATCGAAGGGCTGATCCGTCTCATGGGCGGAAAATCAAAATTCGCGGCAAAACTGAACCAGTTGTTTACTACCAGTTCCAAACTCACGGGACGCGACCAGTCGGATGTGACCGGCCTGATCGGCCAGTATGCACAGGGGAATGAACCCAGTCATCACATGGTCTATCTCTTTGCCTATGCAGGCATGCCCTGGCGTACGGAAGAACTGGTGCATAAGATCTGCACCGAATTTTATACCAACTCACCCGACGGGCTGATCGGTAACGAGGACTGCGGGCAGATGAGCGCCTGGTTTGTGCTGAGCTCCATGGGATTTTATCCCGTTTGCCCGGGTGACGGCCACTATGTACTGGGCACCCCCTTGTTTGACGAAGTAAAGATCAACCTCGAGAACGGGAAGACATTTGTCATTTCGGCAACAAGAAGCAAACCGGCTGATCCCTATGTACAGGGCCTGCAATTTAACGGCAAAGAATACACGAAAACATTTATTGAGCATACTGACCTGGCGGAAGGGGGAAAGTTTCATTTCAGGCTGGGCGCCACCGCGAATAAGGCGAGAGGGACGCTCCCAAAGGATATTCCGTCCTCTTCCATCAAGGATAATGGGATCGTGCCCGTTCCGTATTTTGAAATGAACAGCAATAAGTTCCGGACGCAAACAATGGTGAAGATCCGGTCCCTTGAGCCGGGAAGCATGGTTTATTACCGGATCATGCGGCCGGATATCCGGTCTGTCTTTGTTCCCTATACAAAACCTTTCCCTATTTCGGAGAATACGCAGATCGATGCGTATGCGGTCAAAAGTGGCGTTCAGAGCAAGACCGTTTCGCAGCAGTTTTTCCGTATGCCGGACGACCGTTCCATTAAGGTGATGTCAAAAGTGCACCCGATGTACACGGCCGGCGGACCGGATGCCCTGGTGGATGGCGTGTTGGGAACCACCAACTGGCGAACAGGGGAGTGGCAGAGTTATTACGCAACCGATTTTGAAGCGGTGATCGATCTGAAACTGGTTCGCACAGTGGAGTATGCAGGGGTACATGTATTGCAGGATGTAAGTCCCTGGATCCTTTACCCGAAAGAACTGATCGTGGAGACCAGTACTGATGGAAAGAATTATACGGAGGCGGGCCGGGTTAAGAATGTCAGATCAACGGATGATGGTCCGGCGGAATTGCAGGAAATGGGTGTTGCGATCTCCGGCAAGGCAAGATATATAAGGATAAAAGCCGTGAACGGCGGGGCATTGCCCGCATGGCATGAAAGCGCCGGCAGCCCTTCTCATTTATTTATTGATGAAGTGATCATTAAATGAGTTCTGTCGGAACGGGCAGTAATTTATTAACCCTTCAGCCTCATCTTTTTCATATACTCCGCGTTGGCTTTAACCGCCTCCAGCGGGGAGCCGGTAGGGTAATGTTCTTGTTCTACAATAAAATATTCCATACCGTTCTTTTTCGCCGCGTGTAAAATAGCGGAAAAATCAATACTGCCTTTGCCGATATCACAGGTATCCTCTCTTTTGGTGCTTCCCTTTACCCGGTCCTTTATATGGCAAAGACGGAACCGGTCTTTGTATTTTTTAAACCACGGCGCCGGTTCCTGGCCGGCAATGACGAGCCAGTAAATGTCCATTTGGTAATCGACGAGACCCGGATCTGTTTCCTGCATCAGGATATCATGCGGGTAAACCCCGTCTACCCGTACAAAAGAACTGTCATAATTGTGATTGGCAAACCGGATGCCCGCTTTCTTACAGATCGTTCCGCACTGGTTGAAGGTAGCGGCCATTTTCCTGTATTCATCAAGCGTATGCTGCTGGCTGGGCCAGTTATAGACCAGGTATTTCATGCCGATGGCGGCTGCCGCATCCACTTTCTTTTCGAAATTCTTTGTAATATCACAATGGGATGAAATGATCTTTATACCCAGGTCATCCAGGTACATTTTAAAATCCTTGTTACTCATGCCCCAGAACATGCCCAATGGACCTTCATAACTTTCTATTTGTTTATAGCCGAAAGAAGCTACCTGTGACAGTACGCCCCTCGGGTTCACGGGCAAATCATCCCGCAAGGTATAGAGCTGAAGCCCGAACTCCTTTACCCGCCTGCAATCAGGTGCGGTGTCTCCCTGTATATAAAATTCAGGGGGTAAAAGAACCGACCCCAGGGCCAGGCTCCCGGTCATTTGTAAAAAATTTCTTCTGTTCGTTTTCATATTCAATTTTTTTATCAGGACCAGGCCTTATCACCTTTCTTATAAGGATAATTGCCGTCATATTTCCCCGGTACCGGCAAATAGCGCAAGGCCTCTGTGGCGCCGGTCTTCGATGAAAAATAGCCGGACAGTGTCAGTTGTTTCATCATCGTATAATAATGAGGCGGGTTCCAGGCGAATTCCTTCTGATCCTTCCAGGGAAGGTCCTTGTTGGCCTTGTCATGCGCTTCTTTCCGTGTTTTATTTATTTCGTCCCTTTTCTTATTGTACTCCTTCGCCTCTTTCTCCAGGGTTACCAGAAAGTCATGCCGCTGTTGCTCCGTACAATCCATGAATGATTTACCGTTTATTTTTTTACAGGCATATTCCAGTGTTGCCATTCCCGCAGTAAAGGTATTCTGTTCCGCTTCCGTATAACAATCGGTGATCATTACTTTCATGAATTCTCCCACCTGCGCCGCTTTGGCGCCCGGGGTTGAAGTCGCGGGAATGATCGTTTCCCCGATCTCATCCAGCAGGGCGATATTGGCAGCGGTGAATCCGGCGTCTGCTTTGGCACCGGTGGTGCAGCCGCTCAGGAAAAACTCACCGCCCACAACGGCGCCGCCGGTGAGCGCCGCCACGAGTTTTAAAAGTTCCCTTCTGTCCATTTTAGAAAGTTGAAAGTTAAAAATTTGGGGTATTACAAATTGCCTTTCTTTAATTCCGATACGGCATAATCAGCGGCCCGGGCCGTCATGGCCATATAGGTCAACGAGGGATTCACGCAGGAGGAACTGGTCATACAGGCCCCGTCGGTTACAAACACATTCATCGCGTCCCATACCTGGTTATGGCCGTTCAGCACCGATGTTTTCGGGTCGCGGCCCATGCGGGCAGTTCCCATTTCATGAATGCCCTGGCCAACGGCATAGCCCGAGTCATAATCGCTGACATCTTTGGCGCCCGCAACGGTCAGGATCTCCACGGCATCTTCCTTAATGCCTTTGCGCATTTTGATCTCGTTATCCTTCAGTTCCACATCAAAATCCAGTACCGGGAGACCCCATTTGTCTTTTACATTCCTGTTCAATGTCATTTTGTTGCTGTGATCGGGAAGCATTTCCCCGAATCCGAGGATATTGATATACCAGTTTTCCGAAGGCACACTGAGTGCCTCTTTCAGTTCCGCACCGATCGTAAATTCCGCCACCTGTGCGCCACGGCTGCGGCCGGCCCCGCCCTGGTAGCCAAAACCCCGCAGGTAATCCCTTTTATCTTCATAGATATTCCGGAACCTTGGAACATAGATCCCGGTAGGTCTTTTGCCAAACGTGTATTTATCGGAATAACCTTCCACTCTTCCCCCCGCGCCCAGCCGGAAGTGATGGTCCATGATATTATGTCCCAGTTCCCCGCTGCTGCTTCCCAAACCATCGGGCCAGGTTTCGGTTGCGCTGTTCATCATGATCCAGGTACTGTTGAACGTGGAGGCGCAGAGGAAGACGATCTTTGATTGAAACACGTAGGTCTTATTGTCCACCGCATCCAGTACCTCCACCCCGCTGGCCTTCTTTTTATCTTTATCGTAGATCAGTTTTGTGACAATGGAAAAAGGACGGAGTGTAAGCTTGCCGGTCTTCATCGCGGCAGGCAGTGTAGCGCTCTGTGTGCTGAAATAAGCGCCGAAAGGACAACCCCTCCAGCAACGGTCGCGGTACTGGCAATTCGTTCTTCCCTGTTCCGGCCTGGTCTCGGTGAGATTGGCCGTACGGCCGATGGTGAATATCCTTCTTCCTTTATAATGCGCTTTTACTTTTGCCGCAAGGTCCTTTTCCACGATGTTCATATCCATCGGTGGTAAAAAATCTCCGTCGGGCAATACTTCAAGTCCTTCCTTCATTCCCGCGATACCGGCAAATCTTTCCACATGGCTGTACCAGGGGGCCAGGTCCTCATAACGGATGGGCCAGTCAACTCCAATTCCTTCTTTACCGTTGGCCTCGAAATCCCATTTGTTCCAGCGGTAGCTGTGCCGTCCCCACATCAATGAACGGCCGCCTACATGGTAACCCCGGTACCAGTCGAACCTCTTGGTTTCCGTATAGGGATGGTCCTTATCACTGCACCAGAGTTCGAGATTGGTCTCATTGAGCGGGTAGTCCCTTTTCAAAACGGGATAATCCCTGATCATCTGCTGCGTGCGCCCGCCGCGATGGGGAAATTCCCATACATCTTTGTTTGCATTCACATAGTCCTTGATGTGCTCGATATTCCTTCCTCTTTCGAGGAGCAGCACTTTCAGGCCTTTTTCTGTGAGTTCCTTGGCGGCCCAGCCTCCGCTGATCCCGGAGCCGACTACAATGGCGTCGTATGTATTATCTGGCATAAAATAGTTTATGGCCCCTCTAAATCCCACACAAGGGGGACTTCAGGTCGTTTAAAGATTAATTATTCCTGTTTAATTTTAGTGCATTTGAGTATTTTGACACGAAGACACATAGTCAGGGAATCTGTATGCTATCGGGTTCTATTTTTAATTTTTGATTTTTACTTATTTGGATCTTGGTTCTTTGGTTCCTGGCGCTTTTCCCTAGACATCACAAATCCTGATCGCTTTTTTCAAAGCGGCGATCTTGTCCTTTTTCTCTTTCCCCGTTGGGATGAATTCCTGCGCCACATATCCTTTGAACCCCGTTGCCAGGATCGCTTTCATGATAGCGGGGTAATAGAGTTCCTGTGATTCATCGATCTCGTGCCGGCCGGGAACACCGGCGGTATGGTAATGGCCAAAATATGGATGATGGTCGCGGATGGTCCGGATCACATCGCCTTCGTTGATCTGCATATGGTAGATGTCATACAGCAGTTTGAAATTTTCCGACCCGATCATTTTACAGAGTTCAATTCCCCAGTTACTTTTATCGCACATATAATCCTTGTGGTCCACCTTGCTGTTGAACAATTCCATCTGGATGACCACTTTATTTTCTTCCGCCAGCCGCATGATCTTTTTCAAACCTTCCGCGCAGTTCTTCATACCGGTCTCATCATCCATTCCGTTGCGGTTGCCGCTGAAACAGATGAGATTGGTATAGCCCGCTTTGGCAACTAAGGGGATGGCCTCCATAAAATCCTTTATCAGCCAATCATGGTTTTTAGGGTCGTTCCATCCCTGCGTGAGACTGATCTTTCCTGCCGTATAGCACATGGAGCAGGTGATGCCGTGCTGTTGAATGGTGGGCCAGTCTTTGGGGGGAAGCAGGTCGATAGCAGTGAGCCCCAGTTTCTTCACCATTCCGCACATTTCTTCCAGGGGTAGGAAATTATAGGTCCAGGAACATACGGAGTGGCGGATATTGCCTTTCAATGCATCCGGTATTCCCATCTCCGAAGCGGCAGCAACCGCTTTCCCGGAAAAAGCAAAACCTGCAACTCCGCCCACCAGTGATTTAATAGCGGTTTTTCTTTTCATGTTTGTTCAGCCGGTTTATTATTCCTGTCGTTTCGGAAAAATACAAAGAACAACAATGCAACACCCGCCGCAAAAAGGCAGGGGAAGATCCAGATATTGCGCCAGTCATGCAGCCCATCGGAAGTTTTGTATTTGTCTACATATTGTCCCGCGAGGTAAAAACCGATATACATACCCACGCCATAGGTTGCCAGCGTGATAAGACCCTGTGCCGATGAACGGACCTTGGGCCCCGCTTTTTGATCCGTGTAGATCTGCCCGGTGACAAAAAAGAAATCATAGCAAATTCCATGCAGGACAATGCCGGTAAACAGCATCCAGCTGTTGGTTCCCGCGTCTCCATATGCAAAGAGGGCATAACGGGCCACCCATGCCAGCATTCCGATCAGCAGCATTTGCTTGGTGCCGAACCGGGCAAAGAACCAGGGCATCAGGAACAGGAAGACCGTTTCGGCTACCTGGCCAAAGGTCATCTTCCCCGCTGCGCCTTGCATGCCTGCCTCGTTGAGAAATACATTCGTTTGCCCGTAATAAAATGCCAGCGGGATACAGATGAGTATGGATGCAAGGAAGAAAATCAGATAGTTTTTGTCTTTTAACACCTTGAGCGCATCCAGTCCCAGCATTTCACCCACGGATGTTTTCTGACCGGCCTTGGGAGGTGGCGTATCGGGAAGAAAAAAAGAATAGATGCCAAATAAACCGGCTACGATCGCTGCCAGTTGGAAAGTGATATGTAAGGTGGCCGGATCTTTTTCCCAGGCCATCCACCAGATGATGAGTCCTGCCACGATCCAGCCGATCGTTCCCCACATCCGGATACCTGAAAATTCCTTTTCGGCACTGCTCACCTGCTTTAAAGCGATGGAATTCACGAGGGCAAGGGTGGGCATATACAATACCATATAGATCAGCAACAGGCTGTAGAAGGATTGAAATGCGTCCTGGGTGGCGATCAGGTATAGTAAAACAGCGCCGGCAAGGTGAAGCACACCCAGTATTTTTTGCGCGGCGAAGAATTTATCGGCGATCATGCCGATGATGAAGGGAGCGATGATGGCGCCCAGGCATTGTGTGCCATAGGCCAGCCCCGTTTGTCCGCCGGAAGCGCCGATATTTCCTTTCATCAGGTAAGTGCCCATGGTGACAAACCAGACGCCCCAGATAAAAAAGTTGAGGAACATCATGGCGGACAATTGCAGGCGGATGGAGAATTTCATATGGCGAACGTTGCGATACCCCTTTTGTAATTATTTGCGATCAGAAAACTAAATGTACTATTTTTAGTTTCACTTTTGTGTTTTAAAAAACTTTTTTTAACCGGGGACATTTCAAACGATTGTAATGATCAGCAGGAAGTTAAGAATGGGAATGATCGGTGGCGGCCCGGGTGCTTTTATCGGCGCCGTGCACCGGATCGCGGCGAATATGGACGGGGAGATCGAACTCGTTTGCGGGGCTTTCAGCAGTGATGAGGAAAGATCAAAACAGGCCGGGCGTTCCCTATACCTCAACCCGGCCAGGGTCTATGGTTCCTATAAAGAAATGATACGAAGCGAGGCCGCATTACCCGCTGCAGAACGAATGGAAATCGTAAGTATCGTTACCCCCAATCACCTTCATTTTGAACCGGCAAAACTGGCACTGGAGAACGGCTTCCATGTGATACTGGATAAACCCGCCACTTTTGATCTTAGCGAAGCGATGCAACTCGAAAAACTGGTGGCCGCTTCCGGCAGGCAATTCTGTCTCACCCATACTTATTCCGGATACCCGATGGTAAAAGAAGCACGTCAGCAGGTGCTCAGCGGAAAATTCGGGACAGTCAGGAAGGTATATGTAGAGTATCCGCAGGGATGGCTCAGCAGTTTTCTCGAGGGGAGTGATCATAAACAGGCTTCCTGGAGAACGGATCCTGCTAAAAGCGGTATTGCGGGATGTATGGGGGATATTGGTACACATGCATTTCACCTCGCGGAATATGTAAGCGGCCTGGAAGTGGAAAAGATTTGTGCGGATGTCAATACGATCGTGCCTGGCAGGAAGCTGGATGATGACGGTGCGGCATTATTGAAGTTCAGCAATGGTGCCAGCGGCGTATTATTCGCCACCCAGGTGGCGGCGGGTGAAGAGAACAATATTAAAATAAGGGTGTACGGCGAAAAAGGGGGACTGGAATGGAAACAGGAGGATGCTAATTCCTTACTGGTAAAATGGCCCGACAGGCCGGTGGAAGTATGGCGTGCCGGAACAAATTATGTCAGCAGTTATGCCGCGCTTAACAGCCGTACGCCCGCCGGTCACCCTGAAGGCTACCTTGAGGCCTTTGCCAATCATTACCGGAATTTCGCATTCAGTATTATGGCGCAAATAGCGGGTGAGCAACCAAAGGAAGAATGGCTTGATTTTCCCGGGATCAGGGAAGCAGTGAGAGGGATGATGTTTATTGAAAAAGTGATGGAGAGCGGGCGGAGTGAGGAGAAGTGGATTGGGATGGAGTAGGCGTGCAGTCTCCAGTCTGCAGTCTCCAGTCTGCAGTCGTGCAGTCGTTGCCCAATAGCTTCACCGGTATTCAAAAGATAAAAAAGTTTAACAGATAATGACAACCATCAAGGGTCCTGGAATTTTTTTGGCGCAATTCATGGGCGATACGGCGCCGTTCAATAACCTGCGGTCGATCTGCCTCTGGGCCGAATCACTTGGCTATACGGCTGTGCAGATCCCCACCTGGGACAGTCGCTGTATCGATTTGCGGAAAGCGGCGGAAAGCAAGACCTATGCCGATGAAATAAAGGGGATCGTGAATGAATGCGGGCTGGAGATAGCTGAGTTGTCAACTCATTTGCAGGGACAACTGGTTGCGGTACACCCGGCGTATGACCCATTGTTCGACGGATTTGCACCACCGGAACTCAGGGGGAGATATAAGGAACGAACAGAATGGGCCATTCAGCAGGTAAAATATGGTGCCAGGGCTTCGCAACACCTCGGCCTGACAGCACATCCTACTTTCAGCGGGTCCCTTTTATGGCCTGTATTCCATCCATGGCCGCAACGACCGGCCGGGTTAATAGAAGAAGGTTTTGCAGAACTCGGGAAAAGATGGATGCCCATCCTCAATTATTTTGATGAATGCGGCGTGGATGTTTGTTACGAGATTCATCCCGGTGAGGATCTGTTTGATGGCATTACCTATGAGATGTTCTTAAAGGAAGTGAATGATCATCCGCGTGCCTGCCTGCTTTATGATCCCTCGCATTTTGTGCTGCAGCAACTGGATTATATACAATACATCGATTTTTATCATGAACGTATCAGGGCCTTTCATGTAAAAGATGCCGAGTTCAACAGTACCGGTAAGCAGGGCACATTTGGCGGCTACCAGGGCTGGGCCAACAGGGCCGGGCGTTACCGGAGCCCGGGCGACGGACAGGTGGATTTTAAAACGATCTTTAGTAAATTGGCGCAATATGATTACCCCGGCTGGGCTGTGATGGAGTGGGAATGCTGTATCAAACACCCGGAAGACGGCGCAAAGGAAGGGGCTGAGTTCATCCGGAAAAATATCATCCGCGTAACGGACAGGGCCTTTGATGATTTTGCCTCCGGCGGTACCGACAGGGATGGCAACCGGAATCTGCTGGGACTGGAATAACCGGTAAACGAAACGTAAAGTGCACTAAACAACCCACAATAGGAATACATATGAAAAGGATCTTCTTCTCAATGACCGTGGCTGCGATACTCCTCTCATGCGGGGGAGGCGGTGAAAAGAAAACCGGAAACGAAGACAATAAAGGAAGTGAGCAACAAGAGAAAAGCTCCGACCTTTCAGCAAACACGGATTATCAAAAAGGGCTGGAACTGGTTGCGAAAAGCAATTGTCTTACCTGTCACAAAGTGGATGAAGCGCTCACCGGGCCTAAATACAGGGACGTGGCCAACAAGTATGCGGCAATGCCGGATACCATTGTCCGTCACCTGGCCGGAAAGATCATCGCGGGCGGAAAAGGGGTGTGGGGGGAAGTGTATATGACACCTCACCCGGAACTTTCGCAGGAAGACGCGGAAGCGATGGTAAAATATATTCTCCTGTTAAAAAAATAAACCATGTTGAAGATCCAGCCCGGCCTTATGACCGCAATCCTTATGACCGCATTCAGTTTCTCCTGTAAAACCCCGAACACGCTTGCCGAAAGTCAGAAAAAAGACGGCTGGGAATTATTGTTTGACGGAAAGACAACGAATGGCTGGCATAACTATGGGGGGAAACCGGCGGGGTCCGCCTGGAAAGTAGCTGATGGCGCTCTCTACCTGGATACATCCTCCAGGGTGAATGGCAGGATTGCCGGGGGCGGAAACCTGGTCTCCGATGGGGAATATGAGGATTTTCACCTGAAGCTGGAATGGAAGATCGCACCCGGGGGCAACAGCGGTATCATGTTCTATGTGCTGGAAGATCCGGCAAAATACAGTGAGCCATATATGACCGGGCCTGAAATGCAGGTATTGGATAATGAGGGTCACTCCGACGGGAAATTCCCCAAACACAGGGCCGGTGATCTTTACGATCTTATATCCTGTACAAAGGAAACGGTAAAACCGGTGGGTGAATGGAACCTGGCTGAGATCAAATGTGAAAAGGGAAAACTGGACATGTACCTGAACGGCACCAATGTCGTATCCACCAATTTGTGGGATGATGCCTGGAAAAAAATGGTGGAAGGCAGCAAGTTCAGGGGATGGCAGGGTTTCGGGGCCTATAAAAAAGGCAGGATTTCCCTGCAGGACCATGGTGATATGGTTAGTTACAGGAATATTATGATCAGGAAACTTTGAGACAGTCTGCAGTCCCCAGTCGGGCAGTATTCGGGATTATTCCACTTTTACGATCTTGATAACATTGGTTGGCAGATGGAGGTGTACCGGGGTGCTTCCCGTACTCACCATTATATCGCCTTCTTTTGCAAAGCCCCTTTCGCGGAGAATCTCGATCTGGTCGGAGAAGATATCATCCAGGCTCTCTTCTTCATCATAGAAAAAAGCGCGAACGCCCCAACTCAGGCTTAGCTGGTTCACCAGCGAACGTTCCTTTGTGAAAATATAAAGCATTGATTGTGGACGGTAGCTGCTCAGCATAAAACCGGTATAACCGCTCTGCGTCATGCCGATGATGGCATTCGCTTCTACATCCTGGGCCAGTTTGCAGGCATTGTAACAGACCGCGTCACTGAGAAAAGAAGGTGATTTTGTTTGGGGACGCAGCATTTCTTCCCGGTTGAAATCGTAGGCTTTGGATTCCACTTCCAGGATGATCTTTGTCATCGTTTCCACTACCAGCCGCGGGTATTTCCCGGTAGCTGTTTCTCCGCTGAGCATAACGGCATCGGCTCCTTCCAGCACGGCATTGGCCACGTCGGTGATCTCACTCCGGTTGGGTTTGGTACGTTCGATCATGCTTTCCATCATCTGCGTGGCAACGATCACCGGTTTGGCCCGGTGGAGGCATTTTTTGATAATGTCCTTTTGTATCAGCGGTATTTCCTCGAGGGGAAGTTCCACACCCAGGTCGCCGCGGGCGATCATCACACCGTCACTTTCAACAATAATATCGCGGAGGTTTTTCAGCGCTTCGGGCATTTCGATCTTCGCGATCACTTTTGCCTTGCAGCCGGCTTTCGTGAGCAGGGCCTTTAATTCGATGATATCTTCCGGTTTGCGCACAAAGGAAAGGGCTACCCAGTCCACCTGGTGTTTGATCATGAATTCAAGGTCGGCCAGGTCCTTTTCGGTCAGGGATGGGAGTGAGATCGCGGTATCCGGCAGGTTCACCCCTTTTTTGGGGAGCAGGGTGCCGCCGAGTAATACTTCCACCTTCACTTCTTTGTTTTTGGTGATCTCCTTTACC
>JBGATE010000005.1:0-38619 GCA_044229375.1 Chitinophagaceae bacterium
TATTTTGTTCTCTGTGTTTGCGTCTACTGCATTCGGACAGCAGTTCCTTTGGTCAACGGTAAAAGACACTACTTCTAAATATGTTCCTATAGATGACATATCAAGCAAAGTATTAGAATTCTATGATCATTATGAATATTACTATGATGGTGCAGGTTATAGCAAAGATGGTTTTGTGAAGAGCTTTGAAGCTTCTCAATCTTACAAGAATTCTAGTACATCAGGATGGAAGAATTTTAAGAAGAAGATATATGAGATTAAAGATTTAGCGGTTTTTGCAATCAGGCTCAATTCAGGAAAAGGTTCAGAGGTTATGGTGTTATGTATTAGCAAAGAAAACGTCAATACGCTAGTATTCTCAAATACTTACGGGAGGGATGCATTATTCACTCACTCATCTGACAGGGAAAAATTCGCAAAATGGTTTGAGACACTACTGGATTAAAGCAAGATCTCGTTTGGATTACCACGATTCAGGCAATGTTGAACCCGTTTCAAAACATTTCCTAAGACTTTGCGTTCTGTTACTTTCAAATATGTTTTCAAAGTTCTATGGCTGCGATGTCCTGTCACCAAACAAATCTCCTCTAGCGAGATACCGTATTGTAAGTACCCCATTGTAAGTACCCCATTGTAAGTACCCCATAATTCAGACAGTGGTTAATTGAAGATATTCATTTTGTTGACCCTCTTCTAATATGCGTCACCTGCAAATTATCAAAAAACACCTCTAAGCTAGGTGAAGCATTGCTAACTAAAACAAATAAATACCCATTTTTACTAACCGGCATATCAGTTCGGGTGTGAGTGGTATAGGTGCTGCCACTACCAACTTGCTCAAATCCACTGTTGCTACTTACATAGTTAAATCGTTCATCAAGTAATATCCAGTTGATATATGCCTTAGCATTATTGCTATTATAGTGGATAATCCGGTGATATTGACCACCCTTTACTAAAAAGTTGTAAATCAATCGTCTTTTACATAGATTTGTTTATATTAGGAAAAAAGTGTACCATAAATGCCCTCCGCCACTCTCAGAGCACTCCAGAAGAGATTTAAGAAACGTATTGATAGTGATTGGTCTTTCACTGAAAGTCGATCAATAAATACCTGGACGCACGGATATCATCGCTATCCTGCAAAATTCATTCCCCAAGTCGTAAAAAAATTATTAGAGGAACATACCAATGAAGGAGACCGAGTAGCGGACGTATTTGCGGGCTGTGGTACTACGTTAGTAGAATGCAAAGTTCATGGACGTACATCAATTGGAGTTGATATCAATCCAGTAGCCGAACTTATTACAAATGCAAAGATTAATCCAGTAGAACCTTCTAAGCTTGAATTAAGACTTACAGCTCTTGAAACAAAAATATTATCCTACCGAGCTCGCCCTGTGTATTGGGGGGTTAAGCACGAAAAAATTGACTATTGGTTTAGGCAACCTGAGAAAAACAAGATTGCTTTCTTATATGACATTATCCTTTCTATTAGGGATTTAGGCGTAAGAGACTTCTTCTTATGCGCCTTGTCTAATATTCTCAAAAATTGCAGTCGATGGCTACAAGACAGTACTAAACCTCAAAGGGATCCTGTAAAGAATATTGCCGATCCGTTTAAAGCATTTAGGGTCCAAGTGAGGACAATGCTTAAAAGAAATAAAGAATTCTATGAAAAATTGACAAAAGATGAAACATTAGATACGTCTTGTAAAATAAAACTTGCAGACGCCAGAAGAACAGGTATACGGGCGAACTCAATTAATGCCATCATTACTTCACCCCCTTATGTTACATCTTATGAATATGCTGATATACACCAATTGACGGGGTATTGGTTCGATTACTTTTCAAATTTGGGCACATTTCGCCAAAAGTTTATTGGTACATTTTATTCTCAAAACAAAAAACTTGAAGTAAGAAGTAAAATTGCAAGGGACATTATTGGAAAACTTGCTAGAAAAGATCTTAGACTAGCTGGTGAGGTGGCGAACTACTTTTCTGACATGGATAATGTAGCAAAGGAAATGCACCGCATTTTAGCCCCAGGCGGTGTTGTTTGTTTAGTGGTTGGCAACACCAAACTCAGAAATATACTTGTAAAATCAGCCGAGACATTTGCCGAGATACTTCGACTCAATAATTTTCGAATCCCCAAGGTTATTAAAAGGAAAATCACAAGCAAACAAATCCCAACAATTAGAAATAAAATCACTGGGAAATTCACAACACTTAAGGCTCACGGCAGTAAAAAAGTTTATCCTAGTGAATTTATAATAATAGCAAAAAAACCATATGCCAATAATAGAACAAGGTAAGTCTCCTTTTGAACCTTATGCTAGGCTTATGAATATTATCGGTGATCAACTTATCACGGATAAAAAAGTAGCTATAATTGAAATTATCAAAAATTCATATGACGCAGATGCCGAAAACGTTTCGGTACGATTTTTTAATTTAAAGAATTTTGGAAGCACATACTTAACGGAGCAAGAACAGCCATATATAGAGATTGAAGACGATGGTGACGGAATGCCACTCCAAATTATTAGGGACGTTTGGTTAAGACCTGCAACCCCTCACAAACTTGACAAGAAGAAGCAGAAGTTAAATTTTACTGCAAAAAAAAGAGTAATCCAAGGTGAAAAAGGAATCGGTCGATTTGCCATACACAAACTCGGTGAAAAGATAGAAGTCTACACAAAAATGGCTAAATCCCATGAGGTAAAGCTGGAACTTGATTTTACTGAGTTTAATCCTGAAAAAGCTGACTTATTTAATCAGCCGCCTACCGAATATAAGCTTCTCAGAGAGATTCAAAATAAATGGTCAGTCTCAGATTCACCATCAGAAATTAAAAAAGAGAAAGGAACACTGATTAGAATTTATAACCTAAGAGAGCAATGGCAAACAAAAGATTTTGAGGATCTTATAAAAGCTATAAATCGGTTGATACCGCCTAACGATCCCAACAGCCAAGAATTTAATATCTCTCTTATTCAGGATTTCAAAGTAAAAGTCTTTGTGGATGGCTCAGAATTCACATCTCCTAGTATCGTAAAGTTTGATGATGTAATTGAAAGAGCGCCATTTCAATTAACAGGATGGGTATCAGAAAGCGGAGTTGTAAACTTCTTCTACAAATCAATAAGAACAAATAGAGCCATAATTCGGGAAGTAAACCTTTTAAATGAAGCGGAATTAGCGAAATACAACTATGACTCCTGGGCAATAAAAAACTGGTTTAATAAGTTAGCACGCAAGCCAATTTGCGGCGAAATTCAATTTTCATTGTACGCTTATGATTTAACCACTATTGAAAAAACTTCTGATACGAAAGATTTAAAGACATTTATTAAAGACAACTTCGTATATGTTTTTAGAGATGGGGTAAGGGTTTATCCATTCGGGGAACAAGGCTTTGATTGGCTAAATCTTGATAAGCTACGGGCCATCTACAAAGCGGGGCAATTTTTGAGTTACAATGATATCGTAGGTTTCGTCTACATCAGTCAAAACCACAACCCCCTTTTAAGAGATACGACTAGTAGAGAGGGTCTAGTAAATATCGATAATGCTTATGATGATTTTAAATTCTTATTAACTGCAGTAGTAGAAATTTTCACAGCCGAAACAAAAATTGATAAAGAAAAAGTCAAGCTTGCAAAGAATGCATCTTTCAAAAACTCAAATGAGATCGTAGCTCGAACATTTAATAACTTAAAAAGGAATCTCGAAAAAATTGAAGACAAGGACACGCTTGCAAAAGCGAACATTTTCCTATCAACTGTACAGAAACATTCGGAATTGATGAAGGATAGAATGGAAACAGTTGAAGATCTTGCTGGTTTGGGCATGGCAGTTGAAAAAGCTTCACATGATGCGATTATGCTACTTTCTCAAATGAGAACAAACATCCAACAATTCTTAATCAAAATTAAGAATCAGGACTATACAAATGGCGAAGCCATCGAAATGCTCTCAAACCTTGATGAAAGTTTGAGCGTTGTATATGAAGAAATGCAAGTAATTCAACCTTTGTTTAAGTTTCAAAGAAAGGCGATTCAGGATGTCAGTATTTATGAGAGCATAGAAAAGGTAAAGAAATATTTTAGACGAGATCTGGAAGGAAAAATTGATATTATGATCATTAAGGATTTAGATATCATTATTCCCACAAATAATGGCTTAATTCTTCAAGTCTTAATTAATGTTTTGGACAATGCTATTTATTGGGTTAACAAAGGAGAATCAAGTGTAAAAGAGATTGCGTTTAAGATTCAAACGAATTCGAAATCCCTTATCGTTGCCGACAATGGTCCTGGCATTCGAGAAGAAGCTGCCCCTATGGTATTTAATGAGTTTTTTTCACTAAAAGCTGATGGCCGTGGTCTGGGTTTGTACATTGTTAAAGAGATTTTGTTCCGTATTGGGGCTGAAATCTCAGTCATTCAAAACGAATCAGAAAAAATCCTTCCTGGAGCAAACTTCATTATCAAATTTAATAATGAATAGCAATATGGATGGAGTAATTCTGTTTGCAGATGACAAAGTGTTTGGAAACTCATATGAAAACGAGTTTTTCAGATCACTATTGGGTGAAAAAACTCACCCCGTATTGGGTGTAGATAGCTTGGAGGTTTTAGAGAAAACTATACGTTCAATTTCTACTTATAAGGCCCTAATAGTTGACTGGAATTTTGCCCAGGGTGAGGATGGGATTGATGGTGTTGAAGTTCCTACTGAGACGCCCGCCTCTTTTTTGCTTGGCAATGAAATATACTCTCTCATTTATGTTTATTCGGACAAACAAATTGAAAAAACTGAAGATGGTCAGAAACTAATTGAGAAGTATGGCAACAAAATAAAATTTAAACAGAAGAATAACTCAAAAGCTACTACTGCGGAATCAGCAAAATCTGAAAGAGATCTCATTTTAGCTGAGATTTTAGAATTTGAAAAAGCAAACCCTAATCTTGAAATCCCATTTATTTGGAGCAAGTCGATCAACAGGGCAACCCAAGAAATATTTCGAAAATTTCAGGACAAAGAATTAAGCGACAAAATTAGGAATATAGCTACTGCTGGTTCAGACTTAAACAATCCGGAAGACTATGCCAAGGTCGTTCGCATTCTTTACTATTCTAAGGTAAAAGATACCGCACCAATAATGACTGGCGATATTATTCAATTGAGTCCAGATAATTACGGCATTATTATTACCCCTGAATGCGACATTAGACACGTTCTCACTCATCCGGGTAATGCGTCATTTGAATTACTTTGTTTTGTAAAAGGAGATTTCCACAAGTCTGACTTTAATTTGCAAGCCACAATAAAGGCCACCGCATTAATTTCCAAAGCTGAGGAGCAAAAGAAAATAACCTTTAGTACAGGTGAAAAAACAGAGCTTTCACAAATGCTTAATACCCAGATTCGATCAGCAGAAGGTAAATTACATGTAATTGCCTTTACTCAACCAAACCCCAAAATCCACTTATTACCCTGTTTTGAATTTGTTGGAGGAGATTTCAGCGGGATTGCAAAAATAGACTTTAGAACAGGATTAAAATTGATTACGGGAAACCAGATTTCTGTACCTCAACGTGTCGGCAAACTAAATACCCCATATATTCAAGAATTAAGACAGCGGTATTTTGCATATAAAGGTCGTGTAGGCGTTCCAAATCCATCCCGCCAGATGCGCGAATGGCTCCTGGATAAGAATTGATAGTAATTGCACCGTTTTGCTAGTGAGAATGGTTTGTGTGAATTTTATTTAATAAAACACATCGGGCCATGTTTAATCTTAAGGATCTTAAGAATGAAACCCAAAATACCAATCGGTATGAGAGAAGGTTAGAAAAACTCGTATCTAATCGTCAAGAAACTGGGCGTATAAAATTCGTAGTCGAAAATGCTGTATTAAACATTCAGAATAAACAGAAGTCCTTCGTCATTTATGGGGAGCCACAAAGTGGAAAGACAGAAATGATGATCGCTCTTACTGCTAAACTATTGGATGAAGGGTTTAAACTCGTTATTATTCTTTTAAATGATAGTGTTCAGCTACTTGGTCAAAACTTGGAACGATTTCAACGTTCTGGCCTTTCACCATCGCCCAAAAAGTTCAGTGAGATTCTATCTCCTGAAGTGAAAATAGGGGATCACCAATGGGTCATCTTTTGTAAAAAAAACTCCAAAGATCTTCAAAAGCTAATTCAGAAAATTCATGCTCAAAAGAACAGGGTAATTATCGATGACGAGGCAGATTATGCCACTCCAAACTCGAAAGTCAATCAAAAGGAGAAAAGTCAAATTAATAGATTAACAGGTGAACTCATTGGTACGGAAGGGGTTTATATTGGAGTTACCGCTACACCAGCACGCTTAGACTTGAATAAGACTCATGAGAATCAAAACGAGTTCTGGATTGATTTCCCCCCACATTCTAACTACACAGGCCAAGATATTTTCTTTCCAACAGCACTAAATAATCTTCCTTATACATTAACCTTTCTTCCAGATAGTGGTGACGATCCAAAATATATCAGAGAAGCTATGTTTAGCTTTATGGTTAATGTATCGTATTTGAATTCAATTGTGAATGAGCAGGAGCAGAATTATTGCATGTTGATTCATACCAGCGGCAAGAAAGCAGATCACTCGATTGACTACAAGCAAGTGGTAAAGGTTTTTGAAGCACTTAGAGATGATGGAAACTCAAACCATGTTACATATTTAAACAAAATATGGACAATGGCAAAGGATCGATATCCTGGGCATGAAAATACAATTACAAAGTATGTAATCGCAAGTGCTGATAGAAATAATATTGTTGTAATGAATAGTGATAAAGAAGTTAATGCCGCCGATAATCGAACAGCAACAGATCCTACAGCTCCATTTACAATTACTATTGGAGGAAATATTGTATCACGTGGTGTTACATTCAACAATTTGCTTTCAATGTTTTTCACTCGAGATGTAAAACATAAACTGCAACAGGATACATATATACAAAGAGCCAGGATGTTTGGCTCAAGAGGCACTTATCTAAATTTCTTTGAGCTTATTATTCCAAAAGCCCTTTACTTGGATTGGCAAAAATGCTTCATTTTCCATCGATTATCGCTAGAATCGAGAAAACAAGATAAGCGATCCCCAATTTGGCTAGATGGGGAGAGAATTACAGCGGTTTCAAGTGCAAGTATAGATAAGACAAATGTAGTGGTAGATAGAGGAGAAATGAGTTATGCCCTCTTCGATTATGATGAGCATGCCATAGAAAATATACTAAACCTAAAAACGAAGGAAATAACAAAAATTCATTTGCTTTCTGAGTTAGTTGGAAAGGATTGCCTTCCTCCTTACTTGATAACTTACATAGAAAGCTTTCTTCCAGCTGGCAATGAGTCAATTGCTGTCCATGCGCCTAAAAGTATTGCTGGCTACGTTGATAAGAAAGGGGAAACGGATAAATCCACGATTACACGTACTCGTGGATTTATAGGTAATAGGGAGCTAGAGTTAGACAAATTTCCAAATGCAATTCACCACATTAATATCCTTCATAATGGCGCCGGCAAGGCCAGGGTTTTTTATAAATATGAAGGAAATATTCGTTTCTTAAAAACTTCTTCCAAATGATAAAAGAATTTGAGTTCTATCACGGCGTAACGTTTACTAAGCTCATTCACTCTTCCATAGGAAAAGTCTCAATCAGACCGTTTCCTACTGATGGCAATTCATCTTACATTCTAAATGAAAACATCGGGCTTTATATCAAATACTCATCAAAAAGAATGACGCCATGGCGATTTAGTATGCAAAAGGATCATCAGGACGAGCTTCTTCTAATGAAAAATAATTTATCGGAAGTTTTTCTTCTCCTCGTTTGTGGGGAAGACGGAATTGTTACTCTTTCTTTTGACGAAGTAAAACAAATCTTAAATGATGCTCATGGTGATGTCGAATGGATAAGTGCAAGTAGAAATCCCAGGAAGGAGTATACCATTAAGGGCTCAGATGGAAAATTAGGTCGGAAAGTGGGGAAATCGGATTTTCCTGGTAAGATCATTAAACACCTGGATAAACATTTAGACAAGGTCGAGGTTCAACAGCATTACACATGGCAATAACAATTATTTTGCAAAATGGCTAAAGGTCATTGGTCTTTTCTACACGAATGGGTAATTTATGAATATTTGCGATCGAGGGCTGATGAGAAAACCCTTCGATTGAAACAATACTATTTGAATGGTAGATTACTAGGAAAACCGAAGTGGAAAAGGGTCATATATCTGCTTCCAATTGAAGGAACTGCTTTCCCCGATATTAGAGGTATTAAACTTTCCGGTGAAATCAATTATCGACCCGCAGAAGTGAAGTTTACTACTTCTCTTTTTAACTATCACAACGCCGCAAATCATACCGAGAATTTCGATCAATTTGTTAATCATAGAGGTTTCATTTTGGTAGCTAGCCACGACTACCTTCCGGGAAATGGGCTCTTGGAAAAATATCCTCAAATTGATGTTTATGCAATAGAAATTGAAGATTTCATCACCTTTTGCAGAGAAAATTTCTCTAGATTGTTGAATAAGCAAATCAAGGCCCATGGCGTAAGTAGAATTTGGCTAATGTATCAAGGTGGTAATTTTAACTCGGGAATAGAAAATATTCATGCCGCTCGTCAAAGTTTGATTTGGTGCCCAACTGAAAACTTAACAGGTATCGATTTAGCTCCTAATGATAGAATCCTCTTTTATAAAACTGGTGGCATCGGTCAGGCACAACTTTAGACGAAATACTTAAATCATGGAGAAATTGGTTCAAAGTGGATTCTTAATGAAATTTTTGTTGCAGATGTCAAGTCAAAGATTTATAGTAGAAACGAATATTGCCAATACAAGCGCTTTCACGCAAATCAAAAATTATGGGGCAACGATGGAAAATCCGGTCAAAATAACTACCCTTCACCAATTTCATTTGACCCGGAAGATCGTTGGTACTCAATTCCATTCCCGGTCAATCGTTTCCGGATTTAAGTGGTCAAGGCTTCCGGATTTTCCACTCAGAGAAACCTCTCTTTTTCCCCATTGCCTCCCCGGATTTCAGGGCAAACCAGACAGGATCCGGGTACCCAAAGGAAAGGAATCAGGTATTCAATAGGGCCCTAGATGATGCAACTCGGATAGAAAATGAAATCCGTCTCTGAATTAGCAGCGACACCCTTCCTCTCACATCTCCCTGAATATCAAATCCCAATATTTCATAAAGTTGCGTTTTGATCTTTTTGTGTCGTTTTGATCATTTTATGTCGTTTGGATCTTTTTGTGTCGTTTTGATCATTTTGCGTCGTTTTGATCTTTTTGTGACAAAATGTAACAAAATGTGTCGTTTTGATCACCGGCATTTGGAATCCGGCATTTCACACCTATACATTTGTTTCGGCCCGACGGGGTCAATGGCCAGCCAGATCTATACTAGTTGCGTGCACGGGCTGACTTTTTTGAAAACAACACTTTTTTTAAACGTAAAAACTTTTGATATGGCACATGCTAATAACAGTATCATAACAGGAAAATTAAAAGGATCGCTCGGGAAACAGATCGTGTTTCGCGAGTGGCAGGGAAAAACAATAGTTGCAAAATCGCCAAAGCCCAGGACGGGTGAACCCACCGCTGCGCAGGCGGACAGGCAGGAGAAATTCCTGCTCGCCTCCCGCTATGCAAAAGCCATCATGGCAAACCCCGATCAGAGCCTGGCCCAGGCTTACGCCAATACGTTAAGACCAAGGCAAAACCTGTATTCCAGGGCGATGGAAGATTTCATGTCTGCACCGGTAGTTAAACACATCGATACGCGCAATTATCACGGCGCAGCCGGTGATAGTATCGTAACCCGTGCAACAGATGATTTCCGCGTAACAGGAGTGCGGGTGGAAATATTTGCAACAGACGGCACACTACTGGAAGCAGGTAATGCAGTGCAGCATCTCAATGGCATTGATTGGGCTTATACGGCCACTCAGGCCAACCCCGGCCCTGCGGGATCTGCGACAGGCACCACAATCAAGGCGATTGCCTCTGATGTTCCGGGTAATGAAGGAACACTTGAAGTAATCGTTTGATAGCGGCAGGAAGCTGGCCCGACTGTGTCGGTCCAGCTTCCTCTTTGATCATTTTAGATTGACGATTGCCCACAGGACTCATCGGGCGGATCTCTTTATTTAGAATCCTAATTAATTGAGCTTCTGAATTAAACCCTGTTATATACAGTATGGTTTTCAGAGTTGACATTGGCACCGGCTTAGCCCTTATATTTGCAAATAAATCAACTAAATGGCTTTTACGTATTCCTTAAGTTCCAGAATATCAGCCAGATCCATATAGTTTAGGTTCGATAATTGAACACCCGGGACTACCAACACATCTTTGTAAAATGAAATTCTACAACCTCCTCATAAAATACCGTCTCTGGATCGGGGTCGCGCTCGCTGTCCTGGGCGGTTATGTCAATTATGCTTCCGGATTCTGGCCCGCTTTCCCTCTTTACCTTGTCGGACTCATCCTGATCCTTGGACATTTTTTCTTTGGCCCCCTCCGGCTGATACAGGAATATATGGAGAATGGCGATATGGAAGGCGCGGAGAAAGTGCTGAACTCCATTCAATTCCCCAACCTGCTCTATAAACCCATCCGCTCGGTGTATTATACTTTACAGGGTAATATCGCGATGATGAAACAGGATTTTACCGGGGCCGAAAAAAGCATGAAAAAAGGCCTGGACCTGGGCATGCCGATGAAAGAAGCCGAAGGGGCCAGCATGCTGCAAATGGGTATGCTGATGATGCAAAAGAACGATCTGAAACAGGCGGAAAGCTATATCCGCCAGGCCCTCCGCAAGGGTCTTCCCGATAAGGAAAATGAAGCGGCCGCCTACCTGCAAATGTGCAGCATCATGATGAACAAAAGGGAATTCAGGGCGAGCAAGGATTTTTTCAGGAAAGCGAAAGCGCTGCGGCCCACCACCCCGCAGATCGTTGACCAGATCAAACAGATCGAAAAATATATTTCAAGAATGCCGGGCTGATGTAAGAATCACCCTGCGTAAAAAAAGAAAGGCTGTTCAAAATGAGCAGCCTTTCCTTTTTTAATTTTCCGGCGGGATCACTTATAAGAATACGTATAACCTTTCTTGATAGATTGCTTTACACCGAAACCATCTGATTTATCCGCGGTCAGCAGGATAAACGGCGCACCCAATTCGGCTGCTTCCTCTTTGATCTTTTTAGTCGCTTTTTTGTCGGCGGAACCGGCCGTGTTATAGGATAAAAGTCCGGATGTCTTTCCGCGGATCTCTTCTCCTTTCTTAAGACCGATAACCTCGCTTGCATCGGTCAGGATAACCACACTCTCCCAGTCGTCTTTACTGGCCACCGTGATCCGGTCGCTGATGTTCTCTTTCCGGCCGGATGAACCGTAGGTAATGCTTGCGATGGCATACTTACCGATCGTTTGCTCGGCATCTTCACCGGGATACTTGAAATTGATGGTGGTCTCGTTCACTTTCAACACTTTTACATCGAGTGTTTCCCCTGAATGCTTTTTCATCTTGTCGTTGGTTTGGGCAAAACATGCCAGGGTTCCAAACGTCACGAGTAAGGTCAGAATTGATTTTTTCACATTGTAAATTTTAGCCAGCGAAAATAGAACAGAAAAAATAATAATTTATAGGATCGGCCGTATTTTTATGCAGTTTATTACAGCTGTGAGACTCAGCCAGTTACCTTACCAAAACTGAAGATCAGTCGCGCCATTTACCAAAACGCTCTTCAACCGCCCGGGTACGGTAGTCAAATATGCCGGTGAGTTTTTTGGCAACAAACAGATTATTTGCCAACCTCCCGATAAAACCCAAAGGGTTTTTATAATGCACGATATCCGTCATTTCCACCCCACCGGGTATTTCTCTGAAATGGTGCTGGTGGTGCCAGAAACGGTAGGGCCCGAACCGCTGCTCATCTACAAAATATTTTTTATCCTCCACATGGGTGATCTCGGTCATCCAGTAAACAGGTATTCCCGCAAACGGCTTCACTTTGTACTCAATTACCTGGCCCGGGTACATGACAGGCCCCTGGTGCTTCGAAATGACCGTAAATCCCATATCGCCGGGTGTAATGGCAGCCAGGTTGGCGGGATTGGAAAAAAAATCCCAGGCATCCTTCAGGGTGACCGGTATTTTCTGAATGGTTTGGATCGTATGTGCTGCCATGCGGATTATTGGTTTAAATTCGTTTGAATAACCATTTATAAAGCGAAAAGTTCATCTGTCCATGTCATTTGCCCGGGAAAAATTAGAGCAGAAGTTTGCTGCGGAATACGATAAGCTGAATGAGCACCAGCGTATTGCCGTTGACACGATCGAAGGACCCGTGATGGTGATTGCGGGACCCGGAACCGGGAAAACGCAGATCCTCGCCAGCCGTATCGGCAAGATCCTCCTGGAAACAGATGCCTTGCCGGGGAATATCCTTTGCCTGACCTATACCGACGCCGGCGTGGTGGCCATGCGGAAACGACTGCTGCAGTTCATCGGGCCCGATGCCTATAAGGTCAACCTCTATACCTTTCACGCTTTCTGTAATGATGTGATCCAGGAAAACCTCCAGCTTTTTGAAAAAACATCACTGGACCCCATTTCCGAACTGGAAAAGATCCAGCTCTACAAGGAGCTGATCGACAGTTTTCCAAAGAATCACCCGCTGAAGCGCTACCGCGGAGATGTATATTTTGAAGTGAACAACCTGCAGTCGCTTTTCAGCAATATGAAGCGGGAAGGCTGGACACCCGCTTTTATCATCGAACGGATTGATCAATACCTGGCCGACCTGCCCAACCGGGATGAGTTTGTCTATAAAAGAAAATACAGGGAGTTCAACGCGGGCGACCTGAAAAAAGACAAAATAGAAGAAGAAAAGGAAAGAATGGAAAAGCTCCGCGCCGCGGTGAATGAGTTTGACCGCTTCCAGCAACTGATGCGCAAAAGGAACCGCTACGATTTCGACGATATGATCAACTGGGTGATCCGGGCCTTTGAAGAGAACAGGAACCTGCTGTCCCGCTACCAGGAACAGTTCCAGTACATACTGGTGGATGAATACCAGGATACCAGCGGCACCCAAAACCGGCTGGTGGAACTGCTTATAAGTTATTGGGATAAGCCCAATGTATTCGTAGTGGGCGATGACGACCAGAGCATCTATCGCTTCCAGGGCGCCAACGTGGAGAATATGCTGGAATTCGCGAGCAGCTACCAGAAAGACCTTTTCACCGTAGTACTTACTGAAAATTACCGTTCCACCCAGCCGATTCTGGATACCTCCAAATCACTGATCGACCGGAATGAGGAACGACTGGTCAAACAAATACCCGGACTGAGCAAGGAACTGATCTCTTCAAACAAGAGTATCAAGCACCTGGATCATCCGCCCGTCATTCAGGAGTATGAGACGCAACGGCTTGAAATGACCGGTATCACCAAAAAAGTGCAGCAGCTCGTGGCACAGGGCGTAGCGCCGGGAAGGATCGGCATCATTTACAAGGAAAACAAATACGGGGAAGAACTATCCCATTTCTTCAAATTGCTCCAAATACCGGTGTACAGCAAGCGTCACCTCAATATCCTGGAACTGCCGCTTGCGCAAAAACTGGTGCTGGCGCTGAGATACCTTGCATCCGAACACGATACTCCCTCTGGCGGTGATGAAATGCTGTTCGAGATCCTGCACTTCGACTGGTTTGGCATTCCTCCTGTTGAGATCGCTAAGCTTACACTGGAAGTAGCGAATCAGAAATATAACGGTAGTGAGAATTCCATTCGCCGGACACTGGCCGAAAAAGCGAATGCCCCCGCCAAAGATCTCTTCAGCAACGGTCTCCCGGAAGGGATGAAAAATGCCTCCCGTGTCATGGAAAAACTGATCGCGGATGTTTCCAATGTAACCTTACAGCAACTGTTTGAGAATATCATCCGGGAAGCGGGTGTGCTCACCCATATCATGCGCAGCCAGGATAAGCACTGGCAACTGCAGGTGCTGACCGGCTTTTTCGATTTTGTAAAAGAAGAAACGCACCGGGATCCTTTTCTCAGCCTTCAGCAACTGGTGAACCTTATAGAACTGATGGTGAAGGAATCCATTTCACTGCCATTGGTACAGGTGGCGGGAAATGACAAGGGCATCAACCTGATGACGGCACACGGTTCCAAGGGCCTGGAATTTGAATACGTGTTCCTGGCCGGTTGCAATGCCGGTTTCTGGGAAAAGAAAAGAAAACCCGGAGGCGGTTATAAACTCCCGGATACGATGTTCACCGCGCGGGCATCCGGTAATGATGAAGAGGAACTGCGCCGCCTGTTCTATGTGGCGGTCACAAGGGCGGAACAGCACCTGTATATTTCTTACAGCAAATTCAAAAATGACGGTAAGGAACTGGAACCATCGATGTTCATAGCCGAAATACAGGAACAACAGGATCTCCCGGTACAAAAAGTGATCATTGACCCCGATATCGCGGCTGAATTCGCGGCCCTGGGTTTTACCGCGCCCCAGGCACCGGAGATCGAAAAGATCGAAGAGGAGTTCATCGGCAGGGTGCTGGATAAATTCACCATGAACGTAACGGCCCTGAACAATTACCTGAAATGCCCGCTGGAGTTCTATTTCAGGAACCTGATCCGGATCCCTTCACCCAAGAACGAAGCCACTGAATTTGGCTCCGCCGTGCACCACGCGCTGGAAAAACTATTCCGGAAAATGCAGGACAGCGGGAAGGATCGATTTCCCGCAAAAGAAGAATTCAATGCCGACTTCGAATGGTACATGCACCGCCACCGCGAAAGTTTCACCAAAGAGCAGTTCGACCGCCGGCTGGAATACGGGCAGGAAGTGCTTACCAATTATTATGAGAAATATATTGGCAGCTTCAACAAGATCGTAGCGATTGAACGGAATATCCGGAACGTAGTGATCCATAATGTGCCGTTGAAAGGAAAGCTGGACAAACTCGAATTCGACGGCAAGTCGGTGAATGTGGTGGACTACAAGACCGGTGACCCGGACAAGGCCATTCCCAAAACAAAAGGTCCTTCCCAAAAAGAACCCAATGGAGGGGACTACTGGCGGCAGGCCGTATTCTACAAAATACTGGTTGACCATTATGAACAAAAGGACTGGAAAGCGGTGAGCACGGAATTCGATTTCATTGAGCCGGATAAAAAGAAGAACTACCGGAAGGAGAAACTGGTGATCAGCCCGGCGGATATCAGCACCGTGATGCAACAGATCACCGCTACCTGGGAAAAGATCCAGAACAGGGAATTCTATATCGGTTGCGGCCAGGAAGACTGCCACTGGTGCAATTTTGTTAAAACCAACAAACTGGCAGTGGCCTTACATGAGCTGGAAACGGAAGAGGAACCAGAACCCTGACCGGCACAGGATCAAGGTTAACATGATTTTTCGGTTTTGGCAGGAAACAGGCCGCCTCCTTAATAGGAAAGAGTTTAAGTTTGCACCCGTGAATAACAACGAATGAAGAAAGTCTTCCTTTTTTTTGCTTTGTTTCTTTTACTCTCAAAGATCCTGGTCCTTGATTCCGGCTGTGCCAATATCATTCCTCCTTCCGGGGGACCAAGAGACTCACTGCCGCCGGTGCTGGCAAAAGCCAATCCCGGCGACTCCACCCGCAATTTTACCGGCAGCAGGATAACTTTCACTTTCAACGAATTCGTTGAACTGCAGAATGCACAGCAGGCGCTGATCATATCACCCCTGCCCAGGAACTTTCCTTCTGTTGAATACCGGCTGAACACGGTTACGGTAAAAATGAAGGACAGCCTGGAGACCAATACCACCTATCATTTCAATTTCGGCGAATCGATCCGTGATTTTACGGAAGGAAATGTGCTGAAAAATTTCAGCTACACCTTCTCCACCGGGAATTATATCGATTCGCTCGAACTCCGTGGCAAAGTGCTTCTCGCGGAGACGGGCAAGACCGACACCACTTTGATCGTGATGCTGCACAGCAGCGCCGATGATTCCGCGGTGGTGAAAGAAAGACCGCGTTATATCGCCCGGCTGGATAATAAAGGAAACTTCCATTTCAAAAACCTGCCACCGAAAACTTTCTACCTCTACGCATTGAAAGACGACGGTGGTACCCGCCGCTATTTTAACGACAAACAGCTTTTTGCCTTTGCCGACTCGGCCATTGTCATCGGTGCGAATAACGGGGCCCGCACCTTGTATGCCTATGCCTCAAAACCCGCACCCCTCGTCGTACCCAACCTTACACTGGGACGGAACAAACCGGCCGGTACGGATAAACGCCTGAAGTACCAGACCAATCTTTCCGCCGGTCAGCAGGACCTGCTGCAGCAACTTGTCCTCAGCTTTGAAGAGCCCCTGCGACTTTTTGATTCCCTGAAAATTCGTCTCTATACCGATTCGGCATACAACAGCGTAAATGGCTACCGTTTTGAAAAAGACAGTACGGGGAAGAAAATCACGCTTGTCAACCCCTGGAAGGAGAATACGCAGTACCACCTTATCATGGACAAGGATTTTGCGGATGATTCGACCGACAGGAAATTATTAAAGACCGATACGCTCAGTTTCAGAACAAAAAAGCTGTCGGATTATGGTTCGTTGAAATTAAAATTCAAGAACCTCGACTTAAAACTCAACCCGGTTGTCCTGATCATGTCCGGGGAACAGATACTCCAGTCCCACCCGATGAGTACCCCGGAGGTCAGCCAGAAACTTTTTCTGCCGGGAGAATATGAGCTCCGCATCCTGTACGACCGGAATAAGAACGGCAAATGGGATCCGGGCGAGTTCTTCGGCAAGCACCTGCAACCGGAGATCGTGAGGCCCGTAGAGCGAAAGATTCCGGTGAAGCCGAACTTCCAGAACGAGTTCGATATCACACTCTAAAGGCACACTCTAAAGGCACAAGGGACAAGGCACAAGGTACAAGAGTGTCCTAAAGAATAGATTTTCCTACTACGGCAATGTAGATGCAAGGTTCAGTACACGGTTACAATATGTATCCTACGAAGCCTCTTGTACCTTGTACCTTGTCCCTTGTACCTTGTACCTTGTGCCTTGTGCCTTGTGCCTTGTCCCTTGTACCTTGTACCTTGTGCCTTGTACCTTCTACATCTTTCCTTTAACTTTGTCTCATGCAGTTTTCATCTTCATTACTTGAGAATGCGGTAACTGAATTCGCCAAACTCCCCGGCATCGGCAAAAAGACCGCCTTGCGGCTGGTATTGCATTTGCTGAAACAGGATGTGAAGGAGGTCGGGCATTTCAGTGAGATCATTTCAAAGATGAGGAGCGAAATAAAATTCTGCCAGCGTTGTTTCAATGTGGCGGATGGTGACATTTGTTCCATCTGCTCCAATTCCATGCGCCGCCAGGAGATGATCTGCGTGGTGGAGAATATCCGGGATGTGATCGCCATTGAAAGCACGCAACAGTACAATGGAACCTATCATGTACTCGGAGGTATTATTTCCCCGCTGGATGGGATCGGCCCGGATCAGCTGAACATTGAATCACTGGTACACCGTGTTGAAAAAGAAAAGACCAGCGAACTCATTTTTGCCCTGAATCCCAATATACAGGGCGACACGACCATCTATTACATTCAAAAAAAGCTCCAGGGCCAACCTGTTCGGGTAACCACCATTGCCCGTGGCATTGCCTTCGGCGGCGAACTGGAATATGCCGATGAAATGACCCTTGGCAGAAGCCTCCAGAACAGGCTGCCGGTGGAGAGTTATATCAGCAACCGCTGACCAGGGAAAATCCCCGGTAATATTATACCACGCAAAAAAGATCCGGGAAATCCATTAGTGGTTATCTCATAAGTGCTATTTCCCACAAAGCGCGCTAAGCGCACAAAGAAAAACTTATTGAATATAAAAGCTTTGTGTTCTTTGTGTCTTTGTGGGATACATAAATACCGACTTTTGAGATAAGTTCTAGTAAGTCCACCCTCATTCTCACTTTATCCCAATTTCCCTCCGCAAATTCAGACCCTGTTACCCTCCGTCGAGCTTGCTTTTTACCGATTTATCACTTAACTTTGCAGTCACTTTCAGGCGGATTTGTTTATTGTTCGGCCTGCCCCAACGGAACTAATAAACGTTCAAGAAACTCCTCTTCTGGTTTCCCGGCGTTTATAGGTCCACAAACAAGCATGTTATGAAAACAATTCAGGATTGTTTGAAGGAACGCATATTGATCATCGATGGTGCCATGGGCACCATGATCCAACGGCATAAGCTGCAGGAGGCCGATTACCGCGGCAAACGTTTCAAAGACTGGCATTGTGATGTAAAGGGAAACAATGACCTGCTCAATATCACGCAGCCGGATATCATCATCGGTATCCATAAACAATACCTGGAAGCAGGCGCCGATATCATTGAGACCAATACCTTCAGCAGCACCGCGATCGCCATGGCCGATTATGAGATGCAGTCGCTGGCCTATGAACTCAATGTGGCGGCCGCCAACTGCGCCAGGGAAGCCATCCGTCAATCCGGCAAACAGGCCTGGGTGGCCGGCGCCATCGGCCCCTTGAATAAAACATTGTCGCTTTCTCCTGATGTGAACAACCCGGGTTACCGCGCGGTAACCTTTGACGAAGTGGTGGATGCTTATTATGAACAGGTGCGGGGACTGGTGGATGGAGGGGTTGACCTGTTGCTGATCGAGACCATTTTCGATACCCTCAATGCGAAGGCGGCCATCTTCGCGATCAAGAAATATTTCCGGGAAAACCCTCTTGCGGGCTTGCCCGCCGGAATGTTAGCGAAGGAGGGGGGCAGGGGGGCCTCGTTGCCCATTATGATCAGCGGCACCATCACCGATGCTTCAGGAAGAACGCTTAGCGGCCAGACACTGGAGGCATTTTATACATCCGTGATGCATGCAAAGCCTTTAAGTATCGGGTTGAACTGCGCTTTGGGTGCAAAAGAAATGCGGCCACATATCGAGGAACTTTCCCAGATCGCCTCCTGTTATGTATCGGCTTACCCTAATGCGGGTCTCCCCAATGCCATGGGAGAGTATGATGAGCATCCGGAAGAAACAGCCCACTACCTCGAAGAATGGGCCAAAGAAGGATTCGTGAACATTGTGGGTGGTTGCTGCGGCACCACCCCCGAACATATCCGGCATATCGCTCAGGAGGTAAAAAACATAGTCCCGAGACCATTGCCCGTTACTGAAAAAAACCTGGTATGAGTACCCCGCAACTACTGCTCATATTATCCATCGTCATACTCATCGTGAACAATTTCTCTATGCTGAAAAAACTGTTCGCGAAAAAGAACCCATAGATGCAGGACACTGTTGTTATCAAACCATATTTACGTTTAGCGGGACTGGAGCCGCTGGTGGTCAGGCCTGAAACAAACTTTGTCAATATCGGGGAGCGCACCAATGTGACCGGCTCAAAAAAATTCGCGCGGCTTATCCGGGGGAATCAGTTCGAGGAAGCATTAAGCGTGGCACGCCAACAGGTAGAAAACGGGGCCCAGGTACTGGATGTGAACATGGATGACGCATTATTAGATGGCGTGCAGGCCATGACCACTTTCTTAAATCTCCTGCAAAGTGAACCCGATATTGCGAAGATCCCCATCATGATCGACAGCTCGAAGTTTGAGATCATCGAGGCCGGGCTGAAATGCGTACAGGGTAAGTGTATCGTAAACTCCATCTCGATGAAGGAAGGTGAAGAGAGATTCATCGAACAGGCCATCATTTGCCAAAGCTACGGCGCTTCTGTTATCGTGATGGCCTTTGATGAAAATGGACAGGCTGATACCAAAGACAGGAAAGTACAAATTTGTCACAGGGCCTATAAAATATTGACAGAACAGGTAGGTTACGATCCGCAGGATATTATTTTCGACCCCAACATATTTGCCATCGCCACCGGCCTCGAAGAACACAATAATTACGGAGTTGATTTTATAGAAGCCACCCGGGAAATCAAAACGCTGATGCCGCTGACGAAAGTCAGCGGTGGTGTCAGCAATCTTTCCTTTTCTTTCCGCGGTAACGACCATGTAAGAGAAGCCATGCACAGCGTATTTCTCTATTATGCCATTAAAGCCGGGATGGATATGGGTATTGTGAATGCCGGGCAGCTGGTAGTGTATGATGAGATCGAGCCGGGATTGAGAAATTTGTGTGAGGACGTAATCCTCAACAGGAATAATGACAACAACGAATCCACAGAAAAACTCATTATCCTTGCAGAGACAGTTAAGGCAAAAGGGAAAGAAACGGTAAAAGATGAAAGCTGGCGGAATACTTCTGTGGAAGAAAGACTGAAACATTCACTGGTCAACGGTATCACAGATTATATCGACGCAGACACAGAGGAAGCAAGACTGAAATACCCCACCCCGCTTGAAGTGATTGAGGGTCCGCTGATGGCAGGCATGGATGTAGTAGGTGATCTCTTTGGCGCAGGTAAAATGTTTTTGCCACAGGTGGTGAAGAGTGCAAGGGTGATGAAAAAATCGGTGGCCATTCTCACTCCGTACATTGAAGCAGAAAAGGAAGAAAGACGGTTGGCGCATTTAACCGCCGGCACGATCAACGCGGAAGGCGCTGGGGCGGCAAAAGTATTGCTGGCTACTGTAAAAGGGGATGTGCATGATATTGGCAAAAATATCGTTGGCGTTGTGCTGGGGTGTAACGGTTACGACATCATTGATTTGGGCGTGATGGTACCCGCAGATAAAATTCTCGATACCGCGGAAAAGGAAAAAGCGGATATCATCGGCCTCAGCGGGCTGATCACCCCCTCCCTGGATGAGATGGTGCATGTGGCGCATGAGATGAAACGCCGTAATATGAAACAGCCGCTGCTGATCGGGGGCGCCACTACCTCCCGGATCCATACAGCCGTGAAGATCGCGCCGCAATATGACCAGGGCGTACTGCATATCCTGGATGCTTCCCGGAGTGTGACAGCCGTGAGTACGCTGTTAAGTAAAGAAAAGGATGTTTTGCTGAAGAAAACAAAGGACGACTACGAAGGATTGAGAACCCAGTTCCTGAACAAGAATAAAAAGGTCCTTATCCCCTATCGTGAAGCCGTCATCACCAAAGAATATTTTGACTGGAAGAATTACAAACCTGTACAGCCGGCGGTGAACGGGATTAAAGTGCTAAAGGAATTTGACCTCGCAACGATCGCCCGGTACATCGACTGGGGTCCGTTCTTTATCGCCTGGGAAATGCCCGGCCATTTCCCGGACGTGCTGACCGATAAGATTTTTGGTGCGGAAGCCAGCCGTTTGCATAACGACGCCCTCGCCATGGTGCAGCGGATCGTGGAGGAAAAATGGTTTACCGCGAACGGGGTGATCGGGTTCTGGCCCGCGCAGAGTAATAACGCCGATACCATTACGCTGCAAACGGAAAAGGGAGAAGTGAAACTGGAATCGCTAAGACAACAAATAAAAAAAGCGGTGGGGCAACCCAGTTTCTCCCTTGCAGACTTTGTGATGCCGGGCCCATCCCCCACTACGTCGTGGATAACCGGGGACCCTGCTAAAGCCCCTTCCCGCCAGGAAGGGGGAGAAGACCCTGGCCCCCAAACCCCCGCAGGGGGAATAATCAGCGATTTCATGGGCGCTTTCGCCGTAACCATTCATGGCGCCAAAAAATACATTGACAAGTTTGCCGCTGAACATGATGATTACAACAAGATCCTCGTGCAGGTGCTGGCCGATCGTTTCGTGGAAGCCTTCGCCGAATGTCTTCACCAGAAAGTGAGAAAAGAATACTGGGGTTATGCCAAAAATGAGGAGCTTAGCAATGAACAACTGATCAAAGAGCAATACAAAGGTATCCGCCCCGCGCCCGGTTATCCCGCCTGTCCCGATCATACTGAAAAGATCAAACTATTCGACTTGTTGAATGTCACGGAGAATATCGGCGTTGAGCTCACAGAAAGCCTCGCTATGAACCCGCCTGCCTCTGTTTGCGGCTGGTATATCGCCCATCCGCAAAGCCATTATTTCGGCCTGGGAAAGATCGGGAGGGATCAGTTGGAGGATTATGCAAAAAGAAAAGGGATGAGTGTGGAAGAAGCGGAAAAATGGCTGAGACCGGTGCTGGAATAATTCAGGTGAGGTTTAATTTCTTCAATTCCTCTTTCAGTTGTGCCGCCGAACGAAAATGAATCGAGGTAATATTGATACTTTCTGCGGCTTTCACATTCCTCAAATTATCATCAATGAACAGGGCCTCTTCCGGTTTTACGGAATACCGGTCCAGCAGTATCCGGTAAAATTCCGGGAAGGGCTTGCGGGTCTTTTCCTCACCGCTTACCACCCTTCCGTCGAACCAGTGTAAAAAATCAAACCGCTCCAAGGCAATAGGAAAGGTTTCGGCGCTCCAGTTGGTGAGGGCATAGGACCTGAGACCTCTTCCCTGCTTAAGTTCCCTTAATATTTCAACCGTTTCATCAATGGGTCCCCCCAGCATCTCTTCCCAACGCCCGTAAAAATCACGGATCTCTTTTTCCCATTCGGGGAATAGGGCTACCCGTTCTTCCGTGGCTTTCGCGATCGGGTAACCCGCATCCTGGTTTTCGTTCCAGTCGGCCGTACATACCTGCTCAAAAAAATACTGCCTCTTTTCAGCCGACCCGAAATAATCCTCCGTAAATACATACTGAGGGTTCCAGTCGATCAGCACCCCGCCAAGATCGAAAATGATGGAATGGATGGCTGCCATTAGCGGTTGTACCTGAGTTTTAAGAAGATCATGATCAGGGACATGGACAGCACGATCGCATTGGTGAGGATGATCACCCAGTTATCCAGCAAAGCCCCGTACACGATCCACATCACTTCATTGATCGCGGCTATAATAAACATCAGGAGAGAAACATCCTTGGCTGATTTCTCCCTCCAGGTCTTGACCACCTGCGGTAAGAAAGTGAGCGAAGTGATGGCGCCCGCCGCGTATCCCAGTATATCTGTTCCGTTCATTGTTGCCAATTTTATTTTTTCTTCTTCAGCAGTTTCTTCGCTTCCTTTTTGAATTTTTCCGTTTCCTCAGCGGTAAAGGGCACAAAACTAATGGCCGTGCCGCCCCCGGGGGCCAGTTTTAACTCCATACTTCTGCTAAAATAAGCCGGGATCCTGCTGATCTGGTAGGCTTCGGGATTATTCTTCCAGTCCGCATCGGCGGCATCGGCATATACCGTTGCATGATACCACCTGTCCTTATCCAGGAAACCAGGAGTGATGGTGAAATTCCTAGCCTGCTCATCGGTGATAGCCCCCACAAACCAGCGTTCGCCGCCTTTCTCCCTCCTTGCCATAATGATATAATCGCCGGGTTCCGCCTCCAGCACTTTGGTATCAGCCCAGTCCACCGCCACGTCTTTGATGAACTGGAAGGCATCCATTTTCGCTTCGTAGTTCTCCGGAAGATCGGCTGCCATCTGCAACGGGCTGTACAGGGTTACATACAAAGCAAGTTGTTTGGCAAGCGTGGTATGAACCTGTTCCTTCTTTTCCGGATTGTAATGACTCATCTTTATTGTAAAGATCCCCGGTGTATAGTCCATCGGTCCCCCCATCAGCCTGGTGAAAGGCAGGATGGTTTCATGATCGGGCGCGTTGCCAACGCTCCATGCATTGAACTCATTTCCCCTCGCGGCTTCGCAGGCCAGCCAGTTGGGGTAGGTGCGGTGCAGCCCGGTGGGTCTTACGGGTTCATGTGCGTTCAGCATGATCTTATATTGCGCGGTTTTTGCGGCCACTCTTTCATAATGTCGTATCATCCATTGCCCGTCGTGATGTTCACCTCTTGGAATGATCCTGCCCACATAACCGGTTTTTACAGCAGGATAACCAAACTGATTCATAAAACGGTAAGCGGTATCCATCCAGCGCTCATAATTAGTGACCGAAGCGGATGTTTCATGATGCATGATCATTTTTACACCCCTGGAAGCGGCGTAATCCTGGATCGCCTTTACATCAAAATCCGGGTAGGGGGTCACAAAATCAAATACATCTTCCTTCCATTGGCCAAACCAGTCTTCCCAGCCTGTATTCCAGCCCTCCACCAGCACAGCATCAAATCCATTCTTCGCGGCAAAATCGATATACCTTTTTACATTGGCTGTATTCGCCCCATGCGGCACTCTCGTCGCCTGCTGGCTCCCCACCTGCCCGCCACTGTAATCCCAACTGCTTTTGCCCACATGCATTTCCCACCAGATGCCTACATATTTTACCGGTTTGATCCAGGAAGGGTCCGCAATTACGCAGGGCTCATTCAGGTTCAGTACCAGTTTGGAGGTAAGTACCTCTCCTGCCTTATCGCTCACCACGATGGTTCTCCAGGGAGTTTTAGCCGGCGCCTGCAAATAGGCTTTATTACCAACCGCATCGGGAACCAGGTGTGAGAGGAAGGTAAAATTGCTTTTATCCAGCACCAGGTTCATCGCGGGATAATTCACAAGGGCGGCCTCGTGAATGTTGATATACAATCCGTCCGCAGACTTCATCATCAGGGGGGTTTGCACCGCGTTATTGTCAAAAGAGGTCTTGGCATGGATCTCCTGCGCAAACCCGCCGCCGGATGCATCTATTTTACTGAGATTGCTGGTGTAGTACCCGTACTCGTTGGTGTCATAATCCCCCGGAATCCAAAAGGTCTTATGGTCACCCGACAGCGCAAAATGCGTCAACTCATCCCCGATAATGAAATGATTGAGTTTCTCCTGCCGGGGGAATACATACCGGAAACCGACACCGTCATTGCACACCCTGAAAATAATTTGCAGTTGTATCCCCGAGCCTCCATCGTCGGTAAGCCGCAAAACAAATTCCCTGTAATTATTCCGGATGACACTTGTTTCACCCCATACGGGTTTCCAGGTTTCATCTTTCGAAGAGCTGTCGATACCCGTTATAGCAAACCGCAGCAATGAAACATCAGGGTTTTTTAGTTTCATTCCCAGGTAAGACGTTCCGATAACCGGTTTTTGCTTAAAAAAGATCCTATAGGCAATCCCGCCATTTTCATCCTGCAGAATATTCAGCTCTGTTCTTTTATCGGGAGAAACAATACTGTAGGTTTTAGCGGGATCCGCGATCGCCGGTCCGGAAATAAGGAAAACCAGGACCAGTAAGAAAAGGTTTCTGGGAAACATGGCAAACAATTTTGACATGAAGATAATGCTTTGTGTAGAAAGTACACATCAATTTTTTACCGTTTTTCCAGCAACCACCAGAACCGTTTGCGGGGTTTCACTTTGTAATGGGCACCGATATACTGCTGGATATAGTCCATGGCCTCGTCCACGCTGTCGGTCATCAGCACCAGGTCCATATCCTCTTTAGAGATCGTTCCCTCTGCCGCCCATTTCTCAATGCTCTCCTGGAGGCATTGGTAAAAATCTTTTCCGAAAATGATGATGGGGAACTTGGTGATCGTTTTGGTCTGGACCAGTGTGATCGTTTCAAACAATTCGTCCATCGTGCCAAACCCCCCGGGCATGATGATGAAGGCATAGGAATATTTAACGAGCAGCACCTTGCGCACAAAGAAATGCTCGAAGGTGATCGACTTGTGAACGTAAGGGTTCTCCTTCTGTTCAAAAGGCAGTTGAATATTGCAGCCCACCGATTTGCCCCCGTTCTCGAAAGCGCCCCGGTTGGCGGCCTCCATGATACCGGGACCACCCCCCGTAATGGTGGTAAATCCCAACTCCGCGATTCTTTTTCCGAATTCCCGGGCCTTAACATAATACGGATGATCTTCTTTGAACCGGGCAGACCCAAACACCGTGATACAGGGACCCATAAAATGGAGGTTCCGGAATCCCTTGATGAATTGCCAGAATACCCGCCAGGCAAAATGGAGTTCATAGCCCCGGCTTTTAGGTCCTTCAAGGTAAACGTGTTCTTTGGGCGGAATAATGACACCGTTGGTGGCGTTTCCTGCCGGTTTTGTGGATGCGGTCATCTGAAAAGATTTGTTGCGTAACGGATCAGTGCGGCCCCGGTGATCATGCTTTCATCCCGCCAGGGATAAAAGGAAAAGTTTGATCATGACGGCTTCACAGTATAATGTAAATTGCCGGACAATTTAATCATTAAAGGAATGCGAATCATTTCCTATAACGTGAACGGCATCCGCGCCGCCATTAAAAAAGGGTTCATCGACTGGCTGAAGACCGACCCGGCCGATGTGATCTGTGTGCAGGAAACCAAGGCCTCGCAGGGAGATGTGGATGTAAAACAGCTGGAAGCCCTGGGTTATCATCATTACTGGTTCAGCGCACAGAAAAAAGGATACAGCGGCGTGGCCGTTTTTACCAAAATAAAACCCGGCAAAGTGGAATACGGCAACGGGCACGGCCCCAGCGATGATGAAGGGAGGGTGATCCAACTGGATTTTAAAGATATCCGGCTCATCAACGCCTATTTCCCTTCGGGAACCAGCGGCGGCGAACGGCAGGACTTCAAATACAAATGGCTGGATGAGTTCACAACCTGGTTGAACAAACTGCGGAAGAAACACCCGAAACTGATCCTTTGCGGCGATTATAATATCGCCCATAAGGAGATCGATATCCATGATCCTAAAGGCAACAAGAATTCTTCCGGTTTCCTTCCCGAAGAAAGAGAGTGGATGAGCCGGTTCCTGGACAGCGGGTGGATCGATACCTTCCGGGCCTTTCACCCGGAACCCCACCGCTATAGCTGGTGGAGCCAGCGCTTTCCCAGTGTGCGGCTGAATAATAAAGGCTGGAGGATCGACTATATCACTACAACAACAGCCCTGGAAAAAAACCTGGCAAACGCAGACATATTCCCCGAAATCAAACACAGCGACCACTGCCCGGTCTACCTCGAGATCAAAAACTGAACCGCATGATCATTTATAATGTCACGGCAAAAGTGGAACACAACATTGCTGAAGCCTGGCTGGAATGGCTCAAAACGGAACATATACCGGAAGTACTTGGTACGGGCTGCTTCACCGATGCCCGGATCCTCCAGCTGATGGAAGTGGATGAATCAGACGGCCTCACTTACGCCATTCAGTACCATGCCGAAAGTAAGGCCCTGTACAACCGGTATATCAAGGAATACTCGACCGCTTTGCGAAATAAGGGTACGGAAAAATGGGGAAATAAATTTGTAGCCTTCCGTTCCGTTATGCAGATTGTGCATTGAGTGTGCAAAAGAAATATCCTTTTCCGGGAATTTACGCGGAAAGGGGGCAATCCCCTCAAATCCTTGTCCAATGCGGCTTCGGGCGGATTTGAAAAGTGAAAAAAGATAGTAACTTTTTTTTGCTGGTATGAAAAACCGTCTAAATTTGTCGGTGCGACTAAACCAATAAAAAAACGAATATGAACAAAGCTGATTTAATTGCCAAGATCTCTGATGACACCGGCATTACCAAAACTCAAGCCAATGAAGCACTCGATTCATTCATAGAAGCAGTAACCAAAACATTGAAAGGCGGTGGCAAGGTAACCCTGGTCGGCTTTGGCACTTTTACCATATCCAAACGAAAAGCAAGAAAAGGAAGGAACCCGCAAACGGGCGCCGAGATCACTATTAAGGCCAGGAAAGTGGCCCGTTTCAAGGCCGGCAAGGAACTGGCCGCAAAACTGTAAAGACCCTGTCAACTTTTTGAAAAGCTCCTGCTGGAATTCAGTGCCGGAGCTTTTTTAATTCCGTAATTTCACCGCATTAAAAACAATCAACATGGGAAGAGGAGATAAAAAAACAGCTAAAGGCAAACGTTTCAAAGGTTCATTTGGAAAAAGCAGGCCGGCCAAATCGCCTGCTGCAAAGAAGAAAGCGGCCAAAAAGACTAAATAAGCTGGTCCCGCCGGGCGCTCCCTTTTGACTAGAACTTATCTCTAAAGTCTGTATTTATGTATCCCACAAAGAAACAAAGAACACAAAGCTCTTAATATCAATAAGCAATTCTTTGTGTACTTAGCGGCTTTGTGGGAAATATCGCTTTTGAGATAACTTCTATTCATTTCATCAGGGAGCCAATCTTTCCATTTTCCAGTTTCCGTCATCCAGTAAGGTATATTGAAGCCTGTCATGCAGCCGGCTGGGCCTGCCCTGCCAGAATTCGATCATGACGGGTTTTACAATATAACCGCCCCAGTGCGGAGGTCGTTCTATGTACTTTCCTTTCAGTTCCTTTTCCTTTTGCACATAAAGTTCATCCAGCCATTCCCTGCTCCCGATCACCTGGCTTTGCGGAGAAACATGGGCGCCTACCTGGCTGTCGGCCGGGCGGGTATGAAAGTATTCGCTGCTGGCTTCGGGGCTCAGCTTCTCAACCAGTCCCGTGATCCGCACCTGGCGCTCCAGTTCTTTCCAGAAAAAGACCAGGCAGGCCTTGGGATTTTCCGACAGTTGTTGTCCCTTGAAACTGGAATAATTCGTGAAAAAAGTGAACCCCTTTTCACTGTAATCTTTTAGTAATACAATCCTGGCCGAAGGAACACCGTCTGCCGAAGCGGTGGCCAGCGTCATGGCATTCACTTCATCGATGGCGGCTTTCAGGGCCTGTTTCCACCATTTCCCGAATTGTTTGAACGGATCTTTCTCCGCTTTTTTCTCCAGCAGTTTCTTATGGGAATAATTCTTCCTGATATCTGCGATCCTTCCTTTCATATGAGTGGTTTTGACGGGCAAATATAAACCCTGCGGGATGGAACGGAAATGATAAAAGCCCGGTACGGGCCTTTTCCGGTGTCATGCGTGCTCTATCGTTCAGCTATTCGTTTGCTTTTTTGCAAGCTCATCCCGTTCCTCGGCAACCATGTTCAGCATGCTTTCCAGCTCCCCGATCCTTTTCAGCTGGCCCACGAGTTTTTTATTGGCCTCTGAAACGGCCTGCATATCATAGTTCAGCTCTTCAAGATAGGCCACTTTTTTCTGCAGTTGCTGACGCTGGGAGTTCGCCTCCCTCAGCTTCTCTTCCGTTTCAACAAGCACCGACTGCAGTTCCCGGTTCTCATTGCTGATAGCCGCAAACCGGGATTTCTGATCCTCGTAATCCTTAACGGTTTTAAAGTGTTCTTCTTTCAGGTCCTCGTATTCCAGGTTGAGCTTTTTGGAGACCATGACCTGGTTCTCCAGTTTCTGGATCTTCTCCTGCAGTGCATTGAACTCGCTGTGGGCGCTTTCCAGCATGGAGCTCATCTCCGTGGTCAGCTCCTGCTTCTGGCGGATATTGTTCATCTCGCGCTCTTTCTGTGAGAGCAGGTATTTGAGATCATCGATCTGGTTCGATAATTCCTCGTTATTTCGCAGGATCTCCTGTTGTTTTTCCTCGGTCTCTTTGACTATATCGATCTGTCCCAGCAACTGGTTGATCTTTTCATTATACTCCTTCAAACTGTTCCTTGCCTGGAAAAGCTGGTCGATATAACCGGGTTTCCCGGGAGTGGGTTGTACTGCTACAGCCCGGAGCGTTTCCAGTTCCGCCTGCAGTTTCTTATTTAGTTTACGGGTTTCTTCCGCTTCGATGGAGTTGATGCTGTTGTTCTCTTCCGTTTCGGCCAGCTTCTTTTTGAGTATCTCCAGTTCCTTATCCCGGTATTCCACTTCATTAAAATAACGGAGCTTCCAGTCTTCCAGTTCCTTTGCGATCTGCTGCAGGGCAGCCGGTGAATGCGCACGGAGTGTGCGGCGGCTGCTGATGAAAAAATGTATCGTGACGCCCAGGACGACGGCTCCCAGCATCAGCACAATGATCTCAATAATGGATAGGCTCAATTGGCTGTCCATAAACAGTAACGTAAGGTTGTCAAGCTATTAAAAACTGAGAAGAAAAACGTTTATAGTTTTTCACAGACGGGGATAAAGGATGCTGACACAAGATAGTAGTTACTGCAAATCCTGGAATAGGAAATACCCTTAGTAGTTATCCCCTGACAAGGGTGCCCACCTTCTCGCCGGTGACCACCCGGCGGAGATTGCCTTCCTTGTTCATATCGAATACAATGATGGGGAGATTGTTCTCCATGCAGAGTGTGAAAGCGGTCATATCCATGACCCTGAGATTATTGGTGAGGCATTCCTGGAAAGTAATGACATTGAACTTGGTAGCGGTTGGGTCCTTCTCCGGGTCGGCTGTATAGATCCCGTCTACACGGGTGCCTTTCAGGATCACATCGGCATTGATCTCGATGGCCCTGAGCGAACCGGCCGTATCGGTGGTGAAGTAAGGATTACCGGTGCCCGCGCCAAAAATGACCACCCGCCCTTTTTCCAGGTGACGGATCGCCCTTCTGCGGATATACGGTTCGGCAATCTGTTCCATTTTAATGGCGCTCTGCAACCGGGTGTACACCCCCACTTTTTCCAGCCCGGCCTGCACGGCCATCCCGTTGATCACCGTCGCCAGCATTCCCATATAATCTCCGTGCGCTCTTTCGATCCCCGTTTCCGCCTCATTCATCCCCCTGTAAATATTGCCCCCGCCGATCACCACCGCCACCTGTACCCCCAACTCCGTGATGGATTTGATATCCTGGGCGTACTGGGCAATGACATCGGTGTCAAAACCAAAACTTTTATCACCCATTAATGCTTCACCGGAAAGTTTGAGGAGGATGCGTTTGTACTTAGGCAACATGGGAATGAATTTTTCGGGGCGAAGATACTACTTCGCCACTGACAAAAACAAGATTCATTCATCAGGAAGTTATGCCGGTGCCCGAAAACGGCCTTGTCCTGCAGGTTGCGGATCCGGTCACTGTTTGATGGCACGCAGGCTGTAGACCATCGGCAGTTTTCCTTCCATTCCCCTGATATGCCATTTGCCTTTTTCGGATTCGACCATATTCCTGAAACAGGAATACGGGGAGTACATATGCTCATTGAAAAGTTCCAATCGCAACCCGGCGCCGATCAGCGCGTTCAGCACCTCGCTGATACTGTGGTTCCAGCTGTATTCTTTGCCGGTGATCGCCGCGTTCCGGTCCGTATAGGTACCCTGGTTCTCCGTTACGATCAGCTCCCTGTTTTCATAGGAATATTGAATACGGGTAAAATCATCGTCAAACATCCATAGCACCGGGTGGAACTCGGCCAGGTAGAACAAACCTCCCGGTCTTAGTTTTTCAGCGATCATATGGGCCCAGGGCACCAGGTCCGGCAACCAGCCGATGGTGCCGTAGGAAGTAAAAACGATATCAAACGTCCCTTTCACATACGCAGCGGTATCCAGGACATTGCAGCGAACGAAATTTGCATCCAGGCCCAGTTCCTTATTCAGTCGTCGCGCTTCCTCAATGGCCGCATCCGAAAGATCGATCCCTGTAACGATGGCTCCCCGCCGGGCCCAGTCAAGACTGTCCATCCCGAAATGACACTGGAGATGCAGCAGGGTTTTGCCCTGCACATCCCCCAGTTCATCCAATTCAATGGGGGTTAACACGGTTTCCCCGGCCTTAAACCCCGGCAGGTTATAAAAGGCGGAATCCTTATGGACCAGGGTCCGCTGGTTCCAGAGGTCACGGTTCGCTTCGAAGTATTTTTCATTTCCCGTCATGACTCAAACATACTGCAAATCCGTATTCAAAACCAAAATCACCCCGGGGTGTTAGCGGTAGTATGCTCCCTGGTACGATTTTTCGGACTGTTATTTTTTGATCCGCAAAAAACTGTACCTTCTGTAACCAAATTACAGGATGAGACAAATCACACTGGTATTGCTGCTGCTCGTACCCCTGGCCGGAATGGCACAGGACACCACACCTATTTCAAATTTGCAGGGAACCGACAAGCAGAAAGCGGATACCCTTTTTTCACTGGCCCGAAAATATTTCCGGAAGGCCCGTTTCGACAGCGTAGAATACTGGCTCGATAAGGGACAGCGGTACGCCGTTAGGTCGGGGGATGATGAAACCATTGCCCGGTTTTATGTGGAGAGGGGAAACATGAAGTACATGCAGGGCAGGTTCTCCGAGGGAATTACCCAGATACACATTGCCGGGCCCCACCTGGCTAAAACAGCCTCCTACGACCTGCATAACAGTGCTTACATGATCACCGGCAACTGTTTCAATGCCATTCAAAAAACAGATTCCGCATTATATTATTTCCGTTTGTGTGAAAAATACAATAATGAGAAATTTCCGTACCGGAACTGGCTGGTGTACTCGGTGATGGGCGACCTGTACAGCACTGCCGATGATTACCGGCAGGCGGAAAGCTATTTTCAAAAGGCCTACGAACTTACGTCCGCCAGGGAAAACAAACCCGATCACGGTTACCTGCTGACCGTTTTTGCCAACTTCTATGTGACCTGGAACAAACCCGAAGCATTTGGGAAAAAACTTAATGAATACAATGAGCTGATGACCGAAAGGAAGAAAAAAAACATCAGCGAACCCGACCATAACCTTTTTTATATTTCCTGGAATACCCAGGATCTCGGCAATAAAGTAAAGTTCATGAATGATGTAAAAACAATGAGCCTGAAGACCGGTAATTTCACACAGGCAACCCTGGCCAATGCCTATATCATTGGTTTTTACGAGAAATCGAAACAATATGAAGAGGCGCTGAAATTTGCCCTGGAAAATGAGAAACTATCAGCGGATGCCGGCTCGCTCCAGAATCTGTATGCGAGTGTAAAAGTAAAGTACGGGATACTCAAAAAAATGGGAAAGGATAAGGAGGCAACCGCGGCCGCTGACCAGCTTTTCAGTCTCAAGGACAGCCTGCTTTCTATGCAGCGAAGGGACATGCTGTACGAAATGGAGACCCGTTTCAAGACCGAGCAAAAGGAAAAGGCGATCGCCCTGCTGACTTCCCAGCATGAACTGAGCCGCCTGCAACTGAAAAGCGAAATAGAAAAAAAAGAGGCGCTGCAGCGGGAAAACCTGCTGAAGGAAGAAAAACTGGGGAAGGAACTATTGCTGCGACTTGCGCTCGAAAGGGAGAATTCGCTGATCGATTCAACGCTGGCGAAGGAACAACGCCTGAATGAGGCCCTTGGGCATGCCGCCAGCCTCAAAGAAAGCGAGCTGCAAAAGGAAAAACTGCTGACCTCCGCTCTTTCGAGGGAAAATGAACTGAAACAGACAAGCATCAACCAGGATAAAAAGAATAAACAAACGCTGTGGGCGGGCATTATCATGCTATCACTCGCCGCGGGCATTATTTTTTTCCAGTTCAGCCGGCAGGTCAAAAAGAGCCGCATCATTAAAAAACAGGCGGAAGAAATGGAAGTGCTGAATCGCGAGATCCATCACCGTGTCAAGAACAATCTCCAGGTGATCTCCAGCCTGCTCGATATACAGTCGCAAACGCTGAAGGACGAGGAAGCGGCGGAAGTGATAAAAGAAAGCCGTCAGCGCGTGCAGAGCATGGCCTTTATTCACCAGAACCTGTACCAGTCCAGCTCCGTACAGGAGATAGAGCTCAATAACTATATCAATACCCTGGCCGATCACCTGTTCCGATCCTATAATATCCGGAAGGATAAGATCCGCTTCGTTACGGATATTGATAAAATGAACCTGCACAGTGATACGGTGATACCGTTGGGAATGATCTTAAGTGAACTGATCAGCAATTCACTGAAATATGCCTTCAAGGACCTGGAAGAAGGCGAGATCAAAGTGGCGATGAAACACAGGGAGAACGAATTGCTGTTGCAGGTAAAGGACAATGGAAAAGGTCTGCCGGCCGGGTTCGACATCGCCAAACTGCAATCCTTCGGGTTCAAGGTGATAAAAGCCTTTGCCCAGAAACTCAAGGCCAGGCTGCTGATCGACGGGAGTCACGGCACCGATGTGCAGCTGGTCATCTCCAAATTCAAAACCATCTGAACATGCTGGCCATCCGTGTACTGATCGTGGAGGACGAACCGCTGATTGCGGAAAATATCGCCATGTATCTCGACAACAATGATTTCACCGTTTCGGGTATTGCCTATGATGACGAAGAGGCGCTGAGTGAACTGAAGAACAATCCTCCCGATGCGGTGTTGCTGGATGTGAACCTGGAAAGCGGAAAGGACGGAATTGATATCGCGGAATACATCATGAACAATAACCGTATCCCTTTTATTTTTCTCACTTCCTACAGCGACAAAACAATTGTGGAACGCGCCAAACGCACCAACCCCGCCGGGTATATTGTCAAACCCTTCAATGAACAAACGCTCTATACCACACTCGAGATCGCCATGGCCAATTTTGCCGCGCAAAGCAACCGGCACGTGCCCGGTCTCTCCCTCCCCAAAATAAACCGGCACCTGGTTTCTCCCTTAAGCGAGCGGGAGTTTGAAGTGGTGCAGCTGATCTACGAAGGAAAGACCAACCAGCAGATCTGCGATGCGCTTTTCATCGCCATGAACACGGTGAAAAGGCATGTCACCAATTCCTATTTCAAACTGGATGTGAACAACCGCTCCGCCGCTATCTCTGTGCTGCGGGAGTTAATGCTCAGATGATATACAAAAAATCACCCCTGGGTGTTACCTGGCTTTTGAGGATTGCCGTCAATTTAGCAACAGCAGTTCTACCTGCTTTCATTACCTCTTAACCACTAAATTATTCAGTATGAAAATTAAATTTGCGATCCCTGCCTTGACCGCTTTGTTGTTTTCCGTTTCATCCGGGGCACAGATCAAAAGCCAGCAGGAATGTGTTTATGACGGGCAATTCAGTTCAAGCAGTATCAGCATGCCGGGTGAAATGTACCCGGATCAGAAAGCCGAGGTACGGATCTCACTTTCCAATGTGGGAACCTGCACCTGGAATCCACGGGATGTTGAATTGCGTGTTACGATAAAAAAAGGACCCAGCGGGTCACCGATCCAACGGGATGAATTGCTTCCCTCTTCTTCCGAAACCTTATACCCGCCAACGACCCAGCCAGGTGAAAGTGCAACGGTACGATACGGGATCGAGGCCCCGTATTACCTGGGTAGTTATGAACTGGAATTTGTGCTGATGTACAAAGGTCAGAAATTCGGAGAACTGGGTGTGACAAAGGTTATCAAAATTGTTCCTAAAAAATAAGTCAAAACCATAAAGTTATTACAATGAAAAAGTCCCTTTTTTTACTACCGGTATGTCTTGCGTTTGCGGCGATGGCTTCTGCCCAGTGGCCATCCGGTGTCGCCGTTATTGATATGGGCGATAAAGACTCCATCGTGGTGCAGGGAGACCTGGCCAATGGTGCAAAGATGGCCGATCTTAGCTGGGCCTGGAGCAGCTCCAATGCCTGTTTCCCGGCCACGCAGAGTTCCAAGTTCAAAGGCAATCATGTATTCTTTGCCGTTACCATGCCCACCCAGTGTGAGATGAAGATCAGCGTAACTCCTGATGATGCCAACGCCGACCTCAGCATCTATGCTTACCGCATTGGCGCTGCGGAATATTACCTGGTACCTGACCTGGGGAGTTGTATAACCTGTGAAGCGGACCATAAATGGGATGGCAACTGGAAGGGAAAAGTGCAGACCAGTGAAAGAAGGGTCAGTATGCAAAATCCCGGAAAGGAAATGTATAATATCCTCATCGGCGTTTCGGGTCCGGCTGCAGCCACATCCGGTACTTTTAAACTGAAAGTGAAATTCGAAAAGTAAACCAGGCCCGTGTGATACGGTAAAGAAAAAAGGCTGTTTCGCAGGGAAACAGCCTTTTACTATTGTAAACCGGGTCAATTAACCCAGCGCCACTCTTTTGAATTCGGTCACTTTCACATCACCGCTTTCTTTCAGGTAGTCCGCCACTGTTTTAGAGGCGTCTTTTACAAAAGACTGCGCGGTCAGGGTCTGCTCCTTGAAGAAAGCGCCCATCTTGCCTTCGGCGATCCTGGCCAGCATCTCTTCGGGTTTCCCGGCCATCTTCGGGTCCTGCTTCATCAGTTCCATCACGATATCTTTCTCCCGCGCGATCACATCAGCGGGCACGGAAGCCGCATCTACTGCCACGGGATTCAACGCAGCGATCTGCATGGCCACATCCTTGCCTGCATCGGCCGCTTCCTTGTCCATTCCCACCAGCACACCAATACGGTATGCGCCGTGGATATAGGATGCCACATAAGGAGCATCGATCCTTTCAAACTTGGTAACACCGATCTTCTCGCCGATGGCCGCCAGTTTGTCGTTCACCATTTCGGCCACGGTGGCCGTACCGGCATTGGTATTCATCAGTTCATCCAGTGTTTTTACATTATTGGCAATGGCCGCGTCGGCAATGGCCTGGCCAAAGGCAACAAAGTCGGCATTCTTGGAAACGAAGTCTGTTTCGCAGCTTACGCAAACAACGATACCCGTTTTATTATCGGCCGTTGTTTTGGCAATTACCACACCCTCTTTTGCTTCACGGTCACCTCTTTTGGCAGCCACTTTCTGACCCTGCTTGCGCAGCCAGTCGATCGCCGCTTCAAAATCACCGTTTGTCTCTGTCAATGCCTTGCGGCAATCCATCATACCCGCGCCGGTTGCCTGGCGGAGTTTGTTGATGTCCTGTGCACTTATAGTTACTGTACTCATGATTTGTATTTGAATTCTGATGTCAGAAGTAAGACGTTTACCAACTTCCGCATCATTGTTGTTAACTAAGAAATTAATTATTCAGATCTCTAACCTCTGACTTCTCGCTTACCTCCTTCCACCACCCGGTCCACGGCTTCCACCCGCAGGTGTACGGCGTCTTTGTCCGCCACCTGCACCGGCTCCGCGGCCACGCCCGCCACGACCACCTTCAGCTTCCGCTTCGGCCTGCAGTTTGGCTGCTTTCCTTTCCTTTTCATCATCGGTCATTTCTTCCACCTCGTCTTCTTTTGCGGCTTGTCTTTCAGCAAGACCTTCCGCGATAGCGGCGGTGATATAGTTCACGATGATGGCGATCGACTTGGTCGCATCGTCATTACCCGGAATGGCATAATCCACTTTGTTAGGATCGCAGTTGGTATCCACCACCCCGAAGGTGGAAATACCCAGTCGCTTGGCTTCGGCCAGGGCGATATGTTCATGCCCGATATCCACGATGAAGAGGGCGGCGGGTACACGACCCAGCTGGGCGATACCACCCAGAACTTTTTCCATTTTGTCCTTATCGCGGCTCAGGGTAAGGCGCTCTTTCTTGGTGATGCTGTCGAAAGAACCGTCGCCGAGCATTTTCTCAATGCTCTGCATTTTCTTCACGCTCTTGCGTACCGTATTGAAGTTGGTGAGCATTCCGCCCAGCCACCTTTCGGTAACAAATGGCATGCTCACTCTCCTGGCTGATTCGTTCACGATATCCTTCGCCTGCTTTTTGGTGCCGACGAACAGGATCTTCTTTCCACTGCGGGCGATCTGCTTCAGGGCCGCGGCAGTTTCCTGCAGGCATTCCACGGTTTTGTTGAGGTCAATGATGTGGATCCCTTTTTTCTCCGCAAAGATGTAAGGAAGCATCTTGGGGTTCCACTTCTTCTTCAGGTGGCCGAAATGAACACCTGCTTCAAGAAGTTGCTGCTGTAAGGATGTATTATTTTCCATTGTATTTGAATGATCGTTTTTAAAAATGAATGTGCCTGTTAACGTTTCGAGAACTGGTAGCTTCTTCTCGCTTTCTTGTGACCGAACTTCTTACGCTCAACAGAACGCGGATCCCTTTTCAGCAGACCGGCTGCTTTCAGCGCGGGGCGAAATTCCGGGTTCAGTTCCAGCAATACCCTGGCGATCCCCAGCATCGCTGCTTCAGCCTGGCCCTTAACGCCACCACCGGCTGCATTGATCTTGATATCATATTTATTGACGACATCCACCGTTTTCAGCGGACGCTCCACCTGGTTTTGCAGGTATACCAGGGGAAAATAAGTTTTGTAGTCCTTGTCGTTGATTGTGATCTTCCCATCTCCTTTGGAAATGAAAACTCTTGTCACGGCTTCTTTACGACGACCAACACCATTTTTTTGCTTTTCCATTTATTTTAATTTATTCCCCCTTAGGGGATAGGGGTTTAAAATTTTAATTCCTTGGGTTGCTGTGCCCCGTGCGGGTGCTCGGTTCCGGCATAGATAAACAGTTTCTTGAACATCTTGCGGCCCAGCCTGTTTTTGGGAAGCATTCCCCTGACGGCCCTTTCGATCAGCATTTCCGGACGACGCTTTTGCAGGTTGGTTGCTGTTTCTTCTTTCAGACCACCGGGGTAACCGGTATAATGGTCATACATCTTCTGGTTCATTTTGTCGCCGGTCAGCACCGCTTTTTCCGCATTGATAACAATGATGTAGTCTCCGGTGTCAACATGGGGTGTGTACGAGGCCTTGTTCTTGCCGCGGAGAACCGCTGCGATCCTTGAACACATACGACCCACGGTTTGATTAGTACCGTCCACAACATACCAGTTGCGCTTAACGGTAGCCTCGTTCGCATGTTTGGTGGTGAAATGTAATTTGCTCATCTAAATTTGTTTTTTGCTGTAAGTAGCAGGCAACAAGCCCGTTCTTCCCAGCGGTTACTAAATACAGCCA
>JBGATE010000060.1:0-14789 GCA_044229375.1 Chitinophagaceae bacterium
AACTCGGTGTCGGTCCCTCTTTCATGCTCACAAAGGAAAACGGAGCGGACTGGTTGGGGGCCTTTTCACTCCGGGGATCCTGGGCATTCTGATGCCGCTTTAGCGAACAAGATATTATTGGATGGATGTGGCGGCCGCTGATATGAATTCCCTGTTGAGACGGGCGATATTTTCGATCGAAATCTCCTTGGGGCAAACCGCTTCGCAGGCACCTGTATTCGTACAGGCACCAAATCCTTCCTTATCCATTTGCGCCACCATGTTCATTGCCCGGGTACTTCTTTCCGGGCCACCCTGTGGTAATAAGGCCAGGTGAGATACTTTGGCGGAAACAAAAAGCAGTGCCGATGAATTCTTACACGCTGCTACGCAGGCACCGCAACCAATACAGGAAGCGGCTGCAAAGGCCGCATCCGCCTTATCCTTTTGAACCGGTACGGCGTTGGCATCCACGGCATTACCGGTGTTGACTGAAATATAACCTCCGGCCTGGATGATGCGGTCAAAGGCAGAGCGGTCCACCATCAGGTCCTTGATGACCGGAAAGGCATTGGCCCTCCAGGGTTCAACTACAATCGTATCCCCATCCTTATAAGCCCGCATGTGTAGCTGGCAAGTGGTATTGGCATGCCAGGGTCCATGGGGCCGCCCGTTAATATACATGGAACAGGTGCCACAGATTCCTTCGCGGCAATCGTGGTCAAATGCAATGGGCTCCCTGCCGTCACGGATCAGTTCTTCGTTCAGGACATCAAACATTTCCAGGAATGACATCTCCGATGAAATGTTCTTTACGGGATAGGTTTCAAAGCCACCCGGATCATTCGCGTTCTTTTGTCTCCAGACCTTTAGCGTAAGATTCATCATGTAATGTTCCATAAATTTCAATTTTTCAATTAGCCCGTGTGCCGATGGGCTGATGTGCCAATGTGCTAATCGGCCAATTATTTATAAGATCGTTGTGTCGGTTTCGCCACTTCAAAATTCAGTACTTCCTTGTGTAACTGCCAGTTACTTTCCCCCTTGAATTCCCATGCAGATACATATGCATAATTCGCATCATCTCTTTTGGCCTCTCCTTCTTCTGTCTGGCTCTCTTCCCGGAAATGTCCTCCGCAGCTTTCATTCCTGTCCAGGGCATCCTGGCACATCAGTTCACCGAGTTCCATGAAATCCGCAACCCGTCCGGCCTTATCCAGTTCAGGATTCATTTCTTTGATGCCGCCGGGGATACGCAGATCGTTCCAGAATTCTTTCCTCAGGGCCTGTATCTCGGTGATGGACTCCCGTAATCCTTTTTCGTTGCGGGCCATGCCGCATTTCTCCCACATGATCTTTCCCAGCCGTTTATGAAAACTTTCCACCGTCTGTTTCCCTTTAATATTCATGAGTGTGCTGATCCGGTCAGCAACGGCTTTCTCCGTTTGCTCAAATGCCTCATGTGTCAGCGGGATCGGTTTTGTCGCAATATCATCTGCCAGGTAATTACCGATCGTATAAGGGATCACAAAGTACCCGTCGGCCAGTCCCTGCATCAGTGCGGAAGCACCCAAACGATTGGCACCATGATCGCTGAAATTGGCCTCACCCAGGCAATACAAACCTTTTACGTTCGTCATTAATTCATAATCCACCCACAGTCCGCCCATGGTATAATGCACGGCGGGGTAGATCCGCATCGGCACTTCGTATGGATTCTCCCCGGTGATCTTTTCATACATATCGAAAAGATTCCCGTATTCCTCCTTCACCACTTCCTTTCCCAAACGGATCAGTGTTTCCGTGTCGGGGTTCTCTATCCCCTGTTTGTTGGCTTCCGCTTTTCCGTATTTGTTGATCAGGTTGTATTTAAAATCGAGATATACGGCCTGCCGGGTGGTTCCCACTCCGTAACCGGCATCACATCTTTCTTTGGCCGCCCTGGATGCCACATCCCTCGGCACCAGGTTCCCGAATGCGGGGTACCGGCGCTCGAGATAATAATCCCTTTCTTCCTCGGGAATGTCATTCGCTTTCCGGTTATCGTCCTTCTTTTTCGGCACCCAGATTCGTCCGTCATTCCGCAACGACTCCGACATCAGCGTCAGCTTGCTCTGGTGGTCGCCGCTGACAGGGATACAGGTAGGATGTATCTGTGTAAAGCAGGGGTTGCCAAAAAAGGCCCCTTTCTTATGCGCTTTCCAGATCGCCGTTACATTGCTGCCCATGGCGTTGGTAGAGAGATAGAATACGTTGCCGTAACCTCCGGTGCATAACAGTACCGCATGCCCGAAAAATCTCTCCAACTCACCGGTAACCAGGTTGCGGCAGATAATCCCCCTTGCTTTGCCGTCAATGATCACTACATCCAGCATCTCATGGCGGGAATGCATTTCCACATTACCCAGCGCCACCTGCCGTTCCATGGCCTGGTAGGCGCCGATCAGTAATTGCTGACCGGTTTGCCCGGCAGCATAAAAAGTCCGCTTCACCTGTGTACCGCCAAAAGAACGGTTATTCAGCAAGCCTCCGTATTCACGGGCAAAGGGCACGCCCTGCGCCACGCACTGGTCAATGATATTCACACTCACTTCGGCCAGCCGGTGTACATTGGATTCCCGGGCGCGGTAGTCACCGCCTTTTACGGTATCATAAAATAAACGGAAAACGGAGTCACCGTCGTTCTGGTAATTCTTGGCGGCATTGATACCACCCTGCGCGGCGATGCTGTGCGCGCGGCGGGGGGAATCCTGGAAACAGAATGCCTTAACCTTGTAACCGAGTTCGCCGAGAGCAGCGGCAGCGGATGCGCCTGCAAGGCCTGTGCCGACCACGATGATCTCGAGTTTGCGCTTATTGGCCGGGTTCACCAGTTTCACATGGCCCTTATAATCTGTCCATTTTTCTTCTAACCTTCCGGCGGGAATTTTTGAATCCAGCATAAATTCTGATTTATGATCCTGCCCGGCTGATCGCACCAACCGGATATGAATGATTTTAAATTTTCGACCCAAGCCCACTCCTGCATCCTAGCTCCCGGGAGACGACAACGCATGCGTTGTCGCTACGCTCAACTCAGCCATCCCAAATAGAAACTCACCGGCATCAGTGCAAACGCCAGGGGAACGATGAGGGAAAAACAGATCCCTGTCGCATTCAACAAGGACAGGTATTTGCTGTTCGTTACACCCAGTGTCCTGAACGCGCTTTGAAAACCATGCAGCAGGTGCCATGCCAGTGAAATGCATCCCAGCACATATACGATAACCACCCATTGATTCTGAAAAACCTCTTTCATCCTGTCGTAAAGGTTGATTTCCTCTCCCAGCAGCCAGCCCTGGTTGGACCGGTTGGGTACCCAGAAATGCGTCATGTGAAGGATAAGGAATATCAGGATCAGGGTACCTAAAAGGCCCATACTGCGGCTGTACCATTTGCTTCCTTTATTGCCCATGGATACGGAATACCCTTTCTTTCTTTTGCTGCGGTTTTGCAGTTCCAGCATGATCCCCTGGATAATATGCAAAAGGAAACCGGCCATCAGTCCAACCTCAAGGATACGCGGTATAATATTGGACCCCATGAAATGGGCGCCTTTATTGAACATATGGCCCCCGTCATTGGCCCAGATACAGGCATTCAGACCCACATGCACGATCAAAAAAAGTATAAGAAAAATACCCGTCAGCGCCATCACCCACTTTTTACCAACCGAGGAAGTAAACATTTCAGACCATTTCATAATTACAATTGTAAGAGTAGAAATCGGGTTTCGGCAAAAATACTACCCGATGGTCAAAATCGGGTAAAAGTTTTAACTGATATATATCATCCCGCAATGCGGGTTTGATTCAGTCACTGAGTCGCGCCATCAGCTCATTATCGATCTTCTTAAACAAATGAAATGGCTTGTAGGTCCTCCAGTTGGCCAGTTCCATCAGTTCCACAAACCTGTTCAGGTGTGCATGTTTAAAATCGTACTGGGTCTGCTCCGGCATATTTAAACAAACCACCCACCCGTTCTCGTCCATCACTTCCTCATACAGTTCTTCGTAATAATCTTTCCCGTCACTGTGGAAGTTCAGCACATTCTCCCCTATCAGGATGAACTTGAAAATCCCTTCGTCCATGAATTTTTCCAACACTTCCCGCTTCAGTTCCATGATATCGTTCTCGATCGCATCGTTCCATTCCCCGATCAGCTCGATCACCGCATATTGTTCCTCGTAATCCGCCAGCAATACTTTAAGGTATAGGGTGCGGCTCCCGAAATCATCCCATTGCGGGTGGATGTAATAATTATAGACGGCCAGGGAGAATTCAAACTCAGAGTAGGTTCTTCCAAAAAAAGGCGACCGCTGATCTTCCTCACTGGTGTAGATATGCCGCCAGTTGTAAAAGGGTTCAATATCCTGCATATACAGCCGCAAATTTAATGATAAAAAGCGGGCCGCGACAGGCGTAAAATACAAAGCTCTAAACGAAGCATTTTAAAAATTGCGTGCAGGAGCAACAAACCCTAGGGATCAACAGGAAACCAGGCAGTCCGAACAGGCAATCCCTGTTAATTAATATTTTTCCCTGGAACAGGTCCTTAATTTATGTAATTCCCGTGTAGAAGAAAGGTTTATGGAACAAATTACCCGGGGAAACAGAAGCCGGTATCAACTTTTCAGGGAGCCGGGAACTGCAACGGAATCCACCGCTTTTTTCACGCTCCCAAATTTTAACAGCAATGCCTTCGCTTTATCGTAATCTTTTTCCCTGATCCTTTCCATCAGCATCTTTGTGCCGCGGTCGACGAGTTTGTCGTTGGTCAGTTGCATATTCACCATCTTATTATCTTCCACCCTTCCTAACTGTATCATGACGGAAGTGGAGATCATATTCAGCACCAGTTTTTGGGCGGTACCGCTTTTCATCCGGGTGCTGCCGGTCACGAATTCAGGACCCACTACCACTTCGATCGGGAAATCGGCAGCCGCACTCACCGGGGAATCCGGGTTACAGGAAATACTACCGGTTACGATTCCCCGGTTCCGGCATTCTTCCAGGGCCCCGATAACATACGGAGTGGTGCCGCTGGCAGCGATCCCGATAACAACATCTTTTTCACTCACATTATATTCCTGCAGGTCCTTCCAACCCTGTGTCTTGTCGTCTTCAGCAAATTCCACTGCCGTTGTGATAGCCTTCTCCCCTCCGGCAATGATCCCGATCACCAGTCCATAGGGCACTCCATAGGTGGGCGGACATTCGCTGGCATCCACGATGCCCAAACGCCCGCTGGTGCCGGCCCCGATATAGAACAGGCGCCCCCCCATCAGCATTTTATCCGAGGCTATTTCCGCCAGTTTTTCGATCTGCGGGATGGCTTTCTCCACCGCCGCGGGAACGGTTTGGTCCTCTGTATTGATATTCTTTAAGATCTCTCCCACCGTCATCTTTTCCAGGTGACGGTAACTACTTGGCTGTTCCGTTATTTTCTCAAATGCCATGCGGCTTGCTTTTAACTATGATATTCTATCAATCCTTCCATGGGGGCCTTGATCACCCTGCCCAGCTCAAATTCATAACTGTCGCAAAGTTGCTGCAACACATCCTTAAAACCAAATGCAACGCTCCCGGTAAAATGAACGGGAAGTGTCCAGGTTTCCCGGTATTTGCAGAGATGGTTGAAGAAAAAATCATTCAACCCGTCCTCAATGATATTTTCAATCATATAATGGCCCCTGTTCTCGGCCAGGAACCTGGCGAAACCCGCCAGGTAACGGTTGGGCAGCGGTTTTTTGTAAACGTTCTCCAGTATTTCGGCGGTATTGGTCGTATATGTAAGGTCGAAACGGCCGCGGAGTTCATCATCAAATGTGCCGTAGAGGTAATACTGAATGACTTTCTTGCCAAGGTAGGCCCCGCTGCCTTCATCCCCAAGCACATAGCCGAGACCCGGGCTGTTCTTAACGATCTTCTTACCGTCGTAATAACAGGAATTGGATCCTGTTCCCAGTATGCAGGCGACCCCTTTTTCCCTGCCACAAAGCGCCCTTGCGGCGGCCATCAGGTCGTGGGTCACTTCGGCTTTTGAACCCGGGAGCACTTTGAGAAGGGCTTTTTTCACCGAGCTTGCATTCGCAGGGTTGGCACAACCCGTGCCATAATAGTTTATTTCATCGACTCTCTCCTTCTTCAATTTTGGCAAAAGTTCATTTGCCAGTAATTCCGTGATCTGTGCGGTATTGAGGAAATAGGGACTGATGCCCTGCGTGATGATCGTTTTCCGTTTGCCATTGCCGAGCAAACACCATTCTGTCTTGGTTGCGCCGCTGTCAGCTATTAATCGGGTGGAGGGCATGGTGCAGTTTGCAGATTATCGTTTGCCGGATAGTTCAGGTTATTTGCTTCGGTTGGTTTAAGGTATTGCCAAATATGATGTTTCGGTTAAACAGTAACCTAAAACCGCGAAGTTTTCTATTATTTTGCATCAAATTACGTAATAAAAGATATGATGGGGAATAAAAAGTTGCAGGTTTGGCTTCCGTTGCTTTTTTCGGTTGTGATGATCATCGGCATGTTAATTGGCTACCGGCTGAATAAAGGTGGTGGGAAGAACGGTTTTTTTTCCTCCAATAAACGCAGTTCACTCCAGGAAGCGCTGGACCTGATCCGGCTCCGGTATGTGGATTCGGTGCAGATCGACTCACTGGAAGGAAAGGCGATCCAGGAAATGATGTCGGAACTGGACCCGCACTCCGTTTACCTTCCCCCGGCTGACCTGAAAGAAGCCAACGATGACCTGGCCGGTAATTTCCAGGGCATCGGCGTTGAATTCAACCTTTTCAAAGACACGGTGAATGTGGTCTATGTGATCCCGGGCGGGCCCAGTGAAAAAGCCGGGCTGCAGATCGGTGATAAAATAACAAGCGTCAATGGTTCCCCCTTATCCGGAAAAGGTTTTCACACCGATGAGATCAAGAATTATATACGGGGGCCCAGGGGTTCCGAAGCTAAATTACAGGTTTGGAGAGACGGGAAACAACTGGCGATCACCGTTACCCGTGGCACCATACCCGTGTCTGCCGTAGACGCCGGTTATATGCTCAGCAAAACTACCGGTTATATCCGGCTGAATAAATTTACCGAGAACAGTTACGAGGAATTCATGGCGGCAATGGAAGTACTGAAAAAACAGGGTATGCAGCAACTGGTCCTGGACCTCCGCGGCAACGGTGGCGGTTTTATGAACGAAGCGGTGGATATGGCCGACGAATTCCTGGACAGTGAAAAACTGGTAGTGTACATGCAGGGCGTGAACACTAAAAAAAGGGAATACCGCTGCAAACGTCCGGGCCTTTTTGAAGAAGGCAAACTGGTTTTACTGGTAGACGAACTCTCCGCCAGCGCCAGCGAGGTGCTGGCCGGCGCCCTGCAGGACTGGTGCCGGGCCAGGATCGTTGGCCGTCGCACTTTTGGAAAGGGACTGGTACAGGAACAATATTCACTCAGCGACGGTGCCGCCATCCGGCTTACCATTGCCCGGTATTATACACCGCTGGGACGCAGTATCCAGCGTTCCTACTCCAAAGGGAAAAAAATATACATGGACGAATTGTGGGAAAGGTACAGCAGCGGGGAAATGTACTCCCGGGATTCCGTAAGAAATCACAATACCGGGAAAAAATTCTTCAACAACTGCAACGACACGCTTTACGACGGGGATGGCATCACCCCGGATGTTTTTGTGCCCCTGGACACGAGCGTGTATTTTGACAAACTGAACATATGGTTCGTAGGCCCGAAACTGAATAATTATGTTTACGGCTATTTCCTGAAACACCGCAACGAACTGAACCGGTACAACTCCGCGGCCGAATTCAACAGGAATTTTTCGGTCGCACAACTCTGGGAAGGACTGGTGAGCCAAACAGCCGGCGATACCCTTCCCACCGTCTCGCTCAGTAACCCGGAGAAAACCGAGCTGCAACTCCGGATGAAGGGACTGCTGGCGCGTTACAAATGGAGAAATTCCGGTTATTTCGAAGTGATCAATACGAGTGACCCGGTGATCAGGAAAGCACTGGAAATAATTTCAAAATAAAAGAACAGGGTATCGTGTTAACAAAAAAAGCAATGACATGCGTCATTGCTTCAGTAGCAGGTGTGTGATCCAGTAAGATTACGCCCGGTCTTTTCCGTTATTATCATCCCACCATTTCTTCTCGATCCTGTAGGAGCCAAACAATCCCAGGCCGCCGCCAATCGCGATCAGCGAAAAGTAAATGGGCACATTCCTGCCATCATCATGGCGCAGATCGATTCCGGAATTCAGTATATAATTATCCAGTACAAAGGCCAGGAACAATCCCAGGCCGGACCCGATGAGCAAGAGGGCCCATTTGAGGTTTTTGTAAGGAGCCGGCCGGTTGGCAAATTCCTTTGGATTCATCCCTTTTTCGATCATTGCCAGGTTTTGCCTGGTCTTCAAATAGTAAATACCAAATACCATCGCGAAACCGCCTGCGAACATTGTGATTGGTACTAGAGTTTCTGGGCCGCCCATAATTGTAGTTTTTATAATTAATAATGTTAAGTTCGTTTCATGTTTGACTACCTGTTTTTAAAGCAGGTTACAGCCGGAAAGAACTTTTTAAAACGCTGTACAGGAATTAAGACTACGCAGGGGCAGGACGGGTTACCGTTGCGGCAAAATTACCCGTCACCAGACCGGTTTCGTGACAAATAAACGTATTTTGTACTGTAACCTAACAGGTTATCACATAGTCATATTAGCTTGATGTCTACCGGACTGAATGATAATGAAATCATTAGCAGGGTGCTGCAGGGTGATCACCAGGCTTTTGCCGGGCTTGTGACCCGTTACCAGAACTATGTTTTTACATTAGCCCTCCGGATGGTCAAAAGCCGGGAAGATGCGGAGGAAGTGGCGCAGGATGCATTTATCAAGGCATTTAAATACCTGGCAGATTTCAAAGGTGCATCCAAGTTCAGCACCTGGTTGTATACCATCGTTAACAACACCGGTATCACTTTTTTGAGGAAAAAAAAGCTGGATATCAGTTCTTTGGATAATGAGGCCGTTTTTGCAAGAGCCGACAATATTGATTCAGGGGCAAGGGCGGACCAGGTGGAACAAAAATCGAGACAGAATATGGTCAACAGGGCCATTGCACTTTTAAACCCTGACGATGCACAGATCATTACCCTGTTCTACAAGGCAGAGCAATCACTGGATGAAACTGCCCAGGTGTTGGGGATCGAAGTAAATGCAGCGAAGGTAAGGCTGCACAGGGCCCGGGCCCGTTTAAAAGAAAAAATGGAATCACATTTTGCACATGAAATACAAGATCTAAAATAATTCGGTATGCAAACAAACTTCAATAACAGCCACAGCCCGGGGGAAGGGAACATGGAACAACGTCTGTGGGAATACATCGATGGTACCGCCTCCGTGTCAGAAAAAACGGTGATCGAAAAATTGCTGCAGGAAGATGCGGCCTGGAAAACCAGGTATAAGGAACTGCTCCAGGTGCAGGAATGGCTGCAATCATCGGAACTGGATCACCCATCCATGCGCTTTACCCGCAATGTGATGGAGGAGATCAGCCGGCTACATATTGCCCCCGCTGCCAGGACCTATATCAATAAGAAGATCGTCTGGGGGATCGGTTTCTTTTTCATCGCCATGTTCGTCGGTATCCTTATATACGGGATCGGGCAAATGAGTTTTGCCGCCGGGGAAGAATCAACGATCTCCAAAAACCTGAATAAAATTGATTTCAGCAAATTCTTCAACAATACCTGGGTCAACGCTTTGATGATGGTGAATGTGGTTATCGGTCTGTTCCTGCTGGATAATTATTTAAACAGCAAGAGAAAGCACTTCAAAAAAACCTGATCCCTCACTCCCTCACCCTTTCCAGAGAATGGAAAGGGGTGAAATGAATTGTACGTTTTCCCAAAAGTGAAGAAGGATAAACGCAATAAAAGAGCCTGGTGATTTACGAATCATCAGTCCGGTAAAACCTCTCTGTTCGCAGGGAGGTTTTTTTACAGGCTCGGGGCAAAAAACGTACTTTTGCGGCATAACGATAGCTATGGACATCAAGAATAATATCCTGGAGACGATCGGCAATACTCCCCTGATAAAGCTGAATAAGGTCACCCGGGAACTCCCCTGCACCGTTTTGGCGAAAGTGGATTATTTCAACCCAGGGAACTCCATCAAGGACCGGATGGCACTTAAAATGGTGGAAGTGGCGGAACAGGAGGGAAAACTCAAGCCCGGTGGCACCATCATCGAGGGCACCAGCGGTAATACCGGCATGGGACTGGCCCTCGCTGCCGTGGTTAAGGGATACAAATGCATTTTTGTAACCACCGATAAGCAATCCAAGGAAAAAGCGGATATCCTGAAAGCGGTGGGGGCTGAAGTGATCGTTTGCCCCACCAACGTAATGCCGGAGGATCCCCGGAGTTATTACAGTGTGGCCGCCCGGCTGGCAAAAGAGATCCCCAACTCCTATCACATGAACCAGTATGATAATCTTGCCAACCGTCTTGCGCATTACGAAAGCACAGGGCCAGAGATCTGGAAACAGACCGATGGTAAGATCACGCACTTTGTTTGTACGGCAGGTACCGGGGGAACCATCACGGGTACGGCGCAGTTCCTGAAAGAAAAGAACCCTGCTATCCAGGTTTGGGCCATTGATGTATATGGCTCACTCCTTACAAAATATTTCCGTACCGGCGAGATTGACATGAACGAAGTACATCCTTACATCAGCGAAGGTTTTGGAGAGGATTTCGTTCCGAAGAATTACGACATGAGCGTGATCGACTATTTTGAACAGGTAACGGATAAGGACGGGGCCGTGATGGCAAGAAGACTGGCCAAAGAGGAAGGATTGTTCTGCGGTTACAGCGCCGGCAGTTGTATCCAGGGTTTACTGCAATTGAAATCGAAGTTAAAAAAGGATGACCTGGTGGTATGTGTCTTCCATGACCATGGAAGCCGTTATGTGGGCAAAATATATAATGACCAGTGGATGATCGAAAGGGGTTTCCTCGATGTGAAAACCTTCCGGGATGTGGTGAGTGCCCGGGGTACGCAAAGGGTGATCACCGTAGAGCCGGAACAAACAGTAGCCGAGGCCGTTGAACTCATGAAAAGATATGATATAGAACAAATTCCTGTCATGAATGGTTCCGGCCCGCTGGGCGCCATCAGCGAAGGAGGATTATTTCAGAAAATTTTTGATAACCCCGATATCAAACATGCAAGGATCGGGGATGTGCTGGAACCCGCGTTTCCCGTAGTTTCATATGATACCCCGGTAGAAAAACTCAGTCACCTGATCAATAAGGAAAACGGTGCGGTGCTTGCCAGGGATGAAGCAGGTAATTTCCACATCGTAACTAAATACGATGTGATCCAGGCCCTGGGCAAATAAGTGCGGCTTCATAAATTGTTTACAACCATGGCTATTATGCTATGGTTTTTATCTTTATGGTAATATTACTCACCCCGTGAAAACCGGTTGAGCAACTTTTCTGCAAGTATATTTACGATACAGAAAAAGCAATTTTGCTCTTGCGGGCATCTTCCCCAAACTATATTTTTGTTCCTCGTTAGTCCAATACCTGTCCGAAGAAACCGAAACCAGTTCCTAGAAAAATCCAGAAGATCCAACGTCCGTTCGAAAAACCGTCCAAAGTCCAGCCCGGTAACAACCGGGAAATTCCTTGAAGACCGTCCCTGAGTCACCGTGTCCAAATCCATGAAAAGATTTCAACATCCGGAACCCTCCTGCTAAACAAAGTTTAGCAGGAGGCGCGGTGAACTTCCTAACACTTTCCCCTTCTCCTGTTCCTGATTTATTAATTTGCGCTGCATAAGGATTCCGCATGGAGTGAATACCCTTATTTATCAAATGCCCTTTTTCACCGATCAAACCGGCCGAACCGTTTCCGTTGCATCCGCAAACCGTATTGTTTCCCTGGTTCCTTCGCAAACCGAATTGTTGCACGACCTTGGACTGGGTGAAAAGGTTGCCGGTATTACGAAATTTTGTGTTCATCCTGATGAGTGGTTCCGCACAAAGACAAGGGTTGGCGGCACCAAGCAACTGAAGCAGGATGTCATCAGGGAACTGCACCCGGATCTTATCCTCGCCAATAAAGAAGAAAACAGTAAGGAACAAATTGAAGAACTGGCCACCGACTACCCTGTTTGGATCAGCGATATCCACAACCTGGATGATGCCTGTGAAATGATCACCGAGATCGGCCGCATCACCCGTACCGGTCCCGCGGCCCAAAAAATTGTCTCCGGTATCAGGGAAAATTTTTCCGGCTTGAATGCACAAAACTCCAAATCCCTGGTTCCGGATAAGCTCCTGCTCAAAAGCTCCGGAAGGCGGGCCCGTCTCAAATCCGCCTACCTTATCTGGCAAAAGCCTTACATGACCGCCGGCGGGGATACTTTTATTCATGCCATGCTGGAAGCAGCGGGTTTTGAAAATATGTTTGCAGGAAGAACCCGTTACCCGGAAACAAGCATTGAAGAATTACGTGACGCCGGTTGTGAATGCCTTTTATTGTCTTCAGAGCCTTTCCCTTTTAAACAACAACATTTACAGGAGCTCCAACAACAACTGCCGGGGTCTAAGATCCTCCTGGTGGATGGAGAAATGTTCAGCTGGTACGGAAGCAGGCTCCTGCAGGCGCCCGGTTATTTCATTTCATTGCAGCGGGAAATATCAACCACGATCACCGGGTAAAACAGTGTTATCTCCTCTTCTATTTAAATCATAACTTCATTTCATTAACAAGTACCCGCAAAAAAGAATGGATGCGTAAACAGGAAATCACGGATAAACCTTCCCGGAAAAAACCGATGTTCCCGGTTTGCACCGCACTTCGCCAGTACCTGCATCACAATGGCCGGGAGGTGAAACTACCGGTGACCTATAAGGACCTGCTGCGCTATACGTATTCGGTACCGTTGAAGGACAAAAGCGGGAAAGATACGCTCTGGGAAAAGACCATCTATGATAAAAGAGAATGGGATTTTATCCGTGACGGCCTGGTAAAGATCTATGCCACCCTGAAGACCGAAGGAAACCTGAGTTTTACCAAACATCTTGATGTAGCCCGGATCGATTACTGCAGTTTCGGCAACTCGCATCCCTTCCGGATCCGGATCGTGAACAAGTTCAATGACAACTACGATCATTATTATATCAAGATCGCCGATGCTTCACGTATCTACGGGCTGGAGCTGGAACATATCCTCTCCCCTAACCGGATCACCTTTTTCACCTGCGAAGAAACCCTGGTGGAGGAACACATTCCGGGCATACCGGGTGATGTATTCATTAACCAGATGCTGAACAACCCGGAAACAAACAAGATCCGGCTTGCCAAGGAGTTTGTCAAATTCAATGAACGATGTTTTATCCGCCTGCTCGGCGATATGCGCAGCTATAATTTCGTGGTGGACATCACACCGGATATCGAGGATTACCAGTACCGTATCCGCTGTATCGATTTCGACCAGCAATCCTTTGAAGGCCGGAAGAACCTCTACCTGCCGCAGTTCTTCAAGGAGAATTTCCCGATGGTGGAAATGAGCCTGCAGTACCTGAACGAAGATTCCATCGAACAATACCGGACGGAAGAGAGAACGATGATGGCCTTTCGCCTGGCGTCCTCCCGTTACCGTATAAAGGACCTGCTGGATATCATGGTAAAGGATACCATCTCGACACCGGAAAAAACAAAACAACTGGCCGCGGAACTGGCCGAACATCACCGTTTTCCCGCCTTTCTGCGCTGCAGATCCCAGGGCGAGATCGTAAAACTACACCTCAAATTCCTGCTCCGTAAGAACCTGGGAGTGATACCGAAGATGCAGCGGCAGTTTAAACACTAGTTCAGAGTTCAGAGTCCAGAGTAAGGTCGTTCATGTTAAATAGAGTTTTCCTTGTTAATTATAACCTGTCTTTGCATTTTCCTGGTTTCGCATTAAAAAAACCGGCCTTCGTTGAGTAATCCCTGGATCAGACTGGAACCGACTCTGAACGCTGAACGCTGAACGCTGAACTCAATCTCCTTATATTTGCGTTCTAAAAAACCTCTCCAGCATGGCAAATATTAAGATCACCGAACTGCTTGGCGACAAAGCCGAATACCTGCTCAACCACCAGTCAAAAACCATTTCAAAAGATACCCTGCACCTGCCCGGGCCCGATTTTATAGAGCGGGTCTGGACTAACAGTGACCGTAACCCGCAGGTAATGCGTAACCTGCAGCAGATGTACGGTACAGGAAGGCTGGCCAATACCGGGTATCTCTCCATCCTGCCGGTTGATCAGGGGATCGAACACAGCGGTGGCGCATCCTTTGCCAAGAATCCAATCTATTTCGACCCTGAGAATATCATTAAGCTCGCGATCGAGGGCGGTTGCAATGCCGTGGCCACCACTTTTGGCGGGCTGGGTTTTCTTTCCCGGAAATATGCGCACAGGATCCCGTTCATTGTCAAGATCAACCATAATGAATTCCTGACCTATCCCAATAAATTCGACCAGGTGATGTTTGCCTCCGTTAAAGCAAGTTGGAACCTGGGTGCAGCCGCCGTAGGCGCCACCATTTATTTCGGCAGTGATGAGGCCACCCGCCAGATCCAGGAGGTCAGCAAGGCCTTTGAAATGGCGCATGAACTCGGAATGGCCACCATACTCTGGTGTTATCTCCGCAACCCGGCATTTAAAACCAAAGAAAAAGAT
>JBGATE010000061.1:0-14318 GCA_044229375.1 Chitinophagaceae bacterium
CCTTCTGAGCGTTAGCGCGGCGCCGGGCTTAAAGGTCCGCTGGGAGAGCACCCGGTGTTTCGCGATCAGTTTAAAACTCAGCCGCAGCGCCACAATGAAGGAAACAATGGCCCCGAGGAATAAGAGCAGGTCGGAGACATAGGGTTTTATTTCAGGCGACTGCTGCCAGAAGAGAAAAGTATCGTAAGCGCCGTGGAAGAAAACGGCCCAGAACAAACCCAGGAACATCAAATAGGTTTTCCGCCGCGGTTCAAATTTCGCCCTTCCCACATGGTAGCCCATCAGCACCCCGAAAGTGGCATGCGCGGGTACGGAAAGAAACATTCGCAGCAGGGCAACCTGGTAACCCATTCCCGCCTCAGCCGATTGGATCACGTACAGTATATTCTCCAAAGTGGCAAAACCCATGCTCACCATCACACCGTAAACGATCCCGTCAAACGGTTCATCAAAACTTTTTTGCCGGTAAGAGTACAACCGCAGCGCGGCGAATTTGCAGGCTTCTTCCGTAAGCGCCACCACGAAGAAAGCCAGCGCGGCCTTGTCGAACAAACTATTGCCAAAATATCCTGAAAAAGCATTTTCAATAAAGAAGGCGGGTACGATACTCAGAACGCCCATGAAAAAACTCATAATAAGGTTCAGCTTGGGCTCCCGGTTATAAGCATCCCTGTAGAAAATAAATACACAGATGGCCAGTCCCGGCGCCACAGCGAGGGCGATGTAATCCATTCAAGAGTGTTTGTAGAGGCAAGATAATTAGAAGTCGGCAGTCCTCAGTCCTCAGTCTGCAGTCGGCAGTCTGCAGTCAGAGTACTAAAGTACAGGGGTCGTTGATTGTTAACAACGGGTATTGGTTATCAATTACGAGATCTTAGAAATGATCACGGAGTCTATGTACTGTCAGAGACCGACTGCAGACTGCAGACTGCCGACTGCCGACTAATTCTCTTTCTTCCCAAATATCTTCTTGATCAACCCCTTCTTCTTCTCCGGTTCCTTCACCGGTGAACCGATGGGCACGGCATCTTCCTCATTCTTGATGGCCGGGGTCTTCTGCGTTACACGGCCCGTGTCTTTTTTGGGTTTCTTTTCTTCTTCTTCCAGGGGTTTTGATTCGGGGCCGATGGAATCGGCGGGTCCGTAATCGCTGTAATCATCCTGTGTGCCCACGCCCTGGTCATCGCCCTCGGCGCCGGGGTCGGGGTTCATATCGCTGATGATGATATCGGCGCTGTTGATCTCGTTTTCCAGTTCAGCGGGCCGCACGAATTTCGCGTCCTTTTCGATCCCCATTTTTTTATCGGCCAGCACTTTTCTGAAAAAATATTCGGCAATGGGACGGGCGATGACGTTACCCTCGCTGGTGTTCCGCATGAAATTATATTCAAACCCCACCCATGCGCCTCCGAGTAACTGTGGCGTATAACCGATAAACCAGGCATCCGCGTTATCATCGGTGGTTCCGGTCTTGCCGCCCATCTCCGCGGCGCCAACCCTTGAGCGCATTCCCCGGGCCGTACCCTTATCCACCGTTCCCTGCATCATCCTTGCCATGGTATAGGCCGTTACCTCGCTGATCACTTCCTTGCGGTTGGCACTGTAGTCAAATCGTTTGATCACATTGCCGTTGCGGTCCTCGATCCGGCTGATCGCATAGGGCCGGGTGGAAAAACCGCGACCCGCGAACATGGTATAACCCCAGAGCATCTCGTAGAGCGACAGATCGCAGGTGCCCAATGCAATGGAAGGGTAGGGCTTTACCTCCGTTGGAATATTGATACGGTGAAGAAAGTCGGCGAATTGTTTGGGTCCCACCTGTTTCATAATATAGGCCGTGGCGCAGTTCCTGGAATAGGCCAGCGCGTCCGCCATCGTCATGGAACCGCCGCCGCATTTTTTTCCCGCAGGCACCCAGCCCGAACCGGGAAAGAACTGGGCGACATTCTCACAATCCGTTTCCGGAGTGAATCCCCTCTCTTCCATGGCCTGTGTGTACAGGAAGGGCTTGATAGTGGAGCCCACCTGCCGTTTGGTTCGCAGGTTGACGTGATCGTTCTTGTACGTTTTGAAATTGATGCCGCCCACCCAGGCCCTTACCTCACCCGTAACCGGGTCCATGGCCATAAAACCGGCCTGTTCCATCTGCAGGTGGTATTTGATGGAGTCCATCGGGGTCATCACGGTGTCTTTTTCCCTCCGGGTATTCCAGGCGAAAACCTTCATCGGTACTTTCACATCAAAACTGGCCCTGATCTCTTTGTCGCTCAACCCGTCCTCTTCCAGGTTTTTCCAGCGATCCGATTCCTTGGCGGCTTTTTCAAGGATCTTTTCCCGGTTCTTCCAGATACTGCCATCCTTCATATCCTTTCGGGAACTGATCACTTTCTGCAGCGCTGTCATCTGCAGTGCCATGCCTTCTTCCGCGTATTCCTGCATATGAGGATTGATGGTCGTATAGATCTTCAACCCGTCATCATAGATATTATAGGGTTTGCCATTGGGTTTTTTCACATCCTTCAGGATCTCCTTGATCTCACCTTTGAGCACTTCCCTGAAATACGGGGCATAGCCGGTGTTCTCATCCATTTTCCGGTAATTCAGTTTGATCGGGAGGGCTTTTAAACGGGTGGCTTCAGCGGGAGTGATCTTGCCGTTTACTTCCATCTGGCCGATCACCACGTTGCGCCTGTCCAGCGCGGCCTTGGGATTGCGCACGGGATTGTAAATGGTATTGCCCTTGAGCATCCCCACCAGCAGGGCCGATTCTTCCACATTCAGCCGGTCGGGTTCTTTCTGGAAAAAGGTCCGGGCCGCGTTGCGGATACCATAGATATTATTGCCAAAGGGAACGGCGTTCAGGTAGAGGGTGATGATCTCTTCCTTGGTGAAATTCTTTTCCAGTTTGATGGCGATGATCCACTCTTTCAGTTTCTCGATCACCCGGAAGGCCTTGTTGCTGCTGCCCTGGTCGAGCAGGGCCTTGGCCAGCTGCTGGGTGATGGTGCTGCCGCCTCCCTGGCGACCCGCCGATACCACGGCACGGAGGGTGGATTTAAAATCGATACCGCTGTGTTTGTAAAACCGTTCGTCCTCGGTGGCGATCAGCGCATCGATAACATGCGCGGAAATATCACGGTATTTCACATTGCTGCGGTTGCCGCGGTCCGTATAATATTTTCCCATCAGGGTGCCGTCTTCGGCATATAGTTCAGAGGCCTGGAGGATGGAGGGGTTTTCCAGTTCAGTAAGGGAGGGCATCCGGCCAAATACACCCAAACTGGCAAGGACAACCAGGGTGATGAAGGCGGCAAAGCCAAAAAAGAAAATGCGCCAGAATACCCGAACGGTTTTTTTCATATGATTTGACGGTTATGATTTGCGGTGTTGCGTTTGCGAATTCGTATTCGTTTTTCGTAGAGACAAGGCATGCCTTGTCTCTACGAAAAACGAATACGCAAACGAATACGAATATGCAACACCCGAAATTAGGAAAAACCCCACCGGGTGGGGCGTGCCGGGGATTAATTTTTTGCCAAAAAACGGCCCATGGGCCGTTGTTGTAGAGACAAGGCTGGCGTTGTCTCTACAACGGCATGCCTTGTCTCTACAACAACGTAATCAAAAGTTCCCCGGCCAATATTGGTTCAGGAATGATTTATACCCCTCCAGGTCCCTGGTTTCCTTCAGCAGATCGAAATTATGATTGGTCATGATCAGGAAATTGTATTTACCGCCTTTCAGCCAGGGAATGATCTCGCTGGCGGTTTTGGGGCGGTTCACATCCACATACGTAACGGCTTCCTGCGCATTGCTGAAAGGCGCGATCATCAGTAACCGGTTATCATCGTTGAGCTGGAACAGGTCGGCTGAGTAATTCTTGCCCGGGTAAAGGTCACGGTTGTGCCGTGCAAAGGCATTCTTCGCTTCATTCACAAATACCGGGTCCACTTTGTTCAGTACCAGCACTACGTAATGCGCTTCATTGGGACTATAGGCAAAGGCTGTCGCTGTTTTGGGCGGAGTAACCTTGGTACTGTCCCTGCCGGGTGCCGGCGGTTTTACCACAACCGGCGGAAGTTGATTGATCGTTGAATCCTTTTTGGGCTGCGTAACCACGGGCTGCGTCTGCACCGGAATCACCGTTCTTCCAACCGTTGAATCCGTGGCGCGGGTAACGACCATATTCCGTAGTTCTTCTTCGATCACATTTCTCCTGGCCAGCACGTTGATCAGGTTCTCCGCTTTCTGGGCAAGCGGGGTATTGGGAAACTGGTTTTTGATATCCGTCAGCACGTTGATGGCGGCCGGGTCGTTTCGTTGTTTTACATGATACACGGCTTCGATATACAGCAACTGCGGAGTCCAGTAATGTTTGCCGTATTTTTCATCCGCCGCTTTCTTCCGGGCCAGGGCCTGTTCAAAATTTCCTTCAATAAAAAGGTCGTAGATGTCTTCGTAGGTTTTTGTGGCCACATCTTTTTGGGTAAGCACCGGGTTCTTGCCGGTGGCCACGATCGTAGTGAGGTTACTGTAAGAGTGGTGTTCGGTCATCAGCTTTTTAATGGCATCAGCTTTCGCGTTTTCACCATTCTTATGGTAGCAGTAATACAGGTTGAATAACACTTCATCCATGGGCTGAAATCCAGCAAAGCGGCTGCGGAGCTGCTCCAGTGTTGCCGTACCCGACTGGCAATCTTCGATCTCCTGAACATAGGCCTTGCCCAGGGTAAAAAGGGCGTTCTGCAATGAATCATTCGACCGCTTCAACTGTATATCGGTAAGCGGCAGGTTATCATAAAGCGCTTCAAAGGTAAGTTCGGTGCTGCCCGCCGGCTGGTTGCCGCCCGGCCCGGTATTGGCGGGTTGCGTACCGGGAGTGGCCGTCATGCCAATGATCGCCGCGCTGCGCCGCCAGTTGTCAACATTGGGACGATTGCCCCATTTGGATTTGAATTCGTTCAGTCCCCTGCTTTTGGATGCGGCGTTATAAAAATACCATTCACCCTTTGCCGTGCTACCGGGGAAAAGAACATCAGCCGGGGTGGCAAAAGGCGAAGCGGCGGGTGTTGTTTTTTCATCCTTCAGTCCCTGTTGTTTGCGCAATTGTTTCACCAGCTGCTTTACATATTCCTTTCTTTCTTCTTCGGGCATGGAGGCGATCCGCTGCAGGCTGTCCTGACGGTAAATGATCTCTGTATTGGTGGCGATGATGCCCAGTGATTTCTTGCGGGCGGTGATCTCTTCCGGGTTTTTGATAGAGGGATCGGACATGTTCAGGCTATCGTAAAAATTATAGGACTGGCGGTATTGCTTTTTGGCAAAGGACAGTTCAGCCAGTTGCAAAAAGGCCCTGTTGCGCTGCGAAGGATCATTGCCCGTGAACTGTGTGCTTTTTTGCAGCAGTGCCATGGCCTCGTCGGTCTTGTTCGCTTCCAGCATCATCTGCGCGGCCATGAAGTAGATGATATCGCGGTATTCCTCGTATTTATCGCGTTTGGCCATCTTCACCAGTTCTTCAGCGTTCTTTTCGATGCTCTTTTCCCCGCCATCCTTATCGGAGCGGATCGTGGCGAGTCTCGCGTAGATCTCCAGCACCAGGTCGGTGGTATGACCGATGACCTTGCCGTAATATTTTTCAGCTTCCTTATGGTTGCCGCTCAGTTCGAACAATTGCGCGGCCAGGTATTCCCATCTTGATTTTTCCTGGAGATTGGTGGCATTGCTCAGCGCCTGGGTAAGATGAACGGCGGCGCTGTCCCACATATTCTGTTTGTAAAACCAGTAGGCCTGCACTTCATGCAGGTCATTTTGCAAACGTTTCGGGAACACAGGATCGTTCTTTAGGGTAACGATCAGGCTGGCGGCCTCGGCAAACTGGTCCTGCGCAAGAAAGTTCCGTATCTGCCAGATAAAGGCATCGTTGCGGCTGGGGGGCTCCGATAATAATTTCTTGGCGATGCTTTTCTTTTCTTTGGTGGCGATGCTCAGCGCCGAGTTGCCGTCGCGGGCGCTTCCGATGGTGAGATAATAACCGTCTTTTTCTTTTGGCGCGAAGGCATAGTTGATGAACTGGAACATCAGGTAGGCCGAATCGAATTTCTTTTGCAGGTAGAAAGAGGCGCCCCAGAGCAGGTAGAGGTTGTCCACCCAGTCGCCCCGCAAATCGTGCAGCGCGATACCGGTGGAGGACTTATACGTGATCGAATCCAGCTGGATGGAATCACCGGCGGTGGCATCCAGCGTATAGTTGTAAAAGGGGAGGAGTTTGGAATAATCGTCCTTGAAAGCCTCCTTGGCCCTTTCGAGTACCTCGTTCAGCTTATTGTTGGCGTTAAAATAGTAATTGAAGTGGGTAACCGTGTTCTGAATGAAGCGTTTAGGCAGGCCGAATTTGCCCTGGTCCGATTTTTCGGAACGAAGCACCCGCTCGTCGTATTCCTTGGGTTTCTTGATATCGAAAGCGAAACCCAGCTGACCATTCGCGTCGAGGCTGATCCCGATAGTTACCGGGAGACAGAAGAGGAGGCAAATGGAGGCAGTGAGTGTATTTCGGATGGGTCGCATTTTCCGGCGCAATCTAAATCCTTATTAACTGAATTTCAAATAATTTAGTATAAAACTACCGCAATTTTTCCTGCATTTTTTACCACTGGAATGACTGGTTTAAACAAACCCCAATGCTTACCTTTAATTCCCTTAAACATTGGTTATGGTAAAATTAGATGCGGGTGCCACGCTCAAAAGATTCCGGAACCGGTACCGCCTGGTGGTGATGAATGACGATACGTATGAGGAGGTTGTGACCTTTAAACTTTCCCGCCTGAGCGTTTATATCATGTTGAGCACAATATTTGTAGTGTTGGTGGGACTGACCGTCGCCCTCATCGTTTTCACACCTTTGAAATATTATATCCCGGGTTCAGGTACCGATTACAAATCAGTAACCGAACTGAAGCAACTGAAGTACCGGGTGGATGAACTGGAAAAACAAAACACGCATAACGTACAGTATATTGAAGGAATTAAAAAAGCGCTGGGAGGCGGTGGCACCGTTGCACTGGATACCGTGAAACTGAACCTCCCCAAACCGGAAATTTCCAACGATTAAAAACAAACCTATGTTTAACGCAAAAAACAAAACCGACATGTCAATTCCTGCACCCGCCGGCAACGGCACCACGCTGATCAGCAGCGGCACCACCCTGAAAGGGGATATCAGCAGTAACGGTGATCTCCGTATCGACGGAACCATTATCGGCAACATCACAAGCTCGGCCAAGATCATCATCGGCGCCAGCGGTGTGGTGGAAGGTGATATCAACGGCAACCAGGCCGATATCGTGGGAAAAGTGTCCGGCAATGTGCGGGCCAAGGAGCTGCTTCAGCTCAGGGGTGAGTCCGTGGTCAGCGGGAACCTCTATGCCGGCAAACTGCAGGTAGAACCTTCTGCCACGTTCAACGGCCAGTGCTTCATGGGGGCCAATATCGTGGACATGAATAATAATGAACAGCAAGCCGCCGCCCGATAGTAACCGCCAGTTCCTGATGCGTTATGCCGCCCTGGGTACGCAACTGCTCGCGGCCCTGGCCATCGGCGTATTTGCCGGTCTCAAACTGGATAAATGGCTGCACACTTCGCCATTGCTGGCCTGTGTATTACCTTTGCTCATCCTGTCGCTGCTTTTTTACAAACTGTACAGGGAAACCAGCAGAAAAAACCGCAATGAATAGAAACCAGTACCGTGATTTCAGACCCATCCTCTTCATCTTTGTTTTCGTCACCGCTTTTTGCATAACCGGTAAAAGCTGGCTGGCCAAAAAGGGCATCAGCCAGGATGTATTGGTGATCGGCAACCTCCTTCTTTTTGCCGTAAGCCTGGCTACCTATCTTCTTAATCTCCGTTCCCTGCGTTCCTCCAACCCGCAATCCGCCGTGCGGGCCATGTACGGCAGTTTCATGATCAAATTCTTTGTGCTGGCCATCGCCGCGTTTATATATATCATGCTGGCGAAAAAGAATGTGAACAAACCCGGGCTGATCGTTTGCGCCGGTTTGTATATCCTCTATACTTTTTTTGAAACCAGGTCACTGATGCGCCTGGCAAAGCAGAAAAAGGATGCCTAAGAAAGAAGTACCTGTCGATCACCTGCAGCATTACCTGCCACCGGGCACGGCACCGGCCGTAACAACCTATCTCCACCGTTATAAAGTGCATCTCACCGTGGCGCGGGAAAGAAAAAGCATTCTCGGCGATTACCGTCACCGTACCGGTTACCGCAACCACCGCATCAGCGTGAACGGAAACCTGAACCCCTATTCCTTTCTCATCACCCTGCTGCATGAACTGGCCCACCTGCTCACGTTTGAGCAATACGGGAACAGGGTTTACGCGCATGGCCGCGAATGGAAAATGGTGTACGGGCAATTATTAAAACAGTTCCTGGAGCATAAAATATTCCCGGGGCCCATTGAAAAAGAACTGCTGGTCTCCCTGCAGAATCCCGCCGCCAGCAGTTGCGCCGAAGACGGCCTCCTGCGCGTTTTACGCAGTTATGATCAACGCGCCACCGGTCATCACCTGGTGGAGGAACTCCCGCCGGGCGCAGTTTTCCGTACAAAGGACGGCCGTGTATTTCAAAAAGGAGAGAAACTGCGGAAACGGTTTAAATGCACGGAAATTAAAACTGGGAAATTGTATTTGTTCAGCCCTGTTTACGAAGTCGAAATGTGAGTTAAGAGTTCGGAGTTATTAGTTCAGAGTCGGCGTCCGACGGATTTTATTTCACTATTGAAATGTAATGGCGTAAATGTATTACGCCATTGCTACCAGTAGTCCTTAATAATTTTTGGGAAATCTCAACTCCTAACTCCTAACTCCTAACTCCTAACTCCTAACTCATTCCCCAGGCTCATCAACATCCACAACGAGCACCCCGTATGCCCGCTGTTCCCCATCGGTCCTTCCAGGTATTCAAATCCGAATTTGGCATAGATGTTCAGCGCCTGTTTCAGTTCGGGCATGGTCTCGAGATAGATGTTTTTAAATCCTTTTTCACGCGCGGCGTCAATGCATTTTTCAATCAGGGTTCTGCCAAGCCCGGTGCCTCTTGCCTGCGGCAATAAATACATCTTCACCAGTTCGCAGGTGTCTTCCGGCAAACCATCGGTAGGATAAATACCGCCGCCGCCAACGATCGCCCCGTTCATTTCAGCTACGAAATAGGCTGATCTTTCCTTTTGAAACAATTCAAACAGGGCATCGGTCGTGGGATCATAATACACCGTACCGGGATGGTTGGCGCCGAATTCCGCCAGGGTATTTTTTACGATTCGGGATAAAACCGGGTTGTCGGTGGGGCGGATATCGCGGATGGTGATTTGCATGATCAAAAATACGGTGGGGACGGCGTAGAGACAAGGCATGCCTTGTCTCTACGTATGAAAATCATTTATAAAATCGATCGGTTTTCCAATTGCCCGGATTTTCCCGGATATACCGGGCAATACGGTTAAACGAATCGCCGTCGCGGATGATATGGTCATGAAAACGGGATTGCCATCCAAAATCAGGGTTGATCGGGCGGGAATGTTTCGTGACGGCCGATTTGAATGAACCTATCATGGTAGAAATGGTGTTTTTTCCGGGGTTGCGGAAACGCGGATGGGGTTGCCGGCGTAGAGACAGGGCATGCCCTGTCTCTACGATGGCGGGATCGTTGATTGGTATGGCAGGGTCGTTGATCGGAATGACGGATTCGCTGATCATAATAATTCCATGAACATGATTCGGCATCACCACAAATTCATCTAATTCGGTATTTCTAAAATGTTCGGGTATTTCTGCCCAACATGTTGATGCGATCCTTCCGATAGCATTCATTTGCATTTCCCGTTCAACGATATCACCATGGCAATTGTTTTTACCTCACGAATTATGGTTTTTTTTCCGCCGTCGTCGCCATCGTTTTCGCGTAGAGACAAGGCATGCCTTGTCTCTAGGCGAAAACGACGACCATTACGCCACCGCCTTTTTCACCAATGCGGCGGCCTCGCTCAGGAGGATCGCGCTTTTCACCTTTAACCCGCTTTCGTCAATTAATTTCTTGGCCTCTATGGCGTTGGTGCCCTGGAGACGGACAATGATGGGGATATTGATATTGCCGAGATTCTTGTAGGCGTCGATCACACCCTGTGCCACGCGGTCGCAACGAACGATTCCACCAAAGATGTTGATGAGTATGGCCTTTACCGCCGGGTCCTTCAGGATGATCTTGAAACCGGCTTCCACCGTCTGCGCGTTGGCCGTTCCGCCCACATCCAGGAAATTGGCGGGCTCGCCGCCGCTGAGTTTGATCATATCCATGGTGGCCATGGCCAGACCGGCCCCGTTCACCATACAGCCTACGTTACCATCCAGTTTCACAAAATTCAGGTTGTGTTTGCCGGCCTCCACTTCGGTAGGGTCCTCTTCGGTAATGTCGCGGAGGGAGGCGAGATCGGCATGACGCATCAGCGAGTTCTCATCCAATCCCATCTTGCAGTCCACCGCGATGATCTTGTCATCCGCCGCTTTAAAGAGCGGGTTTATCTCCAGCATCGAACAGTCGAGCCCGACATAGGCGTTATAAAGATTGGTGACAAACTTGATGCAGTTCTTAAAAGCTTCACCGGAAAGTCCCAGGTTGAACGCGATCTTTCTTGCCTGGAAGGCCTGCAAACCGCCGCTGGGGTGCACCCATTCCTTAAAAATCTTTTCGGGAGTGGCATGCGCCACATCTTCAATATTCATTCCGCCCTCGGTGCTGTACATGATCACATTCTGTCCCTTGCTGCGGTCGAGCAGTACGGAGAGATAGAATTCTTTTCGTTCACTGGGGCCGTCATAGTACATATCGGCCGCCACGAATATCTTGTTGACCACTTTACCGGCCGGACCCGTTTGCACCGTAACCAGGGTGCCGCCCAGTAATTTGTTTGCGAAGTCCTGTACATCCTCCAGCGACTTGGCCACTTTCACGCCATTGATCCCGTTCTCCCTGATCGTGCCCTTACCCCGGCCACCCGCGTGGATCTGCGCCTTGATAATGGCAAAGCGGCTGCCGGTCTGGGTCTTGATCTGCCGGTAGGCGTCTTCCGCCTCCTGAACAGTGGTACAGGCAAAACCTTCCTGCACGGGTACATTGTATTTCTTCAGCAATTCCTTGGCCTGGTATTCATGGAGGTTCATCGTAAAAAATTTCGGCGAAGATAAATCTTAGTTGGTCATTTACAGGTTATGGTTCATTGTTTTTTTACCTTGTGCGCATGTATCGTTTTTGGCCACTCCTGTTGCTGCTTTTATCCTGTACGGCCACCCGGAAAATGAACATGCCGGGCAGGAGCAGTTCGCTTACCGGCAGCGCTTTCTATCGATCGGCCGCCGCCATGAAATGGGCAGAAAGGGACTCTTTTGCCGTACAGGAAGCAATGGCGGGAAATATTCCTGGTTTCCTCCGGAGGTTTGTTGCGGTGAAGGTTTCGGTCACAGACAGTTCAACAGGAAAACAGGTGAGGGCCACCTATTATGTTTCCCCGGATTATTTGTCCATTGGCACCAATGATGACTGGGCCAGGGTGAACATCACTCCAATAGCGGCGCAGCGGATCGCCGACAGCTTTGATTGTTTTTTACCGACACGAAAAATCGCTGATGATATTTATACCGCGGCGAAAGTAAAACTGGAACCGGTGCCGATGTATGCGTACCGCGACAGCACGCCCACCATGTGGCAGCATCACCTGATCATTGAAGGACAGCGAAAGGGGAGGAAGGGACTGATCGCGGGTATCAAAAAAGATGTGGTGATCAGCGGGCAGGTATCGCGAAATACTAAAACGGACCGCGTGGCCATTTACGGCTGGCACCGCCCGGACGGCAAACCCATTCAGCCCTTGTACACCGGGCATGTTTACTGGTGGGTGGATTACAGCCAGGGCATACGGCTTGTGTACCGGAAAATAAAAGTGGAGGGCCGGTGGATGGATTATACGGATGTGTTGAATCACCCGGTTTACCGGAAACTTCTTTGCGACGAAGAGTTCTGTGATTTCTACCGCTATCCTTACTGAACTGCAAACGGTAACCCCGCCGGATATAATTAACAGAATCAGCGCTGATTTATACCTTTGCTGCGGTTATCTTGCGAAAGATTTTATACCCTGACTTTTTCCAGAAACTAAAAACAACTGTCTGTTAAACAGAATCGCATATTTGTTCCTTGTCCTTCTGACCGTTCCCTCCTTAAACGCAGCAGCGCAGGAGCCCACACCCGGGAACATCGGCAACCGTCTGCAGCAAAGGATCGGGAATGCACGCCGGTCCATCGGCGGAACGGGTTCCACCGACAGCCTGCGCCACCGCGATAAGAACGAGGATTCCATTACCATCAGTTACCGCTACCTCGATTCCACCCGCAATTACAAGCTGGATTCATCCGTGAGTGATTTCACACGCCGCTACCCGGTGCCTGCCACCCATATTTTTCTCGGCAACACCGGTACGGCATCCCGTTCCCTTTTATTTTCCCCGGTGATGACTGCCGGCTTTGATCCCGGGTTCCACGCTTTTGATGTATACAAATGGAAACTGGAAAAAGTGCGTTTCTTCAATACCACCCGTCCTTATTCCGAACTCAATTATTTTCTCGGGAGCCGGGTGGAGCAGATCATAGAGGTGATGCACACGCAGAATATAAAGCCTTCCTGGAATTTTTCCTTTCAGTACCGGCTGATCAATTCACCTGGTTATTTCCAGAACCAGCGCACCAATCACAATAACTACCTGTTCACGTCGCGGTTCCAGTCTAAGAACCTGCGGTATAATAATTACCTGGTATTGCTCGGCAACAAGATGCTGGCCTCCGAGAACGGCGGTATCATTGATACCACCGATATACTCAATGATCCCATTTACAAGGAACGGTACAATATCAATACTTACCTGGGCGGGGTGAATCCTTTTTCTTCCGATTTCTTCGGAAGCAGGATCAATACCGGGAACAAGTACAATGAATTCACCGTATTGCTGCGCCAGCAGTACGACATGGGCCGGAAGGATTCCATTGTAACCGACTCCACGATCATTCCCCTTTTCTACCCGCGGCTGCGTTTTGAACATACGGTACAGTTCGATAAGAATAAGTATGTGTACATGGACTATTCGGGTGATTCCGTTTATTACCAGAAGAACTATGATACCAGCCTGAGAAGACCCCTTGACACGCTGTTGCTGATTGAACGCTGGCGCATACTCAGCAATGACTTCTCCGTTTACCAGTACCCGGATGCAAAGAACCTGCAGCAATTCATCCGGCTGGGTCTTACCATTCAAAATATACAGGGAGAACTTTCATCGGGACAAACGACTTTTTTCAATACCATCGGTCACGCCGAATACCGGAACCGCTCCCGCAACCAGCAATGGGATATTGAGGCCAATGGAAAATTATTCTTCACCGGGTTCAATTCCGGGGATTATGAGGCGCATATCAGCCTGCAACGTTTGCTGGGGAAAAAACTGGGTTATTTACAACTGGGATTTGAGAATACCAGCCGTACGCCTTCCTTCCTGTTTGACAGCCGCAGCAGTTTTTACCTGGTAAAAGGAGCGACCGATATCAAGAAGGAAAACAACACCCATCTTTTCGCCTCTTATTTTTTGCCCTCTTTCCGCTTACGGCTCACGGGCCATTATTATCTAGCCACCAATTACACCTATTTCACCCGCTTCTATGAAGTGCAACAGGAAGGAACCCTTTTCAATCTTTTACAGGTAGCCCTGCATAAGACCATCCAACTGGGGAAGCGATGGAACTGGCATGCCGATATCTGGTTCCAGCAACGGGTCGGGGATGCCCCGGTAAACGTTCCGGTGATCTATACCCGTCACCGGATCGGTTATGAAGGCAACCTGGGTTTCAAAAACCTGGATATTTCCATGGGAACCGAGATCCGTTACCGGTCGGCCTATAAGGCGGATAATTACTCCCCGGCGTTGGGGCAGTTCTTTTACCAGGACAGCATCACGATCCGCAACAAGATGCCCGATATTTCGGCCTATGTGCATTTCCGGATCCGCCCTTTTAAGGCCTTTATCAGGGCCGAAAACCTGAATACGGCCAAAAAACTCAGCAACGGGGGCTTCGGGTTTACCAATAATAACCTGGTGGCTCCGGGTTACGCCCTCCCGGGGCTGCAATTCAGGCTGGGGGTGTATTGGAGTTTTGTTAATTGATCCTCAAAATGTTATAACTGACCGGGATCAGTATTATTTTTC